>JAFGFX010000107.1 GCA_016930855.1 Sedimentisphaerales bacterium | reverse complement strand
TATGTATGTTCCGCTTGTACATCCTGGGGCCGTCTGCCCCTTTCTAGCATAATCTCCAGACGCTGTAAACCTGCATGAGGTATCGGGGCGCGGACGACCACCGCGGGATGACGGCCGGATCCGGCGCTCGCCCGCCAACAACGCGACGCTGGCGGCCAGCCAAAACAAGCCCTTTTGCCGTAACCCGGCATGGCAGAAGCGGTCAAGTTCAGGGGTGATTTTTCCTTGACACGGACGATGGATTTCCCTAACCTCCTGCCTTTACTAAGTATAGCTAAGGCAAACCGCCCGAGGCACCCCGAAAAGAGAGCTCAACCATAAACCTATTAACAACAAAAGGTTAGGTAGAAATTATGCTTCCGGTAAAAAAGACATCGAAATCCCGAACCCGCACGCGCCGAAGCCATCAGGCCCTGAATCCGGTAAATTATTCCATCTGCCCGCAGTGCAACAATGCCAAGCTGCCTCATGCCGTCTGCGACCACTGCGGCTATTTGAATCCCAAGTTCAAGCTGGATCTGGCCAAGGAATCCTGAAACCAAGGGCGTCCTACAAAATGAAGGCCATTGGTCCAACCCGGGCGGTTGAACGCCTGCGTCACTCATGATGTTATAAGTTATAAACCGGGGTGGGCATAAATTCGAATCGATTTGGGCAAACCAAATTTGCTCAACATTGAGTTAAATGAAACCGCCGCCCAGGGATTGAATCGACATATTTGTCGTGCAGCAAATACGGCCCGATGGCAACTTTCCGGGCAGTTTGGCTGTAACTATTTGGTACAAAAAGGCTTATTGGCGTTTCCCTCCACGGGTCCGTTTGGGGATCGATTGATTTTTTGATATCGGGGCATTCGACACCTTACCGGCAAAGGGACATCGAACCAGGAAAGCGGAATTCATGCGGATTGCACTGGATGGTATGGGTGGCGACCGGGCGCCGAACGTGGTGGTGGCCGGCGCCCTGCAGGCCCTCGGGGATCTGGACGACGACACGCTGATCCTCTTCGGTGACGAGCCGGTCCTGAGGGAGTTGCTGGGCCCGGCCCAGATCTGGGAGAAGGCGATTCGCATCGAACATGCCCCGGAGGTCATCGGCATGGACGAGCAGCCGGTGGACGCCCTGCGGCGCAAACGCCACAGCTCGATCGCCGTGATGGCCAAGCACGCCGCCGAACAGCAGGTGGACGTGACCATCAGCGCCGGCAACACCGGGGCCTACGTGGCGGCCTGCCAGATGCGGCTGCGCCCCCTGCCGGGCGTTCTGCGGCCGGGCATCATGGTGGTGTTCCCCACCTTCGGCGGCCCCGTGACGGTCTGTGACGTGGGGGCCAACATCGCCCCCAAGCCGGCCCACCTCTACCAATACGCCCTGATGGCCAGCCTCTACGCCCGCGAGGTGCTCTCGATCGAGAATCCCAGCGTGGGCCTGATCAGCATCGGCCAGGAGGACGCCAAGGGCAACGAGCTGGTGCGCAAGACGAATCAGCTGCTCCGTGACGATGAGCGCATCCGCTTCGTGGGCAACGTCGAGACCCGGGATTTCCTCAACCGCCCCGCGGACGTGATCGTCTGCGACGGCTTCGTGGGCAACGTGATCCTCAAGCTCACCGAGGGCCTGGCCGAGGGTCTGTTCAAGTCCATCAAGCGGGAGTTGTCCCTGGAGGACCCGGAATTCGTGCACCGCATCCAGCCGATCATCGACCGCATGTACGCCCGCCATGATTACTCGGAATACGGCGGCGCGCCGCTGCTGGGCGTGGACGGCACCTGCATCATCTGTCACGGCAGCAGCGACGAGCGGGCGATCAAGAACGCCATCCTCCGCTGCCGCGACCAGGTCAAACTGGGCATCAACAAAAAAATCGCCGCCGAGCTGCAAAAAGTGGCCGTTGACGACGGAGAAATTTCCTGATACGCTGCGATCTGCCGGACGGTTGACGAGGCGCAGCGCCGCGCTCGCGCGGCGGGTTCCTTGTGTTGCGACTGGCGCCCCGGGACGTCAAGGGGACATCGACGCGCAGGAGCCCAAGGGCACGATCTCGAGCCCCTGCGGCAATGGGAGACGAATACTGGGTTCTAGCGTAGGTAACGCTAGCGCATGGAAGGCCGGCAGAGCCAGCGACGGAAGCTGACAACCTTCTGGGCGGGCCCGGCGCCGCTTGACCCCTTATCACACCGGACATCCATCACAAGAATGACAAACACTACGAAGGACGGGAAGTTTCAGGCAACACGCAGAGCCGTCATCCGAGCCACCGGCAGTGCCGTCCCGGCGAACATACTGGATAACGCCGCCCTGGAACGAATGGTTGATACCACCGACGAGTGGATTACCACGCGCACGGGCATCAAGCAGCGTCGGATCATCAGCGAGGGCGAAAGCACCGCGACCCTGGCGCTGCAGGCGGCCCGCCAGGCGCTGGATCGTGCCGACCTTACGGGGGCGGACCTGGACACCATCATCTGCGCCACCATCAGCCCCGAAATGGTCTTCCCCTCGACCGCCTGTTTCGTTCAGAACGGCCTGGGCAATCACCATTGCTGCGCCTTCGACCTGGCCGCCGCCTGCAGCGGGTACACCTACGGCATCGCCACCGCCAGCGCCATGATCCAAACCGGCCAGATCCGCACCGCCCTGGTCCTGGGCGCCGAAACCCTGTCCACCCTGACCGATTACACCGACCGGGCCAGCTGCATCCTGTTCGGCGACGGCGCCGGCGCCGTGCTGCTGGCGGCCGAGGACAATTCCACCCGCGGCGTTCTCTACAGCAGCCTCCACGCCGACGGCAGCGGCTGGGACACCCTCTGCTGCCAGGCCTACGGCAGCCGCCACCCCGCCGGCAAACCCCTCGATGACCCCAGCAAGATCTATATGTGGATCCGCGGGCGGGAAACCTACCAGCTTGCCGTCCGGCGGATCGTCGAGATGGTCGAGGAGACCTACCAACAATGCGGCATCGGCAATGACGACATCGCCCTGATCGTGCCCCACCAGATGAATGCCCGGATCATCGAATCCGTGGTCAAGCGCCTGAACCTGCCGCCCGAAAAGATGTTCGTCAACATCGACAAGTACGGCAACACCTCCGCCGCCTCCATCGCCCTGGCCCTGGACGAGGCCCTGACCGGCAACCACCTCCAGGCCGGCGACCTGATCATCCTGGTCGCCTTCGGCGCCGGCCTGACCTGGGCGGTCAACCTCATCCGCCTGTAAAAATCCCTTTCCCGGCCGCCGCCGGATTGAGTATAATTTCTTACCATGAATCCCTGGCGGTTAAAACGTGCCTGCGTTCTGATCCTGCTGGCCTCCTGCCTGGTCTGCTCGACGGGGATGCCGGTCTCGGCGCAGGGCGAACCGGTCCGGCCGGACGTCCCGGCCGCCTGGCCGATCACCGAAGAGCAAATCCTGGCCCAAAAAAAGCAGATCGAAACCGCCGCCCTGCCGTCCGAGACGGCCCAAAAAATCCAAGCTCTCTACGATGAGGCCCTCAAGGTGCTCCGGGACGCCAAGGGCCACGCCGCCGCCGCCGCCGAATTCCAGCAAAACCTGGAACAGGCCCCCGAACGGCTCCGGCAGATACGCCAGCAGCTCGAACAATCCGCCCCGCCGGCCGAGCCGCAGGTCCCCCCGGACGCCTCCGTCCAGCAGCTCGATCATCTGCTGGGCCAGGCCCGGACCAGCTACCAGGACGCCCAGAACAAGGCCTCCCTTATCGAGGAAGAATCCCGCCAGCGCACCGAGCGGCGCAAGAAAATCTCCGAGGACATAAGCAGGCTCCGCAAGAGTCTCGAAGACCTCCAGGAACGACTGGCCGCCCCCGCGCCCGCCGAGGAACCGGCCGAGCAGACGCAGGCCCGCCAAACCCTTCTGTCGTGCCAGAAGCTCGCCGCCGAAAAGGAGATCGAACGCTACCAGAAGGAAATCGCCAGCTACGACGCCCGGGGCGAACTGATCATCGCCCGCCGCGACCTGGCCGCCCGCCAGCTCGGCCAGGCAGACGAGCTGGTCAAATCCTGGCAGAAAATCGTCGACGCGAAGCGGCGCGAACAAACCAAGACCGACGTCAAGGACGCCAAGGAGATCCGCGAACAGGTCGCCTGGTCCCACGATGTCGTCAAACAACTGGCCGAGGAAAACACCCAGATCGCCGAACGGCGCCTCCGCGAGAAGCTTCCCGACAAGATCGAGGCCACCAACCGCGAATACGATCGGATCGAGAAACTATCGCTGCAGATCAGCAGCGACTACAAGAACCTGACCAGCAAGCTCCAGGCGGTCGGCCTGACGCATGAAATGTCCCTGCGCCTGCGGAAGATGCGCGACAGCCTGCCCGACGTCCGCGAACTCCGCAAGGACATTCGCCGACAGCTCGACGACCTGGGCAATATCCAGATCCGGCAGATCGAACTGCAGGAGCAGCGCAGCATCTACGATTCCATCGAACCGCTGGTCCGCGATACCCTGGCACGGGTGGAATCCTCTGTCGGGCCCGAACAGCGAACCTCCATCGAAAAGGATCTCCGCAAGCTCTACAACGCCCGCCGCAACTATTACACCGCCCTGTATGACGATTTCAACAGCTATTACGACAAGCTCGAGTCGCTGATCGAAAAGGAACGGGACCTGGCCGCCATCGCCGAGGAAATCTCGCTCTATATCGACGAGCGCGTCCTCTGGATTCGCAGCACCACCGTCTTCGGCTCTGCCGATCTCAAACCCATGCTCAAGGCCCTGCGGTGGTTGTTTACGCCCGGGCATTACCGACAACTCCTGATCAGCCTCGGCCGGGCCACCGTGGCGTCGCCGGCCAAGGGCATCCTGGGCCTGCTGTTCATCATTGCCTGGATCCTGCTGATCCGCCGGCGCCTGATCCGGCCGCTCATCGAGCACGGCAAGACCGCCGCCCGGTCATACACCTACAGCTTTGCGCCCACCCTGGCGGCGCTGGGGATCACCGCCGGGCTGATCCTGCCCGCCCCGGTGATCCTCGGCTGGCTGTACTGGCTGCTGGCAAGCTACCCCGATTCCTCGGAACCGGTGCGGGCCCTCGCCGAGGGGATTCGCTTCGCGGCGCTCCTGACGCTGCTGCTGGAGACGATCCGCCATCTGTGCCGTCCCCAGGGGCTCGCCGAGGATCACTTTGCCTGGCCGATCGAACGCCTCCGCCGCCTGCGCCGGCACATCCGCTGGCTGTACCTGCTGCTGCTGCCCCTGGGCTGTATCGTCGCCGCCCTCGAATGGCTCCATCAGCCCCAATGGGAGAATTCCCTGGGCCGGCTGGCGTTTATCGGGTCCCAAATCCTTCTGTACGTGTTCATCCGCCGCATCCTCCGCGCCCCCAAGCCCGGCGGCGCCGAGGAACTCGGCTCCGACGCCCAGCGGTTCGGATGGGTCAAAACCCTGCAAAGGGCCCTGCCGCCGCTGGTCCCGATCCTGCTGGGTTTCCTGGCCTTTATCGGGTTTTACTACACCGCCATGCAGCTGACCCGGACCCTGTGGGCGATGCTCTGGCTCTGCCTGATCCTCTGGATCGCCAACGACCTGGCCCTGCGCTGGATCCTGGTCTCCCAGCGCCATCTCGCCATCGAGAAGGCCCGCAAGAAACGGCTGGCCCTCCAGGAAAAGCTCCGCCAGCAGAACGCCAACGCGGCCCCCTCGGAGGTCGAACTGCCCCCCCAGCCGGAGCTGGACCTGTCCAGCATCTCCGCGCAGACCAAGAACCTGCTCCACAGCGTCATTATTTTCGCCCTGCTGGTCGGGCTCTGGCTGGTCTGGGCCCCGGTGATTCCCGCCCTGAACATCCTGGACAACATCCCCGTCAGCGGCCTGACGAACCTCGGCGACGTGCTGCTGTCGATCCTCATCCTCTGCATCACCTTCTTCATCGGACGCAACCTGCCCGGCCTGCTGGAGATCGCCATCCTCCAGAAACTGCCCCTCCAGGCCGGCGTCAGCTTCGCGATCACCTCCATCACCAAGTACATCATCACCATCATCGGCGTCGTCGTCGCCTTCAACGCCATCGGGATCGGCTGGGCCAAGGTCCAGTGGCTCGCCGCCGCCATCACCGTCGGGCTGGGTTTCGGCCTCCAGGAGATCTTCGCCAACTTCGTCTCCGGCCTGATCATCCTGTTCGAACGGCCCATCCGCGTCGGCGACATCGTCACCGTCGGTGCGGTGGACGGCAAGGTCACCCGCATCCAGATGCGGGCCACCACCATCACCGACTGGGACCGGCGCGAACTGCTGGTACCCAACAGGGAATTCATCACCAACCAGCTGATCAACTGGACCCTCTCCGATCCCATCACCCGGGTGGTCATTCCCGTCGGCATCGCCTACGGCTCCGACACCCAGAAGGCCCGCGACCTGCTCCTGCAGATCGCCCGGGAAAGCCCCCTGATTATGAACGACCCCAAACCCCAGGCCATCTTCCGGCGTTTCGGGGAAAGCGCTCTCGATTTCGAACTGCGGGTGTTCATCGCCGACCGCGACCGCTGGCCCAAGCTCATCCACGAAATGCACACGAAAATCGACCAGGCCTTCCGGGCAGCGAACATCGAAATCGCCTTCCCCCAGCGCGACGTCCATATCCGCTCCATCCGCGACATCCTGCCCATCCGGCAGGAGCAGGCCGCCGCCCCCCTCGGCGAAGCGGCCCGTCCGACCGCCGTCGATGCGGCCGATCCGACCACTACCGCCGAAACATCCGATCCGACCAATTCCGCCGGTGCCCCGCCGGATGCGACCACGGAGTAACCCTCTCCGGCGACGTCTTTTCCCTTTGACTTTTGGCGCCGCCCCTTTTAGCCTGCATCGAGTTCGGTATGTCGTTGCCGGGAAAACCACAAACGAGAAAGCCGAGAACGCCAAGATGAAAACGCTATTCATGTTCCCCGGCCAGGGGGCCCAGCAGGTGGGCATGGGACGCACGCTGGCCGGGCATCCGCAGATCGCGGACCTCTACCGCCAGGCGAACGAGATCGTCGGGTATGACCTGGCCCGCCTGTGCTTCGAAGGTCCGGCCGAACAACTCGACAGCACCGAATTCTCCCAGCCGGCGATCTTCGTCACGAGCGCCGCCTGCCTAGCGGCGCTGCGCCTGGGTCTGCTGGACGAGGAGTCGGCCGCGGTAACCGCGGACGCCTGCGCCGGATTGAGCCTGGGCGAATACACGGCCCTGTACGCCGCCGAGGCCCTCTCGTTCGCCGACGGACTCAAGCTGGTCCGGCTGCGCGGCCGGAGCATGCAGCAGGCGGCCGACGCCCGACCGGGCGCGATGGTCTCGATCCTGGGCCTGACGCCGAATACAGTACAGGAACTCTGTGACGCGGTGCTGGCCGAGTCTCCATCGGAAGCGGCCGGCGCCGCACCGATGCTGGTCCCGGTCAACTTCAACTGTCCCGGCCAGATCGTCCTGAGCGGCACCGAGAACGCCTGCCGCCGGGCGGCGGAGCTGGCCGAGGAATACGGCGCCATGCGGGCCATCCCGCTGCGGGTGGCCGGGGCGTTCCACACGAAGATGATGCTGCCGGCGGCCGAGACGCTGGCCCAGGCGCTGGCGGCGACGCCGCTCTCGCCGTTGCGCTGCCCGGTATACGCCAACGTGGATGGCCAGCCCTACGGCCAAACGGCGGACATTCCCGACAAGCTCATTCGCCAACTGGTCAACCCGGTTCGTTGGCAACAGACCATCGAGACGCTCCTCGACGAGGGCTTCGAGCGTTTCATCGAGATCGGTCCGGGCCGCGTCCTGACCGGTCTGGTCAAGAAAACCGCCCGGCCCCGCCAGGAGAATATTACCCTATCCTCCATCGGCGGCTGAGCCCGGCGACGGATTGGCTGCATTACCGCGCCGCATCAATCCGGCGCCCATCGTTCAATCCGGCTCCCCGGCGGCCGATTTTTTATTTGCATTTCCCGCCCAAATCCGCACAATCCATCCTGGCCGTATTCGACGGGCATAAACGGGTAAACCTGCATTTCTCCCGGGGATCTGCGGGCCGCGTAAAACGAACCTGTCGCGAGATGGGAACCCAAACAGAGAGAAGGTACTAATGTCGGACAAACGCTTGGCCATTGTCACCGGCGGCGCCCGCGGCATCGGGCGGGCCATTGTCCTGGCCCTGATCAAGCAGGGCCGGCGCGTGGCGGTTTTCGATATCAATCCGGAGCAGCTGGCGGAGCTGAAACAGGTCGCCGCCGCCCAGGGCTGCGCCGACGACGACCTGGTTACTTTCCGGCTCGACATCACCGACAGCGCCGCTCTGACGGCGACCATGGAGCAGCTGGCCGACCGATACGGCGGCATCGGCATCCTGGTCAACAACGCCGGGATCACCCGCGACAAGCTGATGATCCAGATGGACGACGCCGATTACGACATCCTCATGAATATCAACCTGAAAGCGGCCTTCACGGCCACGCGGGTGGCGGCCCGCTCCATGGTCCGCAACCGATTCGGCCGGATCGTCTGCATCGCCTCGGTCGCCGGCGTGATGGGCCAGGCGGGCTCGACCAACTATGCCGCCAGCAAGGCCGGCCTGATCGGCATGACCAAGTCCATCGCCCGCGAGATCGGCAAGAAAGGCGTGACCGCCAACTGCATCGCGCCGGGCTTCATCCAGACGGAGATGACCGCGGCCCTGCCGGAGATGGTCAAGAAGGCGGCCCTGGAGGTGATTCCCGTCAAGCGCATGGGCCAGCCGCAGGACGTCGCCGGCGCCGTCGCCTTCCTCTGCTCCGACGAGGCCGGCTACATCACCGGCCAGGTCCTCTGCGTCGACGGCGGCATGGCCATGTAGTCCGGCCTACCGTGGCCGTTCGCGGCGGATAGGTGCATGCGGGCATGAACATGCAATTCCGAGTCGGGCGTACTTTTCCCGCAAGCGGTGGACCAGTGCATACGGGCATGGCTGTGCAAAGCAACCAGAGACGGCCTTCAATTCGCCCTACTTCAATACGGTGATATAGAAATCGTTCTGGTGATAGTCCGTCTGGACGGCGGTCCGGTCGATCCGGAGCCTTTCGATCCCGTCGCAGGCCACCAATCCGAAGGGATCGTCGGCGTTGTCGGTCTGGACGTGCTCCAGGACCACCTTGCCGATGGTGCCGCTGGCCGTATGGGCCGAGCCGTGGATGAAGGACCCCTCCGCGTCGGGCGCCACGCCGACGGCGACAGTGCTGCCGGCGAAGGTGCCCCCGATCCGCAGTGTCCCCAGCAGGGCATCCACCTCATTGGCCGCCAGGATGGCAAACTTGCTGCCGGCCGGGGCCGGATCGTAGCCGATGCTGATCAGACTGTCCTGCATGTTTTCCTTGACGCGGATCTTCTCGATCCGCAGCGGAGCGGAGATCTCCGCCTGGATGATCTGCTCGGCCCGGATCGTATCGATCGTCAAACCGGACCGCAGGACGCCGTTCAGCTCGCCGTGGCCCACCAGGACCAGATCGATGCCGCCGGCGGCCTCGATCCGGCCGCTCAGGTCGCCGTTGGCCACCTGCACGCTGCCGATCCGGCCGGCGGCGCTGACGCTGCCCGCCAGATCGCCCCGGCGGACCGAAAGCCGCTCCAGGCTGCCGCCGGCCAGTTCCACCTCGCCCAGCAGACCCTCGCCCACGGTCATCCTACCGATCCCGCCGGCCTGGAGACGGCCGGCCAGGAAACGCGCCGCCGAAAAGCTCTGCAAGGCGCCGTCGATACTGATCTGGGAATCCCCGCTGATCTCGCCGAGTCGGCAGGTGGCCTTCTCAGCGGCGGCGAACGCGATATCGGCGTCGGCCATGACCATGCCCAGATTGAGTTGCCTGAGTTGGCCGTTCCAGGCGATCCCCGCGCCCGCCAGGTTGACCTGGGGCGCCTGGATGGATTTCAGGTCGCCCGCGCCGGTCAGTTCCCCCAGCCGCGTCTGGCCGGACCCCTTGACGTTGATACGCAGGGAATCCTGCTCGTCGGACTGGACCACCGTAATCGAGGCGATATCCGGCTGATCGGCCCGGCCCACGGTCACGCAGGCGATCGTCTGGCCGGTCGCGGAGACGGTGACCACGTCGCCGGTATGATCCACAAACCGGTACGACTGTCCGGCCTTGACCTGGGCGTAGGCGTCGGCGGTGAACAGCAGCTCGACCTGGGTCTGATCCAGATCGTCGGCCGTCAGGGTCAACGTGTCGCTCAGCGTGCGGGCCAGTTGGGTATCCAGCCGCACCTCAACCAGTACGGTCTCATTGGGCTGCAATATGATGGTGGCGGGCCCCAGCAGTTGGAAGTGAATCCCTTCGGCCCAGGCCAGGGACACGGTCAGCAGATCCGTGCCCTGATTGGTCAGCTCCCACGCCGCCAGGTCATACTCCTGGCCCACCTGGTAGGATCCGGCCGGCCGGATGCCGTCCGGCTGGGAATCGGCCTCGCTGGCCAGCAGGACGCCGCCGACGCCCGTGGCCTCCAGCGTAATCTGCGCCTGGGGCCCCTCCGGATCGTCGCAGGAAATCTCCAGCCAGCCGGCGGCCGACTCCAACTGTTCCGGCGTATAGGAAGCATAGACCGTCAGACTCTGGCCCGCCGCCAGGATTATATCGTCCGTCTCGTCGCCAGCCAGCAGAACCGTATCGAGCTCAAAGCCGCCACCGGCACTAATCGATTGAATCGTCAGGTCCGCATCGCCGCCGTTTTCCAGGATGACCGGCAGGCTGGACACCTGGCCCACCCGGACCGGTCCGAAATCGATCTGGCCGTCATCGGCCTGCTGGGCACTCTCGTGCACGGCGAGGACACCGCCGACGATCTGGACCGATAGATCAACCTGTACGACGGGCTCGTCCGGATCGTTGCTGACGATGGACAATTCGCCCTCCCAGACGCCCCGCTGGTCGGCACTGACCGTGACGGTCAGCGACAGACTCTCGCCCGGCGCCAGCCAGACCGGCAGGTCGACACCGGCGGCCTCCCACCCAAAGGGCTCGGTCGCCTGAATATCCAGGATCTCCAGCGTGTCCTGGCCCTGGTTGCCGATCTGCAGCAGCCGCTGGCCGCTCTGGCCGCGCGGCAGGGAACCGAATTCGAGGTTGTCGGCGGCGTCAATGTCCGGCGCCGGCGGCTCGACCTGCGCCAGCAGTTGGATGCTAACCAGCGGCTCGTCGGGATCGTTGCTGACCAGCGTAATCGTCCGGGCAAAGATGCCGATCTCGCCGGGCTGGCAGGTGACCTGGACCGAAAGCTCCTGGCCGGGCGCCAGGGTGATATCGTCCGAGCCGTTCAGCGGCAGACTGGCCGGCTCGATGGTCACCGATCCGCCGGCGGTGATCTGGGAGATGATCAAATCGGCGCTGCCGATATTGCCCAGCGTCAACGTCGAGCTCGCCGATTCGCCCAGGATCAACGAGCCGAAATCCAGGGCGTGATCCTGGGGATCGCCGATACTGTCGACGACCTGCAGGGCGGGCTCATCCGGCAGGGCCTCCAATTCAATCCGCAGGATATAACTGCCGGAGGAACTGTTCAGGGCGCTGGATACGTAGATGGTGTACGCTTCGCCCTGGGCGACCTCCAGGCTGACATAGGAATCCAACTGGCCGTAGGCGTCGTCGTTTTCCGCCAGCAGCTGGCCGTCGCCGTTGCGATAGACCCGCAGAAGGGAATCCAGATTCGCCCCGTCCGGGGTGTCGATATCGATGCTGACGGTCCCATCGCCGCCGGCGGTAAAGGTAAAGACGTCCACGTCATCCCGCCGCTCAAGCAGGCCGGATATCTGGCCGTTCGCGGTAATCGTCTGGGCCTGCGAGAGGAGGTCCCCGTAGTCGTCCGGCCCGTGGGCATAGCCCAGATTGGTCCCGAAGAGGCTCTGGGTATCCTGGGTGGAGCTGCTGGCGGGTATCGGGCCCGATCCGAACATGGTGCGCCGGGGCGTCAGGGCCAGATAGGGATTCATGGTGGCGCTGGGATCGTCGATGTGGTTGGCCCCGAAGTTGTGACCGGCCTCGTGGGTGATCAGGTTGGCCAGGTATTCGCTGAAGTTTTTCAGGCTGCCGCCGCAATAGTTGTAATAGATCCCCAGCTCGTCCGGGAAGGCGAATCCGTAGTTGCTGGGATCGTGGTTGCCGATATCGTAGGTCGCCACCCCGATGACGTTGCTGGAGGGGCTGAACCAGCCGTTGTCGCCGCCGACATAGATGGTGGAATACTCGCCGCCGAGGGGCTCCTGCGTGGTGATGGTGATATTGTAGGCGGCGTAATCCTCGCGAACGAAGTCCAGGATGTAGTCGATGGACTCCTGCTCGCGGCCGGCCCAGCCGTAGACGCCCAGATCGTAGGCCGGGATCTCGACGGAACTGCTGCCCAGCCAGAAATCGCCCATGCGGCTGTAGACCTGGGCGCCGTCGAAATCGAGATAGAGGACGTAACCGCTCTGACTGGCCTGGGATTCGGACGGGTACAGATCCGCCAGAGACGCAGGGATGGTGTCCAGGCAATCGGTCCCATGGATTGTCTCTTCGACGGCCCAGTAGTCCCAATCGTCGAAGGCCGCCGGATCGGCAAAGGTACAGTCGGCGATCCCGTAGCCCCTGCCGGGGGCCTCGAGAAAATCGAGTAGGCCCGCATCCGCCCCGCCGGCGGCGCCGACCAAATCCGCGCTCAGCAGGCAGCGACAGGTCAGGGTCTCCAGATGCAGAGGGCTCTTGCGGCTGGTTATATACCGTTTTCGGCGTCGATGCAAGGATCGCATGAGATTCATCCTTTGTGCCAAGGCACGGATTCTCTCGCGTCCGAGAGCCCCGGCCTTGGCAAGCCGGATCTCTCATGCATCCTTGTGCTACGCTGGCTTTTGGAGGGGCAAAAAAGGGCGTCCCGATCCTAGCAGCCTAGCCGCCGCCCGTATCCTACCCAACCACTCATCCGCAATACCCGCCCAGGTTCCTCCCGACCGGCGGTATTGCACCGGTGGTTGTATCGGCGGATCTGCCGGCCCGATTAACCCCGCGACGAAAAATTTCCCGTTAGCAGTACTGAAAACCCTCCCGGCCCGATAAGCCAAGGCCGGCCCGCGCGGGTATTTTCACCGGCGTTTTGTTACAACAATCCATCTTAATTATGCAAAACATCTCGGCTTAGAACAAATCGACCGGGGAAAAAATCCGCCGGTCCCTGCCGGTTTTCTCCGCCGCCGGAGGCGGTCTGCGTCCCATAACCGCGGCCAGAACATATCTTCCGAATCCGGCAACTATCGCCTCTCGGTCCGAATATGCCCGAGGCCGGCGGATTCATGGCGGCCGACCGGCGAATTTATCTTGACAAGACCGGGACCTTGCGTTAAGAGGAATTCCTCGTAAGTTGCTTATTGACTTACCGTTAGGTGTCAATACCTCCTCCGGGAACCTGGCGGTCTCAGTAGCGACAATGCCTGTTTGTTAGCGACAGGTAAGCCGCCCAGAAGGCATCCCGGCCGCTGCGGCCTGCCTGGCGGTGGGATGGCTCAATGCGGCCTATTTAGGGCGTCTAACGATACTGAGGCGCTAGACCAAACGAGGGTGATTTTGCCCAGCGGCCGGGAGTTTTGCTAGAGTGTATTAAGGCCCGCTTAAGGGCTACCGGCCCCCCGACAGCGGTCGCTGGCCGGACAGAATCCCGGACCAGACCAAGCAGAAAGGCGTAGATGCGATGAAGGCACAGATGCAGGAGCTGCTGCAGAAGGCGGTGGACAACACCGTTTGGCGTCAACAGGAGTGTGTCAATCTGATCCCCTCGGAACAGACCCCGTCGCCGGTGGTGCGGCTGCTGTCGGTGATGGATCCCGGCGGCCGGTACGCCGAACACAAGCGCATCAAGAGCATGGACAATGCCGACGTATTTTACTACCAGGGCACGGATTTCATTCGGGACGTGGAATACGCCCTGGAGGAAGAACTCAAGCGCTATCTGGGATGCCGCCAGGTGGAAACCCGGCTGGTCAGCGGGCAGATGGCCAACGCCGGATTCTTCAGCGCCATGGTGGATTATCTCAATCGAAATGACCGCCAAAGCGAACAGCGGCGGATCCGCTGCGTCATGAACAACCACATCATCCGGGGCGGCCATCTGAGCTCCCAGCCGATGGGCGCCCTGCGGGACTTCGTCGCCCGGGACCCCCAGACGGGCAAGCCCGCGGCGGTGAACTTTCCGGTGCAGGAAGACAATCCCTATCGCATCGACGTATCCGCCTGCCGGCCGCTGCTGGAGCGCTACCGGCCGGAACTGATCATCTTCGGCAAGAGCATGGTGCTGCACCCGGAGCCGGTCTCCCAGATCCGCGCCCAGGTCGACCAACTGGGCCTGGATACGGTGATCATGTATGACATGGCCCACGTCCTGGGCCTGGTGGGTCCGCATTTCCAGGAGCCGTTCGGCCAGGGCGCCGATGTCGTGACCGGCTCGACCCATAAAACCTACTTCGGCACCCAGCGGGGCGTGATCGCCTCGGCGTTCGACGAGGAAAACGAGCTCTGGCAGGCCGTCCGGCGGCGGGCGTTTCCCGGCAGCGTCAGCAACCACCATCTGGGGACCATGCTGGGCCTGCTGGCGGCGGCCTACGAGATGAATCATTTCAAGGATGAATACCAGCCGCTGGTATTGAAGCATGCCAAGGTGCTGGCGACGGCCTTGAGCGATCTGGGAATGAAGGTGGAAGGCGATCCGGCCGTCCAGTTCACCCAGACGCACCAGGTGATCCTGAACGTCGGCCACTCCAAGGGCATGGAGGCGGCCCGGCGCCTGGAGGATAACAACATCATCACCAACTACCAGGCCACCCCGCGGGTGGAGAATTTCACGCAATCCGACGCCCTACGCATGGGGACCCAGGAGATGACCCGCTTCGGCATGCAGCAGGAGGACTTCCAGAAACTGGCCCAATACATCCACGACGTGATCGTCAAGGGCAAATCCATCCGGCAGGAGGTCAAGGCGTTCCGCCGGCGGTTCCTGGAGATGCGGTTCTGCTACGGCGGCCGGGACGTCGAGCCGGTCCTGCAACGGCTGCACGAGCTGATCTGATTTCGCCGCCGGCGTCATATGGAAAAGGGCTGCTCCATCGGAGCGTAAGGCGGACGGCGAACCCGACAGGAAGTATCGCTTGCAGCACAGACGGGGGGTAAATCGTTGACCGCGAACGATCGCTTGGTCCAAGGCGGTTCACATCATCGGCAATAAAAAAACCAGGCGGAAGGACTTATACCGTCCTTCCGCCCGATTATGAAAGTATCTGCCATCTTGCGACGGCATTATAGGGTTCGACGCCGCCGCAGCCAGCCCACGACACCGATGCCCAGACTGCCGAGCAGCATGGCGCCCGGGGCCGGTATCATGATCAACTGGGACTGACGGAAATCGTTCGGGATATTCCCGTTGAGTCCGTCATTGATATTGTACAGATTCAACACCCGGACATCGCCCAGGCTCGTCCAACCGCTGTTGATGGCGTCCTGGTAGAACATCTGCTCGTAGCTGCTGGCCTGATAGGCCTCGCCTTCCAGACGCCAGATGGCGTGCTGCAGACCGGTGTAGGCCGCTTCCGAGCCGTCGAAGCCGTTCAGGGTGCCCTTGCAGAACTGGGTGAACAAATACGCCGTGTCGTAGCTGAGCGGGTCCTGGCCGCTCTGGGAGCCGCCACCGCCCTCGTAGGCCGCCGTATCCAGAGTAGCGTTATAGGTAACCCCCAGAATGATGAATTCCGTCCGCTCCAGGCAGTAACTGACAAACTGATGCCCCACGCCGTATCCGTGCACCTGGCCGGACATGATCTCCGTCAGGAAACTGCCGCCCGGAGGCGTTCCCGGTCCATCCAGAACCCGAACGGTCAGGTTCGCCATTGCCGGACTGGCAATGCCAATAATCAACAGTCCGAATATAATGCCTTTCATCCCATGCTTCATCTTTCTCTCTCCTTCGTTCGTTCCTTCTTACTGTTTGCACACAATCGCGGTCCTATTCACGGATAGTACGAGAGGAATTAGCAATCCTCATGCCAACACACCGGCTCGGAGCCAAATACCGCTTGGGTGCCGTTTTTTGCTTCCCTACGCCATCTCGACCGGCGGGCGGATTTGTTTAGGGAAAATAGCGAAGGCAAAACATCTGTGACTCTACGGCTAATCCCAGCGACAGGCACCGGCGGCGGGAAACCATAAGTTCTTTAATATTAATTACTTATACAATTGTTGGGGCGTGCTTCCCCGTTGCCCCACAGGCGCACTTATTATCAGACTCAAGCGGTCGGCGAGGGCAATCGCGTCGCCAGACAGGACTGACAATTTCCCCCATAAACCCATAAGATTATAATTAACAGGAACTTATAAATTTGCATAATCATATTGACAATTCAAACATTTGTTTCATACTGTTGTATGCCTTTATCGCAGGAACCTTAGGGCAGCGCCCATGGCACATAATCAAAAAAAACCGCCAAGCTCGGCCTCGCCGCCAGCCGCGACCAATCACGATTCCGCGGCTCACCGGGCCCATGCCACGCGTCTGCGGATCCTGGAGACCGCCGAACGAATGTTTGCCGATCGCGGATATCTCCATACCTCCATCCGGGACATCAGCCGGCTGGCCCGCTGCAATCTGGCGGCGGTGAACTACCATTTCGGCAGCAAGGAAAAACTCTACGAGCAGGTCTTCCGGCAGTTGCTCAAGCACATGCGGGACCAGCGGATCGCCGCCATTCAGACCGCCATGGGCGATGACGCCGACAGACCGCGTCTGGAAAATCTGCTGCGCCGTTTTGCCGAGGTCTTTTTGGGGCAACTGGACCACGATGAATGCAACGAGCATAAGCTGATGAAACTCTTGATGCGGGAATGGACCGAGAGCTGTCTTCCCCAGGACCTGTTCGCCCGGGAGGTGGTCATCCCGGTGAAAACCGAGTTGCAGCGGGCCCTGCAAACGGTTTGTCCCGCCCTCTCGGACGACCGCGCCCAATTGTGCATCCATTCCCTGATCGGCCAGCTCACCCATGCCATCCAGATCCGCTGCATCCTGGGATCGGCAGGCCGCCATCAGGTGCCGATCCCTGACATGCCGACATTGATGGAACACATCATCGTCTTCACGACGGCCGGAATACGCCATTATCTGGATGTATCCAGCCTGCCAGACGGAACAAAATCATGAAAACAACGCGCTTGATCGCTGTCGTGGTGGTGATACTGTCGATAGCCCTGGCCGGTTGCATGTGGGGACCAAATTACCGTCGGCCGGACACCGCCGCCGCGCCGGAGGCCTGCTTTGTCCACGCCAACGCCGACGCCGACTGCAACGAGATCCCCATTTCCGGCGCCTGGTGGAAACGATTCGGCGATCCGGTGACCAACCAGCTCGTGCAGGACGCCCTGGCGCACAATTACGACCTGCAGGCCGCCGCCGCCCGGACGATCCAGGCCGAGGCCCTCATGGAACAGGCGCGGGGCCCGCTGTTTCCCCAGTTGAACTACGGTATCTCGCGCAACCGGGCCCAGACGTCCTTCAACGCGCCCCCTCCCATCGGCCGGCGGTCCTTCCTGTCGACGACCTACGGACAGGAGGTCTCGATCCAATACCTCGTGGATCTGTTCGGCAAGCTCCGCCGGGCGCAGCGGGCCGCCTGGCGGGACCTGCTGGCCAGCCGGGCGTCGCACCTGGCGGTCCAGCACGCCGTCGTCGCCAATGTCGTCCGCCTGCGGGCCCAGTTGGCCACCCAGCAGCGGTTGCTGGCGATCGCCCAGGCGAACACCAAGAGCTGGACCGCTTCCCTCGAGATCGTGGAGCGCCGCTATCGTAATGGACTAACCAGCCCCCTGGACGTGCATCTGGCCCGCGAGAACCTGGCCAATTCCCAGGCCACCGAGGTGGAACTGCGACAATCCATCAAAACGACCCGCCTGGCGTTGGACGTCCTGATCGGTCGCCGGCCCGGCACCTCGCCGGATTACCCTGTCACCCTGGAGGCCCTGCCCGACCTGGAGCCCATTCCCGTGGGTCTGCCGCTGGGCCTGCTCGACCAGCGGCCCGACGTGGTGGCGGCGGAGATGCGCCTGGCGGCCGCCACGGAACGCGTCGGCGTCTCGATCGCCCAGTTGTTCCCCGACCTGACCATCAGCGGCAGTTACGGCTTTCGCGACGAACTGTTCCGCACCATCTGGAACGATCAGGCCACCGTGTATTCGCTGACCCTGCAACTGACCCAGCCGCTCTTTCAGGGCGGGCAATTGCTGGCCCAGGTCAAGGCGGCCCGGGCCCGGGCCGAAGAGGAGGCGGCCAATTACGCCGGGACCGTCCTGGTTGCCTTGCAGGAGGTCGAAGACGCCCTCGTCCGGGAAGAGATGCTGCAAGAGCAGATGCAGGCCCTGGAAATACGTCTGCGGGAGGCCCGCGCCGCCGAGAAACTGGCCCGCCAGCGGTACCAGCAAGGGGTTGAAAATGTCATCACCGTCCTGGAGACCGAACGCCGCCGGCGACTGGCGGAAAACGAACTGGCGCTGACCAAAGGGGCCGTCTGGACGGCCCGGATCGACCTGTTTTTGGCTTTGGGAGGCGACTGGCAGGAACCGGAACATCCCCCGGAAGCTGCGGACAGGCCCTCAGAGGCCGCCCGGGACGATACGCAGACATGAGTTGATCGATGAGAAACAGAATGAACCGTCGCGAGATACCCAAACCGGAATACGATGATCCGAAAGAGCTGTATGCCTTCTTCGGACTGGCATTCTACAATGCGCAAGTCTTGGAGCAGGGCGTTGTAAACCTCGCCGTAGCACTGAATGCGAAGGGAAAGGGAAACGTTACGGTGGGCGATGTGCTTGGACTATATGAAGACTATGATGGTAAGACGTTCGGCAAGGTTCTTGGTGCCGCGCAGCAGTTTACCACTTTTTCGCCTTCACTGGAAGTGGATCTAAAGAAGGTGTTAGGCTACCGGAATTACCTTGCCCATTCCTTCTTCATAGAGCATTCTGAGGATGCACTTCACGGGGATGGGCGCCGTGCGATGATCGACGAACTCCGGACGATACTCGAATTCCTTGTTCGAGTTGATTCGGAATTTGATCCGGTCTGGATGTCTGCATGGCATGTTCTGGGAGTTACCCAAGAATGGTTCGAGCGCAAGTTCGCCGAAATCCGGCAGGTTCGAGATTGTGATGTGGGAGGCGGCCAATAATCGGCTGCGGGCGACGCGGACAAGCTGCGCGCCTGAACCATGACGTTATCGCCCGACCAAGGCCCACGCTATCGCTCGAACGAAAAGGCCCATAAGGGGGCCTCTACACAATGCTTGTTGAGCGAGATTGAATTGTTAGAGGTTCCCATAACAGGAGCAAGCAAACCATGGCTCAACGAATCCGCGTTATCCGAGTGATGATCCAGGTGGTCCTGGCGATCGCCATCCTCCTGGCCGGCGGCCTGGGCGCCGTCAAGCTGACCAAGATGCGTAAGGCCCCCCAGCGCCAGGAAGAGGAAATCATCCCGCCGCTGGTCAAGGTCATGACGACAACCCCTCAGGATGTCCAGATGATGATCCCGGGCTACGGGCTGGTCCAGGCCAAGGTGCAGGTGCAGGTGGTCCCGGAGGTGGCCGGCAAGGTCATCCAGGTGCATCCGGGCCTGGTCAACGGCGGCTTCTTTCGGGCCGGCGAGGTGCTGCTCCGGATCGATCCGCGGGATTACGAGCTGGCGGTCGAGCGGGCCGCGGCCTCGGTCGAACGGGCCAAGGCGTCGATCCAGCGGGCCCGGGCGACCACCGAGCGGGCCAAGGCCGCCATCGAGCAGGCGAAGGTGAAACTGGACATGGAGCGGGCCGAGGCCGCCGTCGCCCGGCAGGAATGGCAGGAACTACACCCCCAGGAAGAGCCGGATTCCCCGCTGGTCCTCCGCGAGCCCCAGATCCGGCAGGCCCAGGCGGATCTGACCGCCGCCCAAGGGGACCTGGCGGCCGCCGAGGGTGACACGACCGCCGCCCAAGGGGACCTTTCGGCCGCCCAGGCGGAGCTGGCAACGGCCAAATTGCGCCTGGAGCGAACCAGTATTTCCCTGCCCTTCAACGGGCGGGTCATCCAGGAGAGCGTGGACGTCGGCCAGTACCTGGTCGCGGGCCAGCCGATAGCCAGCGTCTACGGCACCGACGTGATGGAGATCCCCGTTCCCCTGGAGGATGGGTACCTGGCCTGGTTTGACGCCCCCTGGCACGATGACGGCGGGCCAGCCCGCAACCAAAACACCGCCGCCGGTTCGGCGGGAAACGGCTCGGCCGAAGCCAAACCGACGGCGATCGTGAAAACCACCTTTGCCGGCGCCCCACGCACCTGGCCGGGATACGTCGCCCGCACCGAAGGCCAGGTGGACTCCCTCTCGCGGATGGTGCACGTAATTATCGAGGTCCCCAAACCGTTCGATCCGGCGCCGGACCGGCTGCCGCTGGCGCCGGGGATGTTCGTGGAGGTGACCATTCCCGGCAGGACGCTGTCCGACATCGTGGTGGTGCCCCGCTCGGCGGTGCACAACAACCGCGAGGTCTGGGTGGCCCAGGACGACCGGCTGTTTATCCGGCCGGTGACCATCGAGCGCCGCGACCGGGAATATGCCTATATCACCGGCGGCCTGGAACCGCAAACCGTGCTGGTGGTCAGCCCGCTCGATCTGGTGACTGACGGCATGCGGATCCGAACGGACCAGGATGTCAAACCGGCCAAGGCGGCCGCGCCAGCCGTCGAGACGCCCGATCAGGAGGAAACCCTATGAGCGACCTCCAGGACAAAGGCGGGATATTGGCCTGGTTCGCCGGCCACCACGTGGCGGCGAACCTGCTGATGTTTTTCCTGATCGGCGTGGGGATCCTGTCGCTCGGCTCGATCAAGATCGAGGTCTTTCCCGAGATCAGTCCGGATACGATCACCGTGACGGTTCCCTACCTGGGCGCCTCGCCCGAGGAGGTCGAGGAAGGGGTCTGCCTGCGGGTGGAAGAATCGCTGGCCGGCCTGGAAGGGATCAAGCGGCTGCGCAGCTCGGCGGCGGAGGGCATGGGCGTCATCACCGTGGAGGTCGAGGAGTACGCCGACCTCCAGGAGGTGCTCGACGACGTCAAGGCGGCGGTGGACCGCATCATCACCTTCCCGGAAGAGACGGAAAAACCGATCATCAAGGAGATCACCTCCCGGACGCAGGTCATCTCGATCGTGATCTACGGCGACGTTGCCGAGAAAACGCTCAAGGATCTGGCCGAGCAGGTGCGGGACGACCTGACCGCCCTGGACAACATCTCCCAGGTGGATATCGCCGGGGTGCGCAACTACGAGATCTCCATCGAGGTCTCGGAGGAGAACCTGCGCCGCTACGGGCTGAGTTTCGACCAGGTCGGGGCGGCGGTCCGCAGTTCGTCGCTGGACCTGCCGGGCGGATCGGTCAAGACCCAGGGCGGCGAGATCCTGGTTAGGACCAAGGGCCAGCGATACCGGGGCCAGGAATTTGAATCCATCGTGGTGATGACCCGGCCGGACGGAACCCAGCTTCTCCTGAGCGACATCGCCACCGTGGTGGACGGCTTCGAGGATTCCGACAAGGTGGCCCGCTTCGACGGCATGCCCGCCGCCCAGGTCCGCATCCAGCGGGTGGGCGACCAGGACGCCCTGGACGTGGCGGCGACGGTCAAGCGCTACGTGCAGGAAAAACAGCGGCGGCTGCCGGAGGGGATCTCCCTGGCCACCTGGTTCGACCGGTCCGCGTACCTGAAATCGCGTCTAAACCTCCTGCTGCGGAACGCCTATTTCGGCCTGACGCTGGTGGTGATCTGCCTGGCGTTCTTCCTGGACCTGCGGGTGGCGTTCTGGACGGCCCTCGGGATACCGATCTCCTTTCTGGGGGCCTTCTGCTTCCTGGGGCACCTGGACATCTCGGTGAACATGATCTCGCTGTTCGCCTTCATTGTGGCCCTGGGCATCGTCGTGGACGACGCGATCGTGGTGGGGGAAAACATCTTTTCCTACCTGCAGCAGGGGATGCCGCGCCTGGAGGCGGCGATCCGGGGCGCAAAGGAGATGGCGATCCCGGTCAGCGTGGCGGTCTTCACCACGATGTTCGCCTTTGTGCCGCTGATGTTCACCACCGGGATGCTGGGCAAGATCATCTACCCGATCCCGGTGGTGGTGATCTGCGTGTTCTCGATATCGCTGGTCGAGGCGCTGTTGATCCTGCCGGCGCATCTATCCGGAGGAAAGCGGCGCCGCCGCAAGGGCCCCATCGGGCGGCTCCAGGCCCGGATGCGCGACGGCGTGCAGTGGTTTATCAATCACGTGTTCTCCCAGACCCTCACGCCGCTGTTGCGCTGGCGCTACGCGACCCTCGCCCTGGCCGTGGCGGTGTTGGCACTGACCGCGGGGTATGTCGCCGGGGGCCACATCAAATTTACGCTGATGCCGAAGGTCGACGCCGACAACATGTGGGCGTCGCTGACCATGCCGCAGGGGACCAGCCGCCAGCAGACCGAGGCGATCGTGCGGCGCATCGAGGCGGCCGCCGAGGAGGTCCGCCGCCAATACGACGCCGAGCAGGACGACGGGGGGCCCTCGATCCTCTGCCACATGGCCACCAACATCGGCGAACAGCCCTTCAGCCAGCGCGGCGGCCCCCGGCGCGGCGACGATTCCGAAGGCCTGGGCGCGTCCCACCTGGCGGAAGTGAACATCGAGCTGCTCAGCGGCGAGCAGCGCCAGGTCTCCTCCACCCAAATGGCCAACCGCTGGCGCGAGCAGGTCGGCGAGATCCCGGGCGTCTCGGCGCTGACCTTCACCTCAACGCTGTTTTCGGCGGGCGACGCCGTGAACGTGGAACTGGCGCACGAGGACTTCGACACCCTGCTGGAGGCCGTGGAAAGGCTCAAGGAGGCCCTGGCCGGCTACGAGGGCGTCAGCGACATCACCGACAGCTTCGAGACCGGCAAGAAGGAGCTCAAGCTCTCGCTGCGGCCGGAGGGACGGCTGCTGCGCCTGACGCTGGCGGACCTGGCCCGCCAGGTGCGCCAGGGCTTCTACGGCTACGAAGTCCAGCGGATCCAGCGCGGCCGGGACGATATCCGCATCATGGTGCGCTACCCGGAGGCCCAGCGGAAAAGCCTGGGCGACATCGAGAACATGAGGATCCGCCTGCCGGACGGCGTGGAGGTGCCCTTCACCGAGGTGGCCGAGGTCCAGTTCGGACGCGGCTACGCCACGATCGCGCGGACGGACCGGCGGCGGGTGGTCAGCGTCACCGCCGACGTCGACGAGAAGCAGGCCAACGCCAACGAAATCAACCGGGACCTCGCCCAAGGCGCCCTGCTTGACCTGCAGCGGGAATATCCGGGCCTGACCTTCAACCTGGAAGGTCAGCAGAAAGAGCAGCGGGACTCGATGAACAGTTTGCGGCACAATTTCATCATCGCGCTGCTGGGCATCTTCGGCCTGCTGGCGGTGCAGTTTCGCAGCTACCTCCAGCCGATCATCATCATGTCGGCGATCCCCTTCGGACTGATCGGGGCGGTGGCCGGCCACGTTTTGTTGGGATACGACCTGACGATGCTGTCCCTGTTCGGGATCGTGGCCCTGACCGGCGTGGTGGTCAACGATTCCCTGATCCTGGTGGACTTGATCAACCGCAGCCGCGACCGGGACGCGCCGCTGCTGGAGGTGGTGCGGGCCTCGGCGGTGCGTCGCTTCCGGCCGATCATCCTGACGACGCTGACCACCTTCTTCGGCCTGACGCCCATGATCATGGAGAAATCGCTCCAGGCCCGCTTCCTGGTGCCGATGGCCATCAGCCTGGGATTCGGCGTGGTCTTCGCCACCGGAATCACGCTGGGCCTGGTCCCGACGCTCTATCTCATCCTGGACGATATCAAACATCTGTATCAGCGGATCTTCTCAACCCGGCCAGCGGAAGGCCAAAAAACGGAGTACGCGTAAACGTCCGCCGCGGTCGTGGATCCGCGGTTATTGTCCGGCCGCGTCAGGCGGAACAATCGCCCAGCCAGTAGGCGGCCAGGATGAGCAGGTCCGCCAGGTTGACCTGGCCATCCCGATCCAGATCGGCCTCCAGATCGTCCCCCTCGCTTAGCCAGTGCTGGACCAGCACCGCGTACTCGTGCAGATTCACGATGCCGATCTGGTCCCATTCGGGACAATCCTCATCGCAGGGATTGCCCAACAACCAAACCAGCCGTAATTTCCCATACCCATCCGATCCCTGTTGTCCAGCATACGCATTGGATCACTACCTATAAAGGAATATATCTGTCGCCATTGGTCGTATTGAGTAGGCCTCCGTGCCGGCCCGGTTACCAATCACCCGACAATCCGTTTGGCCCATCAGTCTCAATATATACTTATCTGGTAGGAATAACAATCCCCAAACGGCATAAAAATCGCATTGATCGGTGTTTCCACAAACACCAAAGACCAGAATCACCGCAAGAGGTACCTCAGCATCGAACCGGTTAATCCCAACCTTCCGAAGGTCATAAAATTTATATGTTTTTATATGACAAGACATTACCGAAATATTGTCATTGTCCATCCTGGACACTTTGCCTTTGGGACAGTCAATTTTGACTATTGACACCGCCTGCCGGCCGTGATAAAATAATATAGTGGGATGCGTTATACTGCGGAGCCGTGCCATGGCTCAATTATGTTGTCAGCTTCTGCAAGACCTCCTAAAACAGGCCAAGTATGTCCCGGAACAGAGGCGTCACCAAGAGATCCTGGCCTGCGAATCCCTGCTGCAGATCATCCAGCCGGGCAAATCCTATCCCTGGGAATTTATATGTTACCACCTGACCGGCTATCGCCCGCGGCGGCTGTCTGAGGACGACAGTAAACTTATACCTACCAAGGAATTATGGCATGATCTGCCGATATACGCCGCCCAATTGAGTCTGACGCTGCGGCAGAAACTTTCGGATTCTCCCGGTAAGTTCTTTTCCATCCAGGATTTAGCGCAAAAGTTCTCCGTCTGCCCCAAGACCGTCCACCGCTGGCGCCGTTGCGGTCTGTCGGGCCGGTTTATGATCTGTCCAGACGGGCGCCAGCGGCTGCTGTTTTCCGCCGGGGCGGTCCGGCCGTTTCTGCGGCGGCAGCGCGACAGGATCGATCGGGGGCAATCCTTTTCCCAACTGACCCAGCCGGAACGCCAGGCCATTCAGCAGCGATTGCGGCGCTATGCCCGCTTTTGCCCGGCCGAGAGGCAGCAGGCCCTCCACCGTACGGCGAGACATTTCGGCCGTTCCGTGGAAACCGTCCGCAAGCTCTGGGCGGAGTACGAAAGCCGGCCCGACGCCGAGGTGCTGTTCCACAAACGCACGGCCTGGATCGAGCCGCAGGAACGGGACCGGATCGCCAGGGCCTACGAAGAGGGCCAATCCATCGCCGTACTGCAAGGTCGTTTCGGACGGAGCCGATCCAATCTGTACCGCATCATCAATATGTACTGGGCCCAGCGGCTCAAGGCGATTCCGATCCCCTACGTCTGGGCGGATGATTTTGCCGATCCCCGCCGGCAGTCCGAATTGCTGGATGATCCGGTCGCCGGACCCGGTCCCGAAGGCGCATCGGACGACGCGCCCCTGACCCGGTCATCCGCATCGGCCGGCGCTGCGACGGATCCGGATCACAGGCGGGATACCGCGGTCGCCGATCGGAACTTCCCGGCCGATCGGGCCAGTTCCGTGCAGATGTACTGGGATGACATCCGCGACAACGAGATATTGACCGGCCCGCAGGAGGCGTCTCTCTTTCGCCGATACAATTACCTGAAGTACCGGGCCGCCCTGTGCCAGATGCAGCTCGACGTGCAACAACCGCAGGGCCGCCGGATCCGGCGGATCCGTCAAGACCTTGAACGGGCCCGCCGGATCAAGGAGCGGCTCGTCCGCGGCAACCTGCGCCTGGTCCTGAGCGTGGCCCGCAAGCACACCCGCAGCGAGAGCGAGATCATGGAGCTGGTCAGCGAGGGCAACGTCGCCCTGCTGAACGCGGTGGATAAGTTTGACTTTGGTCGGGGTAACAAATTCTCCACCTACGCCACCTGGGCCCTCATCAAGAGGTTCGCCACCTACCGCAGCCGGCAGGGCCGGCGCCGCCCGGACACCGTCAGCGCCGAAGTCCTGGAAACGGCCGACGATCGCCGGCCGGCGGACAGCCCCATCCTGGCCGTGGAATCGGCCCGCCGGGACCTCCAGCAGGTTATGGCCGATACCCTGGAGCAGCGCGAGCGGCTCATCGTGCAGGAGCACTACGGCCTGACCGGGATGAAACAGGTCCTGCCCCGGCGCCGGGGCTGCAGCCTCAGCCAGATCGCCGCCCGGGTCGGCCTGAGCAAGGAGCGGGTCCGCCAGATCGAATTGCTGGCCCTCCAGAAGCTCCGCAAGGCGCTCTCGCCGGAACAATTCGATGTCCTGATCCAGGACTGACCGGCCCGCGGCCGGATCCCCCCGGAAAATATTCGCAAAAAAAAGGTTGACGGCGTAACACAAACGAGATATTCGTATGCAGTAGTGTTACGAATATTATTTTTGTATGCGCCGGCTGCCGGGATCCTCCCCCAACCGGCTCCGGCGGGAAACGGAGGCGGAACGTGTTGCAACGCATCATCATGGGTATCGGGTCGGGATTACTGGCCGTATCGTCGCTGCTGGCTCAATCGTCACCGCCGCTGGTGACCCACCAGGTGCTGCAGGCGGTCGACGACTTCGGGTACAGCACCTTCAGCGGTCCGGAGGTCATCCGCCTGGAGGGGATCATCCTGAACAGCCCCGAAGAGATCCTGGATCCCGAGCCCAACGCGTCGCCCTTTATGGGCGGCCAATGGCAGCTCTACCTCCAGGGCCAGGGCGATGACCACGGCGGCACGGCCGTCTGGATGGGCCAGAAATACGGCAACCTGCCGTTCGTGCCGCCGGATGGCAGCTATTCCGACGAGGCCTGGCTGGCCGAGCTCTGCCGTATCAACCACGATCCCAACACCGGCTATCTCTTCCATCCGGGCGACCGGGTCCAGGTTACGGGCCGGTATCTGTATTACAACGGCAAGATCAACATCAACGAACAGCACGACATCGCCAGCGCCAACGATTTTGTCATTACCCTGCTGGAGCCGGCCGCGGGGCTGCCGGCCCCGGAGGTTCTCACGCTGGCGGAACTGAAGGACGGTGACGACCAGTTCATTTTCACCGCCCCCGGTGGCGCAGGCTGCGAACCGCGTCAGGGGCGACGGCTGCGGATCAACAACGTGAGCCTTCTGGACCCGGCCGCCTGGGGCCCCGGCCAAACGATTCATATCGGCGACCGGACCGGGCGGACCTTTCCGGTGCTCCTGGGTATCGGCCAGGGCATCCAGTCAGGCAACTGCAATCTCGAGGCGACCTTCGACGTCATCGGCATCCTCGACCAGGAGGACAACTCGGCGCCCTACACCGGCGGCTATCGTCTGTGGGTGCCGAACTATGACGGCAACGGGCTGGCCCTGACGGCGCGGGGCCACCGGCGCGGCAACCTTGCCGGCGACATCCAGGCCGACGGCCGGGTGGACCTGCGGGACCTGGCGGCCCTGGCGCGTCAATGGCTGCGGGCCGCCCCCGGCATCGCCGGCTGTCCCTGACAAATAAGGGGCCAGCTTGGACCAACAGCGAAATGGCAAGCGAACCATCGATCAATCAACCTTTGTGGGCCGGCCTGTAGTTTGACCGGTTAACGGCGACAGAGAACATGGACTATCGAGGCTTGATTTTGTCACGAGGGCGACAAATGCTTCCTCAGGCAAACCAAACAACGAAGCCTGGCGGTTTTACCCTGATCGAGCTGCTGGTGGTGATCGCCATCCTGGCCCTGCTGCTGGTGCTGTTGATACCGGTCCTGGGCACGGCGCGGGAGCAGGCCAAGGTCACGGTCGCCAACGCCGAGCTCTATACCATCGGCCTGGCGTTGGAATCGTACGGGCTGGAGAACCGCGGGTCCTTCCCCCCCACCTACGTCTCCTGCATGGACCCCGGCCATTACTACCAAATGCCGGACGAGCTGGTCCAGAGCCGCTACCTGCCGGCCAAGTCCCAGACCTTCGGTGCCATGTCCAGCCCCGTGGCGGACCCGTTCAATCCGGGACACACCTACAAATACGTCGCCCCCGGCGATTTGATCATGAACCTGGGCCAGCACCCGCTCCAGAACCGGTCGCTGCTGTGGGTTCCGGACGGCTACCCCGACGCCGAGCGGACGAGCGGTCAATTCTACCGCAATCCCAAGGACTGCCCGGCAAGCTGGGCGATCTACAGCCTGGGCCCCCGCTTCGATGCCGAGAACCCGGACATCGTGAACCTGCACTACCCCCTGCCGCGCCGGACCTGGTACACCCCCGCGCGGCGGCAGGGCCTGCTGGCCCGGATCCGCCTGGCCTCCGGCGAACACATCGGCACCTTCACAACCTCAAAAAAACGATGATCCCGGCACAATAGGCATCAGGTCGGCGCTGTCCAGACAGGATGACTTAACCTTTGCACCCTGTTGTGCCGGCTGTCGTTTTAGACAGAACATACTGTCTTACAACCGCCGGATCAGATACCGGGACAATCCGCCTTAATAGGCCGGCGGCGTCTTTAATTACGTCGCCTCAGATGTTCTTTGGCCTTCGTATTCAGGCTAAACACTCATCGATATCCATAAAGGCAACGTCCCAAATTGATTTTACCTTTACGGCATTTACCTCCTGCTGTATAAATTCGTATTGATGGTCATATCCCTTTCGATAATAGGCATGCAATTTCGGACGGGACTCGATTGTCGCATTCCACTCGTCCTGTGAGGTTCCGAGATGTTCCTTGTGCCGTTCGTAGCCGTAATGTGTCGGCGCCACGAAATTAATGGCGCATAACTCGTTTTCGACAATGACGTTGTTTCCTCAGTGATTTTGCATGGGATTTTTCAAGGAGCCGCCGGGGAATTCAGGCTCCCTGAGCCCCTTTTGTCAGGGATTTCCCCACAATGCAACATCATCGATATTCCAGCCCGAATAGGGATACGCTCGATCATTGACCTGGTAGCCCCAGCGGATATAGACGTTTTCCTGATCATCCGCCACGCTGCTGATATCATATTGAACTTCCTGCCAATGATCGTCGGTTATGGCACTCGTATTTTCCCAGACGCGCTGCCAGGTGGACCCGTCATTGGACACGTCAATCATATTGGTGACGAATTCCGGGGCATCCGAATTGAGCCAGCGGGCAAATTTCAGTTTCATGTTCTCATAATGCCTACAGTTGAAGGGACCGGCCGTCAAATAGTAGGGGCCGCCGGCAACCGTGCTGTAGTCTCCATTCAGATTAACACCGTACACCTGCGTTCCGGTAAACCCCGAGGCGGGATCGGGATGCCCATAGGCCGCCCCCCCGCTGCCGGCGGGTTGGCCGAATGCCCACTGCCCCTGCGTGGTCCATTGGGGATCATCGTCGAGGGGAAATTCGTAGGGCTGGACATGAGGACGCCGAAGCCAGTCCTGGGCCATCAAGGCCCAATCGAGCAGATTGACGAAACAGTCCTGGTTCAGGTCGCCCCGGAGGGGCTCGTCGCAGGCGTAGATGAGAAACGTGTCGTCGCTGGCGTCGGCAATATTCGGATCGTTCACATCGCTGATTCGAATCAGGCATTGATTCGACCGGGCATCGGGAATCCGCCACTCGTAGCCTCCGGCATTTGCCATCACGGCGAGTTCCTGCCAAACCTGTCCGCCGTCGTAGGAGGCCTGGATTTGAACGTCATGGGCGGCGAGGGCCGGGGACGACGTCCATTGAACCGTAATCCACGTATCCGTGATCAGCCTTTCGCCGCCGTTGGGGCTTAACAGATTTATGGCATTCAGACTGCCGGTCTTTTCCCACAAGACGCCATGGCTGCGCTGGGAGACGTAGGCGGTGGAGTTGGCCTCCTGGGTGACGGTGTAGGT
>JAFGFX010000106.1 GCA_016930855.1 Sedimentisphaerales bacterium | reverse complement strand
CGGCCCATCCGGCAGAAGGCCCGGGCACAGGCCACCCGCACCGCGCCGCAGGCATCCCGGAGGCCCACTTGAAGCGCCGCCGCTGCTGGGCGGGCGTCCGCCGCCAGATCGCCGATTGCCGTCGCCGCCCAGTAGCGAACGGCGTCGTGCGGATCCCGCAGCGCCTTGGTCAAATCCGGCAATGCCGATGGACCATGATCCGTCAAATCCGTCACGGCCAGGATGCGTTCTGGCAGGTCCCGGTTCGACGGCTGGGCCAAAATATTGTACTCGTTGCCGTATTGCAAGCGGGCGTCTTCCAGGATGGGCTCCGGGATTAGCCCCTGGTCCTGGATGGCGAGGATCCATTTTTTAAGTGCCGCCCGCAGGCGCTGCAGCACCTCTCGATGGTCGGGTGAGTCGGCCAGGTTGACCAGCTCGTTCGGATCGGCGTGCAGGTCGTAGAGCTCCTCGGCTGGCTTGGTCGGCGCCAGGAAGCGCCGCTGGGCGGGAGAAAGTTTTCCCTCGTCCTGCAGGCGTCGCAGCAGATCACGCACGGGGTAGCTGCTGTCCTTGTACTGGTTGGCGGCCATCCAGGGCCGCTGCGGCAGGAAATTGCGGAGATAACTGTAGCGCTGGTCGTGTACGCAGCGGATGACGTCCACCGTCTCATCGCAGCGGTCCCGGGCGGCGAAGAGGTACTGCCGTGGGCGGGCGGTCGGCCCCCAAAAAACTCGGCCCTGCATGTAAGCCGGCGGCTTGATGCCCGCGGCGGCCAGTACCGTCGCCGCAATGTCGATCCCGCTGACGAGGTCGTCGCGGACCTGGCCCGCCGGCAGCGCCGCCGGGTGGCGGACGATCAGCGGGATGTGAATCCCTCCGTCGTAGAGCCATTGCTTGGCCCGCACGTGGCAGCGGCCGTGGTCCCCGATGAAGATGACGAGCGTGTTGTCCCGCAGCCCCTCGTCGTCCAGGCGCCGCAGGATCCTGCCGACGTAGCCGTCCATCACCTGGATGGCGTCGAGATAGTTCGCCCAGTCCCGGCGTACAACCTCGTGATCGGGATAGAACGGCGGGATGTGCACGGCCGCCGGGTCCACCGGCCGGAGGTGCAGTTGCGCCAACTGCTGTTCCAGGTTTCGCCAGTGCCCGCCGCGGTGGGTCACGGCGAGGCTCAGTTGGGCGAAAAACGGCTGGCCGTTGCGCCGCTGATTCCAGTCGGTTCCCTCGAAGACCTTGCCGTCCGTTTGGAAATTCCAGTCCGTCTTGCCCGAGCCTTGCACGCCCGGGGCGGCGGTCTTTACGTTGCAGGTGAAGTAGCCCGCCCGCCGCAGGTAATCGGTGATGGGCTTGACCGGCCCGGGCAGCACATACCCGTCGGAGCGGTGGCTGCGATGGTGATGCGCCCCGATCGAGCCGGGGTGCATCCCGGTGATCAGTCCCGATCGGCTGGTCGAGCAGACCGGCGAGGTGGTAAAGGCGCTGGTGAAGCGCACGCCTTCGGCGGCCAGGGCGTCCAGGTGGGGCGTCTGGACGCCCGCCGTGCCGTAACAGGCCAGGTCCGGACTGATGTCCTCGGCGAGGATCCAGAGGATGTTCGGCCGCGCCGGAGTGGTCCGGTCGGCGGCGAATCCGGCGGTGCAGGCCAGACAGGCGGCCTGCCAGCCGGCGTACTGGAGAAATTCCCGTCGTTTCATGCCGTCTGCCTTAGGGTAAATCGATTGTGAGCTTGCCGCCGGCCGACCGTTGGGATCCATAGCGTCGAGACCGTGGGCATCCGTCTCATTAGAATCACTCCTCAGCGCGACAGGCAACCGCGGCGCCGCCGGAGCGACCGATCGAATTCCGCGGCGCGTACCGGGCGTGCCGGGCGTGCCGGATTGCCGGGTGGCCGACGTATCGGCTTATCGTTGATAGACCCTCACGTAGTCGATGTAGAATTTCTGGGGGAAGATGGAGTCATCGACGCCTTTCTGGCCGCCCCAGGTGCCGCCGATGGCGGTGTTGAGGATCAGATAATGGTCCTGGTCGTAGGGCCAGACCGCCTCGTCGGGGCCCTCCTTGGCGAAGGAAAAGTAGTTCGTGTCGTCCACGAAGAAATCGATCCGCTCGGCGGACCATTCGATCGCGTAGACGTGGAACCTCGCGTACGGTTCGTCCACCAGGTTCGAGGCGCCCTTGTTCGTGCGGCGCACGTGGTTGTATTGTTTCGTGTGGATGTTGGCGTGGACGCGGTTGGGATCGAATCCGACGTTTTCCATGATGTCGATCTCGCCGCAGGCGGGCCAGCCCACCTGCCGGATGTTCTCGCCCAGCAACCAGATCGCCGGCCAGGTCCCCTTGCCGGTGGGCAGCTTGGCCCGGACCTCGATGCGGCCGCGGTGCCAGTGGGCCTTGCCCCGGGTGGTCAGGCTGGCGGAGGTATAATCTGCCTGGGGGCGGGACCGGTTGGGCTGCCGGGCGTCGGGGCGATAGTTGGAATTGGGATACTTCTCCCTCCGCGCCTCGATGATCAGCAAGCCGTTCTCGATGCGGGCGTTTTCCCGGCGGGCCTTGGTATAATATTGCAACTCCCGGTTGCGGATGAATCCTTCCTCGTAGGACCATTTGGTTTCGTCCGGCAGGCCCGCCGTCTCGAACTCGTCCGACCAGACCAACTTGGATTCCTCGGCGATCGCGACCGAGGACGACAAGATTACCATCCCTATCCAAGATAATACACCCAATCGCATGTCTGTCTCCTTCCAATGGGGCAAAAGCACCCCGAGGATCGCACCAGGACGAGTCAATTCACATAGAACGATCTCGTCGGCTGGCGAACATACCATCCGGGCCGGCTGCCCGCCAGCGTAAAAGGATTTCTGTGCGGCTGGAACTTCGTTAAAATCATAAGGTGACGCCGGGGCCATCTGTATCGTATGTCTTTATCCAATAGTAGTTTACCGCGCAAGAAAATTTAAAATATCTGATTGACAATATTTAAATTTAGATATAGTATAATTTGAGATGGAAGACATAATCGCCAAGCTGCGGGAACACGGAATCGGGCTAACTCCCCAGCGGATCGCCGTGGCCCAGGTCGTCCTGCGGGACCGATCGCATTGGTCCGCCGATGAGGTCTGGCAGTTGGTCCAGCAGCGACTGCCCACCGTGTCCCGCGCCACGGTCTATAATAACCTGAACCTGTTCGTGGCAAAGCACCTGCTCAAAGAGCAGATTCTCCAGGGCGGCCACGTGGTTTTTGATTCCTGTGTCGAACCGCATCACCATTTCCTGGACGAGCAGACCGGCCAAATCCATGATGTCCCCTGGGAGGCGGTCCGGGTGGAGACCCACGACGCGCTGGGGGATTTCGAAGTGCGTGACTACCAGGTGATTATGCGGGGCCGCCGCAGGAATCACTAATGGATGACTACCATACGGATCGGGTGTCCCGTGATGGGGTACGGTGATCCGGGATTTCACTTGGGAAAGGAGTACTGGACATGAAAAAGAAAACACTTACCACCGCGGCGGGTATTCCGGTGGCGGACAATCAAAATGCCCTGACGGCGGGCCCCCGGGGGCCCTTGCTGGTCCAGGACTGGCAGCTCTTCGAGAAGCACGCCCATTTCAACCGGGAACGGATCCCCGAACGGGTCGTGCATGCCAAGGGGTCGGGCGCCTACGGCGTCTTGACCATTACCAATGATATTACCAAGTACACCAAGGCGGACATTTTCTCCAAGGTGGGCAAGAAAACGGAGTGTTTTGCCCGCTTCTCGACCGTGGCCGGCGAGCGCGGGGCGGCGGACGCCGAACGGGACGTCCGGGGATTCGCCCTCAAGTTCTACACCGAGCAGGGCAACTGGGACCTCGTGGGCAACAACACCCCGGTGTTTTTCATTCGGGACCCGTACAAGTTCCCCGACTTCATCCATACGCAGAAGCGCGATCCGAAGACGAATCTGCGCAGCGCCACGGCCGCCTGGGATTTCTGGTCGCTCTCGCCGGAGTCGCTCCACCAGGTCACGATCCTCTTTTCCGACCGGGGCATCCCCAAAAGCTACCGCCATATGAACGGCTACGGCAGCCACACCTACAGCCTAATCAACGCCCAAGGCGAGCGGTTTTGGGTCAAGTTCCACTTCAAGACGGTCCAGGGCATTCAAACCCTCACGGACGAGCAGGCCGAGCGGATCGTCAGCACCGACCGGGAAAGCCACCAGCGCGACCTGTTCGAGGCCATCGCCAAGGGAGACTATCCCCGCTGGGACATGAAGATACAGGTCATGCCGGCCGCCGACGCCGACAAGACGCCCTACAACCCCTTCGATCTGACGAAGGTCTGGCCCCACGGCGACTACCCGTTGATCGACGTGGGACAGATGGAGCTGAACCGCAATCCGGAAAACTACTTCGCCGAGGTGGAGCAGTCGGCGTTCTCGCCGGGCAACGTGGTCCCCGGCATCGGTCACAGCCCTGACAAGATGCTCCAGTTCCGGGTGGTCTCCTACGGCGACGCGCATCGCTACCGGCTGGGCGTCAATTACGAAAGCCTTCCCGTCAACAAGCCGCGCTGCCCGGTGCACACCTACCTCAAGGACGGCACCATGCGGTTCGACGGCAACGACGGCGGCGCGGTGAATTACGAGCCGAACAGCTTCGGCGGTCCCGTCGAAGACCCGCAATACAAGGAACCGCCGCTGCCCCTGGCCGGCGACGCCGACCGCTACGACCACCGCGAGGGCAACGATGACTTCACCCAGGCCGGCAACCTCTACCGGCTGTTCAGCCCGGAGCAAAAGGATCGCCTTCACAAAGCCATCGCCAAGTCGATGCAGGGCGTCGACCGCAAGATCATCGACCGGCAGCTCGGCCACTTTGCCAAGGCCAATCCCGCCTACGCCGAGGGTGTCCGCCAGAAACTGGGGTTGTAAGGGCCCGTCACCTGGATTAAAATGTTGATTTGATGTTGAATTTGTTATAAAATTATGACGGAGGAAGAGCATATTTCATGTAGATACATGAGCATGCAAGGCGGGGCTTGTTGCCGTAAGTGTTTGTTTAACAATATCTTGCATAGAATTGCCTGATTATGCAACGCGTGACTCGCCAGGGGTTGCCTAGGGGTTTCTTTGGCGGGGGAAGAATGTATAATGGGGCTTGTGGCGTTCCGAATACAAAAGAGCGGGTCGCAAGGGCAGGGAAAATCCTTCTTTGCCGAGCAGCGGTAAGAAGGACGAGATAATAGGATGTACAAAAACCGAGCCCCCCGGGGCCACAGGGTGCACCCATGGATTTGGAGGTCTGTAAATGAAGATATATAAAGGTTTTACGCTGATCGAGCTCTTGATCGTGATCGCGATTATTGCCCTTTTGCTGACCATCCTGGCGCCGGCCCTGCAGGTGGCCAAGCAGCAGGCGACCGGTTCGGTCTGCCTGGGCAATCAGTATGCCCTGATCCGGGCCTGGCTCGAGTATGCCGATATCAGTAAAGACTATATTATCGGCGGCGATACGATCGGGACTGACTGGGAGACGGGCACTATCTTCGGCAATCGGCAACATTTCGATTGGGTGGATTACCCCCAGGATGAGGCGGGCAACTATGTGCAACCGGCCAATATGACCTATGAGGACCGGGTCCGGGGGATCGAGAGAGGCGGCTTGTATAAATTTCTGAACCGCAAATTAAAGGCCTATCACTGCCCGGGCGATGACCGAAAATTCGCGGGTACCGGTGTCGCAGCCGGATACCGCAGTTATTCCGTCCAGGGGGTTCTAAATGGCCACGACTGGTGGGCGGAGTACGCCCAGATGCAGCCGATCCGCAAATTAGGGACCATAAAATTTCCCGAATCGAAATACGTCTTTGTCGAGGAATCGGAGAAGGAGCAGGGACACAATCATCGCTCCTGGGCGTTGGATCCCTACGGATTGGTTCCCATCGCCAACGGATGGTGGGATCCGGTGGCCATCTTCCATAATAAAAAGAGCACCTTGAGCTTCACCGACGGTCATGCGATCATGTACAACTGGCAGTGCGAGGTGGTCATCGAGGCCTCCATGGAAGGCCGTAAGCAGTTCTCCTGCCCCGATGGGGCGCATTGTCCCGATTTGGTTTATATGCAGCAGGGCGTGGCCCACGGCGGTCACCTGTAAACATCCCAGCCAACCGAACCGGGGCAAAATAACGTGGGGGCGGCTAACTAAACAATATGCCTCTTCAAAAGAATTTGTGGGCGAAATTTGGTTCTGGTAGATTGCCCAGCCAGCGAAAGAATCGCAGCAGCGTTTTAATGGTCCG
>JAFGFX010000105.1 GCA_016930855.1 Sedimentisphaerales bacterium | reverse complement strand
GATGACGTCCCGCAGCAGGAAGCCGCAGGAGCCGGCCCCGACCGCCGCCCGCCGGACGATCCGCCGGGCCGGGCCGATCAATCCGACAGTCGGAAGCTTTAGGGCCTTTTTAATCCGCTCGATCAACTCGGCCGCCGGAACCGGCTCGGCCAGGTCGCCGTATCGTCCCAGTCCGGCGTCCTGGGGCGCCTTGAGCAGGGGATAGACATCGTAGGCCACCTCCTCGTAGCTGTGGGCGGCGAGCATGGCCTGGACGGCCGCCGCCAGACGGGCGGTCGGCAGAACCGTTTCCAGCCGGATCTCCTCGACCTGCTCGAATCGGCCCGGCCGGCCGACGGTCGGATGGCTGGCGGCGTCGCCCTGGAAGGTGCCCACGCCCCGGCAGCGAAAACTGCACCGGCCGTATTGGCTGGCGGCGCCGATCCGGCCGGCGCCGGCGGCAAAGAGGGCCTCGCTGATCCGCTCCTGATCGCTCTCGGGCAGGAAAACGACCAGCTTGCAATAGGCGCCGGTTTGTACGTCTTGTGCCTGGAGGATCTGGGGATTGACGATCCCCACCAGCTTGGCCAGGAGATCGTTCACGCCGCCGCGGACGGCGTCCAGGGCGGTATGCAGGGTATAGACGGCCATACCGCGGCGAACGACCTCGTAGAGCAGCGGCGCCGGGCCCCGCCCGGCGACGATCCGCTTGAGCGGCTCCCAGATAGGCGGATGATAGGCCACGATTAGCCCGGCCTTCAATCGTTTCGCCTCGGCGAGCACCGGGCCGGTCAAATCGATCGTCAGCAGGATCCGGCGGATCGGCTGGTCCGGATCGCCCGCCAGCAGGCCCACGTTGTCCCAGTCGGCCGCCAGTTCCGTCGGCGCCATCCGCTCCAATACCGCGCCTATCTCGCCAAGCTTCATGTCAATTTGCACTCCCGGGCCACCGCCGAGCGATACCGCTGTTGGAGCACCCGATAGATCGGGCCGGGCTGGTCCTTCCCGACGGCGTGCCGCTCGATGCGGCAGACCGGCATCAGCTCCATGATGCTGTTGGTCAGAAACACCTCATCGGCGCCCAGCAGATCCTGCACCGTAAGTGCCCTCTGCTCGCAGGCGATGCCCTCCCGTTCGGCCAGCTCCAGAACCACCCGGCGGGTGATCCCCGGCAGGATCGGCGTATCCAGCGGCGGAGTCAAGAGCGTATCGGCCTTGACCAGGAACACGTTGCTGAGGCACCCTTCCGCCAGCCGATGGTCGGTGGTGAACCAGAGCGACTCTCCGGCCTGCTTGGCCTGGGCCTGCCGGAGGACCAGCAGCCGGGCGAAATAATTCAGCGTCTTGTGGGCGACGGTTGGATCGTGGGGATTCACCCGGGCGTCGCTGACCAGAACGGTCATGCCCCGCTGGTAGTATTCCGGGGGATACATCTCGGCGGCGGCAGCGGTGGCGAAGAGCGTTCCGCCGGCGGGCTCGTCCGTCTGGGATTGGCGGTAACTGCCCCGCGTGGCGGTCAGACGGATGCGGGCGTCCGGCAGATGGTTCGCCTCCAGCAACTCGCCGAGCCCGTCGGCCAACTGTTGGCGATCCTGGCCGATGGGTATGCCCAACTGCTCGGCCGACCGGTAGAGACGATCCAGGTGATCCGACAGGCGGAACATCAGGCCGCCGTAGCTGCGCAGGGTCTCGAAGAGCCCCACACCGTGCAGCAGTCCGGCATCATGGATGTCGACGTGCGCCTCGGCGGCCGGCACCAGGCGGTCATGGAAAAACACCCATTCGCTCATGAAGATTCCTCGTATGCCCCAACCGGCCAGGTGCGAACTTCCCACGGCCAACATTCCCTTTTCGCCGAGAGTAAGGGCGTCTAACAAAATGAAGGCAAATGGCCCCACCCGGGCGGCTGAATGTCTCTGTCGCTCATTAGGTTAGAAGTTAAAAAATATCGGTCACTCCATCGCCGGCCGCTGGTACGCGGATCTAGTGCCCGCGCCGGCGGCCCCACAATTCGATCTGCAGCCGCGGGCCGAAGGCCAGACCGGACTCGATGCACATCCGGGCCACCTGCGGCGCCCGCCGGCGATATTCCTGCTTGGTGCGGGCCTGGGGCATCAGCAAGACGTCACGCCGGTCCACGAAGGGCAGCGTTTGCAGGACCCGCTCGACGTGGGCCAGGTCCGTCCGGTCGGCCACCACAAACTTGATCTGCACCATATGATTCCGGACAAACGCCTCGATCGCCTGGCGGTTCAGCCACTTATGCTGCGGATCGGGGCCGCTGTCGGCCGGGGCCGCCGGCCGATCCATTGCGCCGGCCAGTTTCGGGCTGAGGCTCGCCAGGTCACATTCGATCGGCCGGTACTGCGTGGCGTTGGTCTCCAGGGTGACGAACTTTCCCTCGCGTTTGAGCGCCTGCAACAAGGCCGGCGTTTGGGGCCAGATCAAGGGCTCGCCGCCCGTGACGACCACCGACTCGCAGTGATACCGGCCCACCTGCTCGACAATGCGGTCCACGTCCATCGCGCGGCCCTGATGCGCGTGAAGGGCATAGGGCGTATCGCACCACCGGCAGCGCAGGTTGCAACCGGCCAGCCGCACGAAGACGCTGACGCGGCCCGCCTGCCTGCCCTCGCCCTGGATCGACTGGAATATCTCACTGACCCGCACCGGAAACGCTCCTGCCTGAACACGGCACTACTCGACATAATCCAGCGGGTCTTGCAGGCCGAGATCGGCGAATCCCCTGCGCCGCAGGACGCACGAGTCGCAGCGGCCGCAGGGCCGCCCCTGCTCGTCCGGATCGTAACAACTGTGCGTCAGGGAATAATCCAGGCCCAGCTCCAGTCCGCGCCGGATGATCTCGCCTTTGCTCAGCTCTATTAGAGGGGCATGGATCGCATAGATCCCTTGATCCTCCACGGCGGCCCGGGTCGCCAGGTTGGCCAGGGCCTCGTAGGCCCTGACAAACTCGGGACGGCAGTCGGGATAGCCGCTGTAATCGACGGCATTGACGCCCAGAAAGATATCGAAGGCCCCCAGCACCTCGGCCCAGGCCAGCCCCAGCGACAGCAGGATGGTGTTGCGGGCCGGCACATAGGTCACGGGGATGCCCGCGGCCAACTCGCCCCGCTTGGGCACCGGCACGTCGTCGGTAAGGGCCGAGCCGCCCAGGGCCCGCAGGTCCACCCTGAGCACCTTGTGCCCCGCCAGGCGCAGCGCCCGGGCCACCCGCCGGGCAGAGTCGATCTCCCGCCGGTGCCGCTGGCCGTAATCCACCGTCAGGGCATAGCCGACGAAGCCCTCCGCCTGGGCGATGCGGGCCGCCGTATAGGAATCCAGGCCCCCGCTCAACAAGATCACCGCCTTTTTGGTTGGTCTTGCCATCCTTGAAACCATGCAGTACACTGCGGCTAGCGCCGATCCGCAATCAACAGCGAGCCGCCCCAGGATGGGCCTTGCGCCGTTTTGGCCTTCGCGCGGCCTGGGGGGGCGGCTCGTGCGTGTTACCAAACGCCATGCTTTATAACCCGAAACCGGAGACAAAACAACCCATGAGCCCGGCCGACAAACTGGAGACCTTCGAGAACCCCCGCCCGCAGCGGGACTACGACATTGAGATCGACTGCCCGGAATTCACCAGCCTGTGCCCCAAGACCGGACAGCCCGATTTCGGCCTGATCCGCATCCAGTACTGCCCGGACCGGCTCTGCATCGAGCTGAAATCGCTCAAGATGTACCTGCAATCCTATCGGGGCGAAGGGATTTTCTATGAGGCCCTGGTCAACCGCATCCTGGACGACTTGGTCGCCTGCTGCCGGCCGCGCCGCCTGACGGTCGAAGGGGATTTTCACCCCCGCGGCGGGATCACCACCCGGGTCGCCGCCCGCTACCCCGCTTGACATACAACCGGAATAAATGCACCAGGGGCGACCTCGATCGAAAGATAGGTATCGGCCACAGCAAGGGCGCTGAAGCTCCCGCGGAACCATCCCGCAACGCGGTTGTAAGCGGCCCCTCAGTTCAGGCCGTATTCCTTGATCTTGCGATAAAGGGTTCGCTCGGCGATGCCCAGCATGGTGGCGGCCATCTCGCGGTTGCCGTTGACCATCTCCAGGGTGCGGCGGATGGCGGTCTTTTCCAGCTCGTTGAGATTCACGCCCGCCAGATCGCCGAGGCCCTCGGCCTCCTTGCCGGACTGATGCATCTCGAAGGGCAGATCGGCCACGTCGATCCGCTCCGAGTCGGCCAGCACCACCATGGCCTTGACGCAGTTGCGCAGCTCCCGGACATTGCCGGGCCAGTCGAAGCTCTTCAGCAGCCGCATGGCGGCGGGGGTGAAGTCCTTGACCGGCCGGTCCTCGGCCCGGGCGGTCTCCCGCAGAAAATGGTTCAGCAGCAGGGGAATGTCCTCGCGGCGCTCCCGCAGGGGGGGGATCTCGATCTCCACGCCGCGAATCCGATAGTACAGATCCTGGCGGAACTTCTTGTCGGCCACGGCTTGAGCCAGGTCCTGGTTGGTGGCGCTGAGGATGCGGACGTCCACCTTGACGCCGCTGGTGCTGCCGACGGGGATGACGATCTGGTCTTCCAGGACCCGCAGAAGCTTGGCCTGCATCGTCAACGGCATATCGCCGATCTCGTCGAGAAACAGCGTCCCGCCGTCGGCGACGGTGAAGAATCCCTTCCGCTCGGTCATCGCCCCGGTAAAGGCCCCCTTGACGTGCCCGAAGAGCTCGCTTTCCAGCAGGGTCTCGGACAATCCTGCGCAGTTGACCGGCTGGAAGGGCGCCGCCTTGCGGGGCGAGTTGGTATGGATGGCCATCGCCAGCAGTTCCTTGCCG
>JAFGFX010000104.1 GCA_016930855.1 Sedimentisphaerales bacterium | reverse complement strand
GAACCAGGTGGTGGCCCCGGCGGTGGTCATCAACCGCGACAAGATCCGCTCCGGCCGGGCCCAGGCCGTCTTCGTCAACGCCGGCAACGCCAATACCTGCACGGGCCGGCGCGGCGAACGGGACGTCCATGCCATCTGCCGCGCCGTGGCCGGCCGACTCGGCCTGGACGCCGGGATGGTCCTCGTCTGCTCGACCGGCATCATCGGCCGGTATCTGCCCATGGCCAAGGTCCGCGCCGGGATCCGTCAGGCGGCGGACCGCCTAAGCCGCTCGGCGGGGGCCTATCGCGATCTGGCCGGGGCCATTTTGACCACGGACACCCGCCGGAAGACCGCCGGGCAAACCGTCCGGCTGGCCGGCGGCCCCGTTTGGATCACCGGTATCGCCAAGGGCTCCGGCATGATCGCCCCCCATATGGCCACCATGCTGGCCTTTTTGACCACCGACGCGAACATCAGCGCCCCGATGTTGCGCCGGGCCTTGACCGAGCAGGTCGAACGGACCTTCAACAAGGTCAGCGTGGACAACCACATGAGCACCAGCGACACAGTGATCTGCCTGGCCTCCGGCCGGGGGCGCCATCGGCGGATCGACCGGGCCGGCCGCGCGTATCAGTCCTTCGCCGGGGCCCTGGGCCGGGTCTGCGATGATCTGGCCCGCCAGATCGCCGCCGACGGCGAGGGCGCCACCTGCATGGTCACCGTCCGGGTGCGCGGCGCGGCAAGCACCTCCCAGGCCCGCGCCGCCGTCCGCGCCATCGTCGATAGTCCGCTGGTCCGCTGTGCCTTCCACGGCGCCGATCCCAATTGGGGCCGCATCGTCAGCGCCGTCGGCTACAGCGGCGCCCGTCTGGATGCCGACAGGCTTCGCTGCACCATCGCCGGCGTGTGCGTCTTCCGCGCCGGTCGGCCCTGCCGTTTCGACGCCGCCGGCCTGCAGCGCAAAATGCGGGCCGCCCAGTGGACCGTCGAGGTCGATCTGGCCGTCGGCCGCCGGGAGGACTTCTGCTACACCTGCGATCTGTCCCGCGGGTATATCCGCATCAATGCGGATTACCACACCTGATAAGCGGCCGGCCGCCGCCGCCCGATCACCTCCCCCCAGCGCCATCTGGAACGTCCCCGGCCGGCCCGGCCGGCCGCGCGCGAAAGCGGTGGTACGGCCTTGCATGTCCGATAAAACCCTGCGCTCTCCGGGTATTTCCCTAGGTGACGGTTCCTGGTCCCCGAGAAAACGGGATGGCGGATGTTTTGCCGGGAATTTCATCAAGCCCGCCAATCCGGTCTAATTTGTCCCGTACAGAACGACGATGTATGAATGAACAATTAGAAGGAATACGGATCTTTCGTACGAGGTACCGCCGTATCCGATACATCATTTGATCTCGGTTATGGGAACTGGTTAACTTGGAGCTTAAACGGTCAGGGGATAGTACTCAATGCCAGCCGAACATGCAGCCGCCCGAGAAGATTCCAGGCGTAACATGAATATCATTCTCGAACGAGCCAAGATACCCACGTTGCCGGCCGTCGCCCGCAAGCTGGTGGAGCTTTGCCGTGACGAGAATGCCACGTTTGCCGATTTCGCCCGCGTGATCGAGTCCGATCCCGGTCTGGCGTCCGGCATTTTGAAGGTCACCAATTCCGCCTATTACGGTCTGCGCAACAAGGTCGCCACCCTGGACCGGGCCATCGGGATTCTGGGTCTCAAGTACGTCAAGATGAATTCGCTGGGGTTTTACCTGGCGAGCACGCTGAACGACCTGAACCGGAACGGGTTCAACACGTCGCTCTTCTGGCAGCAGAACCTGCTGCGCGGGGTGCTCTCGCGGCAGCTGGCCCGGTTCTATTGCAAGACGCGGACGGACGAGGCCTTCCTGGTCGGCCTGCTGCAGAACTGCGGCATCCCGCTGCTGGTCGAGGCGCTGGGGGCCGAATACGCCCAGATGTGGAAGGAATGCCGCGGCTCGCAGGCGTCGCTGTTCCGCCTGGAGCAGGAGGTCTTCGCGTTTGACCATCTCAAGGCCGCCGCCGTGCTGACGGAGAAATGGTCCCTGCCGGAAATTCTCTCCCGGCCGATCTGCACCCACCATTTCCGGCCGACGGCCGAGCCGGTCTCGGACGAGATGGAGAAGCTCTGCCAAATCGGCTACTTCGTGGGGACGCTCTCCATGGACAATCCCACCTCGCTCAGCGAGGAGGACCTGTCCCTGCTGGACTTCACCCACCAGGTCTTCGAGCTGGACGACAACGGCATCAACCTGCTGCTGCGCCGCAGCCATCAGGAATTCACCAACATCTCCCAGCTCTACACCAACCTGCTGCCGGACCGGATCGAGGTGGCCGAGCTGGTCTTCCAGGCGCACAATCTGCTGAGCGACCTGGCGTCCGAGACCACGCGGGACGTCTTCGTCCTGGAGGAGGAGGTCAAGCTTCTGCGGCAGCGCTGCATGGGATTGACCCATTCGATGGACGAGTACGAGCAGAAGGCCGAGACGGACGACCTGACGGGCCTGGCGGTGCGCGACCCGCTGTGCCGCTATCTGGACAACGCCTGCTGGAAGGTGAAAAACGACGAGACGACGCTCACCGTCATCTTCATGGACATCGACAACTTCAAGGACATCAACAACCTGCACAGCCACGCCGCGGGCGACCGGCTGCTGCAGGAGCTCGCCCAGCAGTTGCGCAGCCTCTTCGGCGAACGCGGCTGCGTGGCCCGCTACGGCGGCGACGAGTTCATCGTCGCCCTGATGGGGCTCCAGGCCAAGCAGGCGGTCTCGCTGACCCAGGCGCTGATCGAGAAGATCCGCGGCGTGCACATCTCGGTGCGCAGCGACGACCAGACCCAATCGGTCGGCATCTCCTGCAGCGTCGGGATGCTGTTTTGCGAGTCCGGCTCCAAGCCGGGCAACAGCTCGCGGGTGCTGGAGCTGGCCGACGACCAGATGTACGCCGTCAAGCGGGCCGGCAAGAACGACATGCGCTATCAGATTGTTCCGCCGGACCAGAGCGAACCGAAGACCTCCCAACTCTCGGACGATTCGGCTTCGGTTTCCGATGCGAACCGACCCTGAGTCGCCGGCCCCGCCGCCGGCGACCCTGCCGCCCGCCTTCACGCCTGTGCAATCATTCCGGTGGGTTTATCCGCTCCCCCTGTTATTCGCCGTCCCTTGGGATTCGACAGGTTGTCATCCCGGCGGGCGCAGATAAACGGTCTAATTTCATCCGATAGGAAAGACGCCTCCGGCGCATCCGGGAGGCCCCGTCGGGCAGGAGACGCCTTTACGACGCGGGGGAGGAGGCCTTGGCGGCGGTTTTTGGGGCCGCGGCTTTTTTCTTGGCCGCGGGCCGTTTCTGGGCCGCGGGGGATTTTCCGCCGCCGGCCGTTTCCGCGGCGGCGGCCGGGGCGGCCTTCTTCTTGCGGCCCAGCAGCTCATCCGCCTCTTCCGGTGTCTTCGGCGGCCAGACGCCCTCGGCCTGTAGCTGCCGGAGATGGTCCATCTGCTTGATACTGATGATCGTGCGGCACTTGGGAAACCGCCCGCAGCCCAAAAACGGACCGCGCTTGCTCTGCCGGATCACCAGTTCACCCTCCTGGCACTTGTGGCAGCGCACCCCGGACGGCTGCGGCTGCGGCCGGGCGGGCTGGGGATTGCCCTGCTTGTCCAGCTTGATGGTGGTCTTGCAGTCCGGATAGCCGCTGCATCCCAGAAAGGCCCCGAACCGGCCCTTGCGCAGAATCATCTGCCTGTCGCAGTGGGGGCATTTGTGCTCGGTGGTCTGCGGCGGCGCCATCCTGCCCGACCGGTCGCAGGGGGCGGCAAACGCGCAGTCCGGGTAGCCGCTGCACGAGAGGAACCGGCCGTTCTTGCCGAACCGGTAGACCAGCGGCTTTTCGCACTTCGGGCAGGAGTATTCCGACGGCTGGGTCTCCGCCTTGGCGTGCTTCATCTGCTCGTGCGCCCGGTCCAGGTTCTCCTTGAAGGGCACGTAGAATTCCTCCAGGACCTCCATCCAGTTCAGGTGCTGCTCCTCGATCTTGTCGAGCTGCTCCTCCATGTGGCTGGTGAACTGCACGTCCATGACCCGGGGGAAATGCTCGTTGAGTTTGTCGGTGACCACCATCCCCAGGTCGGTGGCGTGGAATTTCCGTTCGAGCTGCTCGACGTAGCCCCGGTCCTGCACGGTCGAGATGATCGAGGCGTAGGTGCTGGGCCGGCCGATGCCGCCGGCCTCCAGGGCCTTGACCAGCGAGGCCTCCGTGTAGCGGGGCGGCGGCGCGGTGAAATGCTGCGTCGGCTCGATCCGGATGCCGAAGACCGGCTGATCCGGCTGGAGCGCCGGCAGGATCTGGTCGCCGTTCAAGGTGATGCCGGCGACCTTCATGTATCCGTCGAAGACGAGCTTGCGGCCGGAGGTCTTAAAGACGGCCGGACCCAGCTCCGTCTCGGCGGCGATCTGGACCGAGGTGATGTCCCATTCGGCCGGGGTCATCTGGCAGGCGACGAACCGGTTCCAGATCAGCTCGTACAACTTGTACTGCTTGGCGTCCAGGTCGCCCTTGAGCCGTTCCGGCGTCAGGGTCACGTCCGTGGGCCGGATCGCCTCGTGGGCCTCCTGGGCGGACTTGGCGCTGGTGCCGTAGGCGTTCGGTTTCTCGGGCAGATAGGCACTGCCGTATTGATCCGCGATGAATCCCCGGACGGCCTCGACCGCCTCGCGGGCCAGCCGGGTGCTGTCGGTGCGCATGTAGGTGATCAGCCCGACGCTGCCCTGGTCCCGGATCTCCACCCCCTCGTAGAGCTGCTGGGCGATCCGCATGGTCTGCTTGGCCGGGAAGCGCAGCCGAATCGAGGCCTGCTGCTGCAGGGT
>JAFGFX010000103.1 GCA_016930855.1 Sedimentisphaerales bacterium | reverse complement strand
GCTCACCTTCCGCCAGATCGCCGAGGTCTTGGGCGTGCCGGAAGGGACGGTCAAGTCCAGGATGGCCGAGGCCCTCAGCCGGCTGGCCCGATTGTTGCAGTCGATCCGGAAAGAGGACTCCTGCGCGACGCCAGAGACCTGCTCACCCCCGGCGTAAGGGACCGGCGGTCAGGAGATATTCCATACGCCGATCAGGTAATACGCCACGACGGCATAAGGGAGCCTCTAAAAATTGCTTCTAGAGCGAGAAGGAGAATCGATCATGAACCATCCCCGCCCGGAGCAGTGGATGTCGTATCTGTACCAGGAATCGAGCGACGCGGAAACGCAGGAACTGGCGGACCACCTAAAATCCTGCCCGACGTGCCGCGAACAGCTCGATAAGTGGCAGGCCGCCCAACGGCAGTTGGACGCCTGGCGGATCGGCCGATCGCCCCTGGCGGCCGCGGGACGGGCCCGCTGGCTCGGCTACCTGCGCTGGACGGCGGCGGCGGCGGTCCTGATCGCCGCCGGCTACCTGGCCGGCCGCCTGGGCGCCTCGACGTCGAACCGCACCCTGCGCCAGGATCTGCAAACGACACTGTCCGTCGCCATCGAAGCCGATCTTCGCGACAGGCTGACGCGGGATTGGCAGGGCGCCCTGGAGATGCTTCAGGCCCGCTGGAAACAGGAGCTCTATCAGCAGTTCCGCGGCGACCTGAACGAATACGCCATCGGGACGCTCAATGCCACGGGCACCCAGACCAACAAGCTGCTGACCGATCTGTTGGGGGCCATGCGGGCGGCGCAACTGGAGGAGCGCCGGCTGTACGCTGGCCTGTTCGACCAGTGGGAGGCCCGGCGGATCCAGGACCGGCGTCAACTGCAAGGCCAGCTCGCCCAGATCGCCGAGGAGACCGCCCAGCAATTGGCCCAGACGCAACAGGACGTGGCCCAACTGCTGTTTACCACCTATGGACCCAATCGAATCGCCCCGCCGGAGGGGGCGCTTCCCACACCGCAATGAATGGAAAGGAGCGTATCATGAACCGTCATCTGTCTGCACATCTACTCACCATGGGGATCGTGTTACTTTCGGCCATCTGCCTGCAAGCCCGGCCGCAGGAGGTCTTTGCCCAGGAAATCACGTTGACTCAGACGGCGGAACCGACAGCCGGCGCCAGCGAGGCGACGCTGACGAACGAACTGGAACTCACCACCGAGCGCGTCGTGGTGAAACCCGAGGCCGGCAACGTCGCCACCTCGAGCTCCGTCGCCATCCAAACCAAGTCCAGCAATGTTTCCGAGAACGGACCCGTGAGCGTTTCTGCCGGCCTATCCAGCGGCTCGTCCGGCGGCATGGGCGGCGGCATGGGCGGCGCCGTATACGGCTCGAGTAGCGTCCAGTCGTCGAGCAACGACCTCAGCGTCCTTTTAAAGACCATGTCGCGATCGCCGGAGGCAATTATCGTGCTTCCCGGCGGGCATTCGGCCGAAACCCGTAACAGCCTCCGCGAGGACATGACCATCATGACCCGCATCCTGAACGAGCGGGTCCAGCCCGAGTCTCAACCCCAGTCCTACGGCGGCTTCTTTATCGGTTCCCACTCCCACCGGCTCATGATGGGCAACCGGGAGCTGGACGGTCTCTACCTGCCGGATTACGGGGCCCTGTTCTGGATGTACGTGTCCATGCCCCTGGCGCCGCCGGCGCCGGAGGCGGCGCCCGACGAGCAGGAGGCAGTCGATCCGGTCTGGAACCGCACCAAACAGCAACTGCTCATGTCCGGGCAGACCGGCGAGGCCTTTCTGTCCACCATGGAACCGCAGCCGATAACCCCCTACGATCAGGAAAAGGTCGATGCCCTGCTGGACCGTCTGCTCCAGACGCTCAAGCACGCCGGCAACATCCGGGCCATCCCCCCGGCCGAATGGATCACGGTGGTGATCGTCGGGTACGGCCAGGATGCGCAGGTGAAAACCGCCGTGAGTGTCTCGGAAGGCCGCCGGACGTCAACCAAATCGGTAGGGCCATTCCTTGTCAAGAGCGACGCGGCGGCACTGATCACGGTGCGGGCCCGGAAGGCCGACATCGACGCCTATGCCCAAGGCACCATGGATTTCGAGCAGTTCCAGAAGACCGTGCAGATCCACCGATCCCGCGACGAGGCCCCCGAGCCGGCGGATCAATAAGGGCGTCTAATAAAATGAAGGCAAATGGCCCCGCCCGGGCGACTGAATGTCTCGGTCGCTCACTAGGTTAGAAGTGATAAGAGAAAGTGTTTCCTCGGATACGCCCCCGCCATCGCTGCCTTCAAACGCAACGACCGGGGCGGGCCGTCTCCCTTACCCGGCCGGAGAGCTTACTTGGTTTGGGGCTCTTCCGGCTGGTCCGGTTCGGCTGCGGGCTTGGCCTGGCCAAAGCTCTCGGCCAGGCCGGGCAACGTCGGCCGGGTGCGCAGCAGCCCCTTGCACTGCTTGAGGGCCTGGGCCAGTTGGTCGTCCAGGACCAGCAGCTTTTCCGCCACCGCCGCCACCACCGTCGCCGAATCCGCCGGGCCCGCGGCGATCTCGCCCGGCGAGGCCGGTGCGTTCGGGTCGCCGTTGGCCCGGCCGTTCTGGGCGGCCTGGGTCAAGGCGTCGATGGTCAGATGATTCATGTATGACCGCAGCTCGGTCACCTTGTCCGGATCCAGGGATTCCTCGATATCGGGCGAGACCCCCCAGGTCTCGGCATCGCCCAGCCGGTGCACGCAGCGGCCGTTGGGCAGGTAATAATAATCCGTGGTCAGCTTCAGGGCGGCCTCGGACTCCGGCAGCCGGATCAGGCGCTGGACGGAGCCCTTGCCCCAGCTGCGCCGGCCGACGATCACCGCCCGGTTGTGGTCCTGGAGGGCGCCGGCCACGATCTCGGCGCCGCTGGCGCTGCCCTGGTCGATCAGCACCACCAGGATAAAGCGGGGATAGGTGTTCTCCGGGTGGGCCTTCTGCACCTGGTCTTCCGAATGGGCCCCGCGGGTCGAGACGATCGTGCCCTGCTCGATGAAACGGTCCACCACCTCCACGGCGCTGGACATCAAGCCGCCGGGATTGGTCCGCAGGTCCAGGATCAGGGCCTTGAGGTTCCGGCCCAGCAGCGACGAGACCGCCTTGTCGAGCTCCTGGGCGGTATCGGCGGTGAAGCTGGTGATCCGCACGTAGCCGATGGCGGCCGCCGGGTCCAGCAGGTAATCCCAACTGCCGTCGCGGCCGCTGCGTCGCCAGCCGCGGACGGTGGGCACGTGGATCTCCTGGCGGACGATCCGGATGACCTCCTCGCGGCCGTCCAGGTGGCGCACCTTGATGGTCAGGTCGGAGAATGCCGGGCCGGTCAGCTCCTGGACGGCCTGGCTGGCCGACCAGCCCTTGGCGCTGCGGCCG
>JAFGFX010000102.1 GCA_016930855.1 Sedimentisphaerales bacterium | reverse complement strand
CCAGAGGGGCGGCGAAAGAAAGGCGTAGGCGAAAACATTTCGCCGGATTCGTAGAGCCGTTCCTACCAACTTTTTCCGAGTTGATCCTTCCCTTTTGATTCTGTGGTGAGGGGTGTCTGTCCATCGGTACCTCACGTGCCGGTACGCTTGTCCCAGGCCAGCAGGAGGGCCGGCAGCAGGAACAGATCCCCCAGCAGGGCGGCCACGAATCCCATGCAGCTCAGCAGGGCAAAATTGTGATAACCCTCCAGGCTGCTGGTCACCAGGCCCGCGAAGCTAAAGACGAAGATGAAGGTCGTGGTGATGATGGCCCGGCCGACGCAGCGGAAGCTGCGGCGGACCGCCTCGGCCGGGTCGTGGCCGGCCTGCCGTTCGTGGCGGTAGCGGGTGATGAAGTGGATCGTGTCGTCCACGGCGATGCCCAGGCAGATCGTGAACAGCAAGACGTTGGCCACGTTGAGGGGCTTGCGGATCACCAGCAGACCGGCACAGATCACCGTCAACGGCAGGATATTGGGAACCAGACAGATCGGCCCGTAGCGCCAGGACCGAAACGCCGCCAGCATCACGGCCGTGATGATCACGGCCGCCAGCGACAGGCTCAGCCCCAGCTCGTAGATGATTCTGTACACCATCCGGGCGCCGATATAGTTTTCCCCGGTTAGTTGGATGCTCAGCCGGGGGTAATGCTGCGCCAGGGCATGCAGTTTCTCTTGGTAGCGTTCGTGGAGTTTCAAAATAGTGGCGGCGCTCCCAGTGATGACGTAGCGGGCGCTGACGACCGCGCAGCGATGGTCGAGACGGATGAAGCGCCGCGTCAGGTCGGCCGGCAATATCGCGATGAGCCGGCCCGCCTGATTGGGCTCCCGCAGGGGCTCCGGAGCGCATTGCACCAGGTTCAGGGCCGACAGCGGATAATGGATCCGCGGGTCCTCGTCGAAGAGCCGGTGGATCCCCCGCAGCGCCGCGAACACCTCCTCGGGCGGCTGGCCGCCTCCGGCGGGCCACTCGATCAGCACATTGATGACGTTGCCGCCCTCGAACGCCTCGTCGTAGGTGAAATACGCCTGCACGGATTCCTCGTCCATGGGAAACCAGTCGTAGGAGGTGTCGATGCGCAGGCGCAGGATCGAGCAGGCCAGCAGCCCCAGGACCGCGATGCCGCCGAGAACGACCGGCCGGGGATGCCGGATGATGCCGTCGATGATGTGTTCCAGGCCGCTTATCCCCTGATCGACCAGGGGGGTGCGGCTGGTATGCGTGGCCCGGGCGCCGACAAACGTGGCGCCGACAATGGGGATGAAGACAATGACCACGAAGAAGGTGATCACCGTGCCCGCCGCGCAGAACAGGCCCAGGTTCCGGACGGCGGGCGAATCCGCCAGGACGAGCGAGCCGAATCCGACCGCCGTCGTCAGCGAGGTCAGCGCGCAGGCCCAGCCGATCTCCCGCACCGCCGACAGGGCGGCCTGGCGGGGCGTATGGCCCTCCTGGCTGACCTGGCGCCGCATGTGCAGGACCATGTGGATCGCGTCGGTCAGGCCCACGACGAACACCATCGTCGGGATCGCCATGCTGAGCATCGTCCACTTGGCGCCGATCCAGCCCGACGCGCCCATCGTCAGCAGCACGCCGAACGTGGGGGGACAGCCGGCCAGAAAGACGGCCGCAAACCGCCGCAACAGCAGCATGGCGATCAGGAAGCCGATCGCCGGCGGAATGAGAAACAGCTTGAGGTTCTCCCGGTGCATAAAACGGCGGATATCCACCTGAAAGGCGGGCGAGCCGGTCAGTTGAATCTTCAGATCCCCTCCGGCGGCGGCCGAGCGGGCCAGGTCCCGGATCGCATCCACGATGGGGGTGTACTGGTTGGCGGTGGTGATCCGCTGGGCCAGCCGGATGATGACGACGGTGGTGCGGCCGTCGGCCGAAAGCATCTGGCCGGCGACCAGCGGGTGAACCAGGGCCGCCTGCCGCGCCTGGGTCAGGCGGTCGGGATCGGACAGATCTTGGGGGATCAGGGGTTCCGGCAGGGTATGGGTAAAGACCGGCACGTCGTCGATGCCGAACACGTTTTCGACGCCGTCGATCCGGCGGATGCCCCCGGCCAGGTTTCGCCGCAGGATAATGCACTCCGGCCCAAAGACGTCCTGTCCCTGGATGAGCATCAGGCAGACGGAGGACTCCGAGCCGAATTCCGCGTTGAGGCGATCCAGGATGCGAAAGGCCTCGGACTTGCGGTTGAGCAGGAAATTCAGATCCACCGCCAGGTCCATCCGCGTGATGCCGACCAGCGCGATCAGGACCAGGCCGACCAGCAGGCAGGTGAGCATTCGCCGGTGTCGATCGATAAAATCCGCCAGTCGGTCCATGGTGCCAAAGATAACTTATATTCCGTTTCGGGTCTATTCCTTGTTTTTCGATCCGATGCCCAGGAGCTTCTTGATGGATTCGACGCCCGTTTCCCGGCCAAACGGAATCAAGGGCGTGTAATCGGCCGGGATGTCCAATTGGAAAATCTTCGGATCGATCTCGGCGTTCCACTCCAGGTCGTAGGCATACGTTTCAATCTTCAATTCGCGCCAACCAGTGAACAGCCCGCTGCCCGTCATGAGTTCCATTTCCACCGCCACCGGCAGCGACGTCTCGACGTCCACCCAGAGGCGCACCAGACTGTCCTTGATGGGAAACAGCGATTTTTGGATCTCCATGAGGTCGTTGAGCGATGGAGGGTTTTTCACCTCGAATCCCACCGCGGTTACCCCTTCGATCTTGCGCCGGGCCAATTGTTTGTAATCTCCTTCCTGGATCCAGGTGACCACGCCCTTGGGAGTCAATTGGGTAAGCCGCCGGAGAAATTGCTCGCCGAGGGGCACCTGCACATATTTTTTCGACTGGGGAAAAAGGATCGTACCGTTCTTTTGCTTGGACAGGAAGTAGATCTGCTTCATCGGCGAATCATCCGGATAATGCAGATGGATGACCACGCCCCGGTCCGTCGCCGCGTATTTGTACACGTCCAGATTCATAAAGGGTTTGTCTTCGCCGACGACGGTGACCGTCCAGGCCTCCCGGTGCTTGACGGTGCTGACCGGTTCCATTTTTTCGATCACGTCGGCCAGCACCAATCCGTTGCCGTGGGCGGCGCCGAAAAAGTGATACAGACCCGCCCAGGTGAAAAATACTATTGCCGCCGCCGTGGCGCCTTGAATCACCTTGCTTTTCATCATCATTCTCCATATTGTAGGATGGCCCACCGCCCGGGGGATGCACCGGGAGGCGTCCATCGCCTGACAGATGTCGGTCCAGATTCGTTCGTCCAGCGCCGGCCGGGTCGTCTCCCGCAGGCGGGCGAATACGTGTTTGAAGGTGCGGGCGTTTTTCATGGCTTCCACTCGCCGTTGACCAGTGACCGTAATTTTTCCAGGCCGTAGCGATATCGTCCCTGCGCGGTGGGGACCGGGACGTTCTGCAGCTCGGCGATGCGCTTGAACGTCAGGCCGCTGTGCAGATGCAGGACGACCGCTTCGCGCTGATCGTACGGCAGCCGGCCCAGGGCCCGCCGGACCACCTCCAGCAGATCGTGCCGCATCAGGGACTGCTCCGGAGAGGGCTCCCCCGTCGGCGCCGGGCGCTGCCTGTCCGGGGGGCCGGTCCTTCGCTGCCGGCGGCGCCAGTGATCGCGGGCCTTGTTCTGGACGCAGACGGCCAGGTACCCCTTGAGGCTGCCGGTCAGCGTGAAGGTGCCCAGGCCGCCGGCGAAGGAGACGAACACGTCGTGGACGACGTCCTCGGCCGCCGCCAGGTCGTCCAGCAGCACCCGGGCCAGCGTCAGCAGATCGTCCTTGTGGGCCTCGTAGATCCGCCGCATGGCGTCCTTGTTGCCGCGGCGGGCCCGCCAAACCAGCAGCCTGTCTTCCATCATCTCGCCTGCGTCCCGTCGAAAAGCGATCGCGATCGTCCGACCATAGAACGAATCCGCCGCCGGCTTTAGTATAAAGAAATTCCCCGCCGGCGAAAAACGATTTCCGGTTTCCGGCGGTTGGCGGGTGGCCGCGCCCGCCGATCAACGTATATCTGTCGCGGCCGCAACGGGTTAGGAATGCCCCCGCCGGGGATTTTGACCGGGCCCCCAACGTGGGCTATACTTGGGTAGATTCATCGGGATTCGATTGGGATTCGAAAGGCCCGTTCGGGCAAGCGAGAGGAGTCGAGCCATGCAAATCACCGAGTATCTGGATCAAAACGGGGTCAAATACGAGATCTGCGCCCATCGGGCGGTCTTTACCGCCCAGCAGATGGCGGCCGAGGAGCACGTGCCGGGCCGGGACGTGGCCAAGCCGGTGATCGTCCAGGCCGACGGCACCTATTACATGTGCGTGCTGCCGGCGTGCTGCAAGGTCGATCTGGAGTTGCTGCGCGGCGCGCTGGGGGCCGCCGAGGCGACGCTGATCGGCGAGAAGGAGATGGCCAGGCTCTTCCCCGATTGCGAGCTGGGCGCCGAGCCGCCGTTCGGATCGCTGTTCGACATGCCGACCCTGATGGACGACACGCTGGGCCAGGACGGGTATATCGTCTTCCAGGCCGGTTCGCACGAGAAGGCCGTCCGCCTGGCCCTGAAGGATTATCAGAAGCTGGCCCATCCCCAGGTGCTGCACTTCAGTTATCATTTGCAT
>JAFGFX010000101.1 GCA_016930855.1 Sedimentisphaerales bacterium | reverse complement strand
TGTCTGCAGGACGGTCTCGGCCGTCGGGGCGGATTGGGCGAAGACTTCAACATTAGGTACGGTGAGAGTAGATAGAAAAAGAATTAAGGATAATAAAACACCAATACGAAAGAGTGAATTCATGATATGCTCCCTTGAGTTTGATTTAGCCTGTTATAAAATATATGATTGTTATTTGGCTAATCTCCGAACATCTTTAGGACATAGGAACTCTATAGTGATTCTGTTTTCGCGAAGAATGTTTCTACGTTTCCACCAATCGGCGTCTACGGCTTGCCAAATTGGAGGAGTATCAGTATGAGCTATGGCAACGGAAACAAATTTTTTGTCAGAAGGATCAAAATCACTTAATGCAGAAATATGGGGAAACTCCTCGTAATCCTCATCTTTGGAATCCATAGGAGTAATGGAGACAAGTTCACATCTTTGAGGATTTGCATAATTCGTCAGAACCCATTTGAGAAAAGAATCGCCAAATCCTGGTTGACCATCGGATCGTAAATTATTCTGATACTCCCCGATTATTCTCCAGGAGTCATCTAAGACTAGAGTGCCGGTTTTCATTAATAGTTCTAGTTGTGTGACACAATTTATTACGCATTCCTTCGAAGCTTGTTCTGATTTCCCATTAGTCACAACAGGAACATTCGTATCCACCACAGCTTTCATTAATTTCCCTTTGTTTGTCGCCTCATGGCTGCTTTCGTTTTGGCGGCCACCTCCCCAATTTCATCACCGAAGAAATCTGTCGGCCAGTTATTGATGTTTCCGACGATGTCCAGTTCGAGTTTATCAATTATCGAAGACGAATTCTCCATACGACAAAAGTAAAAGGCCGTTTGGTCAACGGGCAACATTTCTTCGGCAATGCGTCGTTGTAATCTTCGTATCAAATGTTCGCTGTGGCTTTCAACAATAATTTGTACGTTTCTATTTTTTACTACATCGATGAATACATCGGCAAGCCAAGTCTGCGCCAAAGGATGTAAATGGATTTCAGGCTGTTCCAATAGAATGATTGAACCTTTCGGGACATAATAACACAGGACAAGGACCGGAAGAATCTGAGACACTCCAAAGCCTACATCAGTGATTAATACCTGCGGACTCGTTTTTGTTTTTTGTACGCGAAGTTCAAAGTCTTTTCGGTTTTTAGCGATGCGCTCAAGAGAAAAGTTCTCTATAATCCCCATTTCTTTAAGCCAGAAGGCAATTCTTTCTTCGATGGTATTTTTTTTTCTCCCTTGTCCTAGAGAGAGGTATGGGCCGCGATTTTTCGCAGCCAGCATAGCGGATATTGCCATCTCGCCTTTCCTGCCGACATCGGATGGTGCTTCGCCAGCCCAGGTGTAAATACGCTTGGGATAATCACGTAGGGGGCCAAGATAGGCTATGCGCCCAAACAAAGATTCAAATTCCAATACCAGGTTGGACAAGAAGCCAACATTCTGATAATAACCATTGACTTCATCCGGGAAGCCGTAACATTTTACAGGATTTGGAAGTGGCCAAGCTCGTCCTTTGAATCTTTTGGCAGTGTAGTTATCTGCGATCAGTTCGTAATCAACTTTCGTTGATTTTAATTTCATTCCAAACGAATACTCTTTGTGGTCTTCTTTGAAGGAGTATTGAAAATGTGCTATAGATAGAGTTCCAGACTCCTCTTTAATTTTAACATCAAAGCGTAAGTTGTCAATGTTAAATTTGTTTTGAGTTTTATCTTCCGGATCTTTAATTTGTAAAGGTTTATTTAATCTCCACGATATCGATATATCTAAAGGACTTTCTTTCTTGTGGCCGTGAATAAGATCGTAAAAAGTTCCCAGGTCGACATATGTTTTTTCGTCTCCTGTATGGAGAACCCGTTTTCGGTCGGTGGATTCAACAGTTTGCTTTAACATTAAAAGAAGCTGGAGAATTCCTGTTTTTCCAGAGCTGTTAGTTCCAAAAAGACCCGTTAAAGGTGCGAATTCAAGCGCTGTTGTATCGCTCCATGACTTGAAATTTTTTGATTGCAGTTTCTTTAGCATCGAAAACGACTCCTGCATCGGCTATGAATACGCTTATTCGTCAAGTACGCTTAATATATATCTCGGATTGGAAGGTGTCAAGGGTTGAATTTGTGGATCATTATCTTTTGAAAAATGGGGATTTGTAGAAGGTTTGACATTTTGACGAAATCGTTTGCGAGTATCATTCCGTTCTGATTTAGGCAGATGCGGGCAGTGATGTAGCGATTATTTCTGGTATGAAGTGAATATGTTTATGTGGGCAATCATAGGTTTTAGATTCTATTTTGAGGCAGGCAGAACGCCCACCGGCTCCGCCCAACAATTGGATTGTGCCGCGGGGCCGGGATGCGTATAATTCAGAGTGCGTTTGCCGGATTGGATTCGTTTGCCGCGATCCGAGGCAGGGGATTTCGCACAGGGGAGCATCGTTTGAAGCGGTTTGGGTACAGGGTGGCCAGGCTGGCGGGGGGGATATTCTTGACGGTCGTGGGGGCGGCCTGCCAGGCGGACCGGCCGGCGGCGACGTACGAGCATTATCTGCATTTTTTCCAGATCCGCAGCATGCTGCGCCAGCCGCTGGGGCCGCCGCGGCCGCTGGGCCGGGTGGCGTTCACCGCCTGGGGGGCCTGGGAAGATCTGGACTGCTTCGTCTACGTCCAGTTCCAGACGATCGAGGGGCACGTCGACATCGCCCGGGAGCATGCCCCGTTTTACGCGACGGTGCTGGATGAGGCCGAATTGGACGCCCTCTATCAGGGCCGTTCGCGGATCAATAAGACCCTCTTGCAGCGGGCCGATATCGAAAAGCTGCATCGCCAGATGATCCTGGCCCATCCCGAACGCTATCCGCGGGGGACCGACTGCGCCTACGGGGCGCAACGGGGAGCGGACGGCCTGGCCCGCCTGGACGGCCAAACCGGGCGGGTCATTCCGGATGCGCCCGTGGAGAGCTATCGCCAGGGCCGGACCTTTGTGCTGCCGATCGCCTACAACCTGGAGGCGAAATACCAAACGCGGCTGTTTTGGAACCTGAACAACCCGACGGTGCGGGAATATGCGGTCCGGCTGGCGTTGAAGGTCATGGGCCAGCGCAACACGGTGTTCCTCGACAACGTGGTCGTCTCGCGCTACCTGACCAATCGGCGGGGTGTCTGGGGGCAGGATCGCCTGGAGTATATCGCCGCCGGCGACGAGATCGAGCAGTCGCGGCGGTTCGCCCGGCATCAGATCGAGATCATGCAGGAGATCCACCGGCGGCGCCCCGGCGCCCAGGTCTTCGCCAACAGCCTGCGGGACAAGGACCGCTGGCAGGCGATCTTCCTGCAGGAGCTGTTTAGGGACGACCATGCCGATGCGGTCGATCTGCTGCTGGTGGAGAACCTGTTTTTCCAGAACGACTACTGCGACGATATAAAAATTTATCGAGAATGGATCACCTGGGCCAAGCAGCGGGGCAAGAAGATCTGTTTCGCCGCCACCCTGAACGATCCGAAGCAGTTGCTTACGGAGCGCAGCAGCTGGGTGTCGCATCTCTGGCTCTGGCTGCACCTGGTGGCCGAGGACAACGTGTATGTCTATATCAACAGCCACTATCAGGCGCCCATGACGGATCTGTTCGTGTATACCTATCCGCTCGGCCGGCCGCTGGGGCCGCCGCAGCAGGCCGACGCCCAATGGAGCCGCCGCTACGAACGGGGCACGATCGTGTTCGATACCCAGAGTCGTTCCTTGAACGCCATCCAGTTTCAGCCGGCCGCGGCACCGTAGGTGCGGGATTCGTGGCGTCTGCGGGGTGTTGCTTGCCGGGATGAATGGGATTTCATGTTCAACAAGGTCCTGTCGTTCTACACCAAGTACTTCGCCGTCTGGGTCCTCTTGTTCGGGGCCGTGGCCTATGGGTGTCCCGCGCCCTTCGTCTTTCTCGGCGGGGGAATGAAGTGGTTTTTCGCCCTGACCATGTTCGGGATCGGCGTGGTCTTGAAGCCCGAGGATTTCCGGCGTATCGCGGAAAAACCCTGGATCGTCCTGGTCGGTTCGCTCGGCCAGTTCACCATCATGCCCCTCGGGGCGCTGGCGTTGACCCGGCTGTTGCACCTGCCGCCGCCGATCGCCGTCGGCCTGGTCCTGACCGGCAGCGCCCCCGGCGCCATGGCCAGCAACGTGATGAGCTATATCGCCAAGGCCGATGCCGCCTATTCCGTTTCCCTGACGACCGTATCGACGCTGGCCTGTCCGATACTGACGCCGGGCCTGACCAAGCTGCTGGCCCATACGATCCTGCCGGTGAGTTTCTGGGCCATGTTTTTCAGCATCCTCTGGACGGTGGTCCTGCCGCTGCTGGCCGGCTTCGCCCTGCGGCTGCTGCTGCGGGGGCGAATCGACACCATCGTGGGCGTGTTTCCCGCCGTCTCCGTGACCTTCATCGTGTTCATCTGCTCGGTGGTCATCGCCAGGAACCAGGGCTACCTGCGGCAGGTGACCCTGTTGGTTTTGCTGGCGGTGGTGATATTGAATCTGTACGGGATGGGGATGGGCTACGGCCTGGGGCGTCTATTCGGCATGAACCAGGCCCGCCGCCGCACGCTGGGGATCGAGATCGGCATGCAGAACGCCGGGCTGGGCACCGTGCTGGCCCTGGAGCATATCGGCGAACAGGCGGCCCTGCCCGCCGCCCTGTTTGTCTTCATCTGCATCATCACCGCCTCGATCCTGTCGGAACTCTGGCGGCGCAATGCTCGAAAAACCGGACGATCCGCCAACGGGACCGTATGATACGCCGGATGGATTACTTCTGGTTCACCCGGTTGCGCAACTGCTGGTAGCCCAGGTGCTCGATCAGGTTGTCCAGGATCACCAGGGCGGTGAAGTTCTCCGCTACCGGCCAGATGCGGGCCACGATCGTCGGATCCCGCCGGGTGATCGCCGCCAGCTGCTTGTTTTCCCGGGTGTATTTGTCAATGGTGTGCTGGGGTCTGTCGATGGTGGGCGTGGGCTTGATCGCCAGGCGGGCGATGATCGGCTGGCCCGTCGCCAGGCCGCCGGTGATCCCGCCGGCGTTGTTCGAGTCGAAGATCACCTGCCCGTCCTCGCTGTGCATCTGGTCGTTGCTGGCGAAGCCGGTCATGTCCTTGACCGCCAGGCCCGCGCCGATCTCGATGGCCTTGACCGCCCCGATCCCCATCATCCGGCCCAGCTCGGCGTCCAGCTTGTTGAACACCGGTTCGCCGAGTCCCGCCGGCGCCCCCAGGACGCAGACCTCCACCACGCCGCCGGCCGAATCGCCGCCGGCGCTGATCCGGTTGCAGGCCTCGACCATGGCCTCGGCCGCGGCGATGTCCGGGCAGTTCACCACCGGGTGCACGTCGTAGCGGGCCCGGATCTCCTCGCGGCTGGGTTGCGGGGCCTGGGCGCGGATGGCGTCGATCTGCTGCTCGATCTCGGCAAAGATCCGCATCTTCTCCAGGAAGCGCATCTCCATGGTGACCCGCTGCTTGACGTAGATCTCCTGGTAGAACGGGTCCAGGTCGTGGCGCATCCGCTTGTAGCGGTCGCTGGCCGCCAGGGCCGCTTGGTGGTCGATCTCCGGGCAGCGCACCTGGGCGATCTCCTTGACGTAGGAGAACACCCGGATCCCCCACTGCCGCAGGATCTTCTTGGCGACGTACCCGGCCGCCACGATGGTCGAGGTGTAGCGGCCGCTGAAGATGCCCGCCCCGACGGCGTCGTCGTCCGGGCCGTACTTGGCGAAGGTGGCGTAGGAGGCGTGGCCCGGCCGCGGCGTGCGGTTGGTGTCCTGGTACTGCTTGATATGGATGAAATGCCGGTCCAGGTTGGGCAGCAGGATCGTCAGCGGCGTGCCGTTCGTGTGATTGCGGTTGCCGGCGCCCTCGATCGTGTCGGCCGCGTTCAGGCCGGTATAGAGTATCGGCAGGTCCGGCTCCTTCCGCGGGGAACTGAGCTCGTCCGCGCCGGGCTTGCGCAGCAGCAGGTCCCCGTAGATCTCCTGCTCGGTCAGCAGCATCCCCGGCGGGACGCCCTGGATCACCGAGGTGAGCCCTTCCTGATAGGAGCCGCCCGCCACCGTCACCTGAAAACACTTACCCAAATGGCAACCAAACATCCAAAACTCCTGAGATAAAAGTCCGCTGTCGTTTTACCTTGTACGTTTCTAACTGTTTACGAGGACGACGTTTGGCACGTATGCCTTGCGCCTGCCGGCTGAAGCGCCTCGCCGGCGCCAAACCGCCCGTTGGGGCCGCAGGGCGTCCTTTTCGGTAGGCGATACCCGTCTATGCCGCCGGCCGGCGACGAAGAAAAATTATAGATAGTTCCCGCTGGTGGTCAAGTACCCACTCGCGGTTGCCTGGGCCGGGCGGGCAGCACGGGCAACGCGGATTCCACCCTCTTAAAGGAAAAAGAAAGGGCAAGACAATCCCTTCATTTTCGTGTAGTATCTCGATATCATGACGGCGGTGCTTTGCGTCAAAAGGGCCCGGATCAAACAGATCAAATGATTCAGAGTACGGCAAGGCCCACATGTCCTGCCGGACCGGAGGATGGGATCCATGCGGATGGGCGTCACATCGAGGTGTTTCTGGCTGTCGGGATTTCTCCTGTTGCTGCCGGGGGGTATGGGCCGGTTCCAGACGGCCTGCGGGCAGGATTCCCTTTCGATCGTTCTGGACCAAACAACACTGCGGGTGCGGGACGCCAGCGGGCCATTATTGCGCTATCGGTATGGCGACGTGCCCTACAAGCCGTACGTGCAGCAGTTGTTTACGCCGGCCGGCGTGAATGTGCTGCTCGACGCGCCGCCGGACCATCTCCATCATCATGCCCTGATGTATGCGATCACGGTCGATGGGGTGAACTTCTGGGAAGAGCACCAGCAGCCGGGCCGGGAAGGGCATATGCGCTGGCTGGACCCGAGGATCGTCGCCGAACCGGGCCCGACCCGGGCCCGCTTTGTCGAGCAGCTCGAGTGGATAAACCCCCAAACCCGCCGGACGCTGCTGCGGGAGGAAAGGACGATCGAGGTGGCGCGGTTGGAGCCGGTCCCGGCGACTCTGCTCTGCTGGCAGACCCGGTTGCGCCTGCCGGCCGGCCGGAGCGCCGCCACGCTGACGGGCGCCCACTATCACGGGCTGGGGATGCGGTTTCTCGAATCGATGGACACGGGGGGGACGTTTTTTACCGCCGGCGATGAGACCGGCGAGATCGTGCGGGGCCAGGAGCGGCTGACGCGGTCCCGCTGGTGCGCCTATACGGCCGCGGCGGACGGCCGGCCCGTCACGGTGGCGATGTTCGATCATCCGGCGAATCCGCGGCACCCGGCCTGGTGGTTCACCATGACCGAGCCGTTCGCCTACCTGTCGGCGACGATGAATCTGCACCGCGAGCCGTTGGAGCTGACGGGCGCCGCGCCGCTGGTGCTGCGCTACGGCGTGGTGGTGGCGGACGGCACGATCCCCAAGGAACAAATTGCGGCCCTGTATCAGCAATGGCTGGCAATAGTGGCCGACGACACTGCCGAGGCAAAGGTGCCGGGTTCAAAGTGAATGGGCAGGCCAGGGGATCGTACGCGTTGCGGTTTGGGATTTGCGCCCCCATGCCTTCGCCGGGACGAGCCAGTGTGGCATTAACGTGACAGTGGATTCAAATTATATATTTACATCATCTCATCGGAGGGAACGGATCGTGAAGCAGCAGGCAAAACCGACAGAGGGATTGACCCGGCGGGGATTCCTGGGCCGCACCGCCGCCGCGGCGCTGGCGGCGGGCGTTTCGCTGCCCCGGCAGGTCCGCGGCGCCAACGACAAGCTGGCCGTGGGCTTTATCGGCTGCGGCGGCCGCAGCCAGGCGCATCTCGAGGCGGTGCATTGGCTGGCGACCCAGGGCAAATACCCGGTGAGAATCGCGGCGGTGTGCGACGCCTATCGGCCGCGGATGGCCCGGCGGGCCGAGGCGTTCGGCGCCGCGAAACAGTATCCGGATTACCGCGACCTGATCGCCGATCCGGGCGTGGACGTGGTCTGTATCGCCACGCCGGATCACCTGCACGGATTCCAGGCCCTGGCGGCCGTCCAGGCGGCCAAGGACGTGTACTGCGAAAAACCGATCACCCACTGGCGGCAGTTTGATCTGACCAAGAAGCTGGCCGGTGCGGTGACCCAATCGAACTGCGTCTTCCAGACGGGCACCCAGGGAATGTACGACAGCGCCTGGCGTCAGATGAGACAGCTCATCGAGGGCGGCCTGATCGGACAGCCGATCCACGCCGAGTGCGGCTATTTTCGCGTGGGTGACTGGGGCGAGCGCGGCATGCCCATCGACGATCCGAACGTCCGGCCGGGCAAGGACCTGGACTGGGAGGCCTTTCTGGGCGAGGCCCCGAACCGCCCCTTCGACGTGAGCCGGTTTTTCCGCTGGCGGATGTACGAGGACTACTCGGGCGGACCGAGCACGGACCTGTTCCCGCACAGCCTGACGCCGGTGGTGTATATGCTGGGCGTGGGAATGCCCGCCAAGGTCGTGGCGCTCGGCGGGAAGTATCGCTACCCGGAACGGGAGGTCCCGGATACCTACAACACGCTGATCGAGTATTCCGACAGTCTGACCGTGGCGGTGCTGGGGACCCAGGGGAACGATTACCCCGGTACGGCCGGCCGCGGGGCCGGCGGGCGGGTCCCGGTGCTGCGGGGCTGGGAGGGGACGCTCACGATTCAGGGCAACGACATCGTGTTCATCCCGGCGCAGGGCTCGAAGAAGAAGGCCCAAACGATCCCCATCGAGCACGGGGAGGATTTCGTGGAGTACTGGCGGTCGTTTCTGGAGTGCTGCCGGCAGCGGAACCGGCAGACGCTCAGCCCGATGGAGCTGGCCTACCGGGTCCAGACGCCGCTGCAGATGGGGATGATGGGCCTGCGGCGGGAGACGCAAGCCCGCTTCGATCCCGACAAGCAGGAGATTGTTTTATGAGGACGGCCGGTGAACCGACACCACCGGTCGTTAAGGTTGGACCGTCCGTATTGGCGACAGGTGTGGTCCGGACGCAGGGGTGTCAATGAGGCTGCTTTGGGAGGTATGGCGATGGGACGGATTTTTCTGGGAGTCAACAACGAGTTTGTGCGGCACGAGGACAAGCCCTTCGAATGGGCCGTGGACAAGGCGGCCCAACTGGGATACGAGTACGTCGAGCCGATGGTCCATTGGGGCCGGGAGTTGCTCAGCGAGGCGGGGTATTTCCACAGCGTCTCGATGCTGGATGATCCCTACCGCGTCAAGCGGGCCTGCCAGAAGGCCCGGATAAAGCTGTCCGGCCTGTCGGCCCACTGCCCGCTCTGCCGGCCGGAGATCAGCACCGAGTATCTCAAGCAGGCGGTCCGCTTCGCCGCCGAATGCGGCGCGCCGCTGGTCAATACGGACGAGGGGGCCAAGCCCAACTTCACCAGCGCCGCCGAGGATCACGTCCTGATGAAGTACGTCCTGACCGAGGCGGCGCGGACGGCGGAGGCGCGGGGGATCCGAATCGGATTGGAGCCGCATCAGCAGTACAGCAAGACCCCCGAGGGGCTGGATGCGATTTATCACCTGGTGGATTCGCCGGCGATCGGGATCAATTTCGATACGGGCAACAGCTACCTGGCCGGCCAGGATCCCTACTCGTGGCTCGAGCACGTCCGCGATCGGCTGATCCACCTGCACGCCAAGGATATCGCCGTGGAGCAGTCCGACGCCCAGCGGGGCAAGGTGACCGGAACGGCGGTGGGTTGTGCCTGCGGCGACGGCGTGATCGATTGGAAGCGGGTGATCGAGATCTGCCGGCAGGCGCCGCGGGATATCGTCTTCAGCGTCGAGTGCGGCACCATCGAGCAGGCCGAACGGAGCATCCGGCATCTGCGCTCACTATTATAATTCCAAGGAGAGGCTCTCATGGGAAAGGAAAAACGAACGATCAATCGACGGAAATTCATGCAGCGCGTCTCCGCCGCTGCGGCGCCAGTGCTGGCGTTTCCCTATGTGGTCCCCTCGGCGGCCCTGGGCCAGGCGGGAGCAACGGCGGCCAGTGAGCGGATTACGGTCGGCTGTATCGGCGTGGGACCGCAGGGCACCTACGACATGCGCAATTTCCTCTCGCAGTCGGATGCCCGGGTGGTGGCGGTCTGCGACGTGAAGGCAAACGTCCTGGCGGCGGCCCAGCAGGCGGTGAACCGCCATTACCAGAACCAGGACTGCCGGGCGTACCGGGATTATCGCGAGCTGACGGGGCGGGATGACATCGATGCCTGCCTGGTGGCCACCTGCGATCACTGGCACGTCCTGACGTCACTGGCGGCGATCCGGCAGGGCAAGGATGTCTACATGGAAAAGCCGATGGGCCTTTCGCTGGCCCAGGACCAGGCGATGCGGGCGGCGGTCCAGCGGTACGGGCGGATCTTCCAGTTCGGCACGCAGCAGCGGTCCAGCCGGGATTTTCGTTTCGCCTGCGAACTGGTGCGTAACGGCCGCATCGGCGCGCTCCAGGCGATCAACGTCTGGTCGCCGGGCAGCAGCCAGGGCGGCGATCCAACCCCGGTGGCGGTGCCGGAGTGGCTGGACTACGACATGTGGCTGGGCCCGGCGCCGTACAAGCCCTACACCAAGGACCGCTGCTCGAACCAGTGGTGGTGGTTCATCTCCGATTATGCCCTCGGATTCATCGCCGGCTGGGGGATCCATCCGATGGATATCGCCCTCTGGGGCGCGGCCGACCGGCTGGGGGGGCCCTGGCAGGTCGAGGGGACCGGCAGTTTCCCCACGCAGGGGATCTGTGATACGGCCATGAACTGGGATGTAACGCTGACGCTGGCCGGCGGCGTGCGGATCCGATTCACCGGCAATCCCTATCCGGACGAATGGAAACGGCGCTACGGCCGCACCACCGATCACGGCACGGCGTTCGAGGGGTCCGAAGGGTGGGTGCATGTGGACCGCAACGGGATCAACGCCCACCCCAAAAGCCTGCTGGAGACCCGCTGGGGCCCGAACGACGTCCGCTTGTATGCCAGCGATCACCACGTGCGGAATTTCCTGGATTGCATCAAGAGCCGCAAGCCGGCGATCTGCCCGGTGGACGAGGCCGTGCAGGCGGATATCGTCTGCCATATCAGCGATGTCGCCATCCGGCTGGGCCAGTCGCTGCGGTGGGATCCCGCGGCGGAGCGGTTTATCGACAACGAGGAGGCGAACCTGCGGCTGACGCGGCCGCTGCGGAGTCCCTGGCTCCTTTAGGGCGTCTAACAAAACCGGTGCGATAGACCAAACCAGGGCGGTTTTGCCCAGCGGCCGGCAGTTTATTAGAGTGTATTAATCTCGACGGGCAATCTGATACCCGCAACCGATGATTCTTGACCGCGTTCGGCAAGGCCGAGTCAGACGTGAGCGGCGATGCCGCGGGTGCGGTAGCGCTTGGGATCGATATCGAGGATCTTGACCTTGTAGCGGATGATGCGGGCGGTGGTGCCGAGGTCGCGGGCGGCGGCGGCCAGGTTGCCGTTCTGGCGCTTGAGGGCGTCTATAATAATATCCCGCTCGAAGAGGGCGACGCGCTCCTCGAACGAGCCGGTCCCGATGGTGTCGGATCCGTCGGAGGTCTGCAGGGTGGGCGGCAGGTGCCGGCCTTGAATGACGCCTTCGCTGCTGAGCAGCACCGCCCGCTCGATGCAGTTTTCCAGTTCCCGCACGTTGCCCGGCCAGTGGTAGGCCACCATCATGTTGATCGCCGGCGTGCTGATGCGCCGCACGTCCTTGTGCATCCGTTGGGCGTAGGTTTCCACGAAGTGGTCCGCCAGCAGCAGGATGTCGTCCTTGCGGTCCCGCAGGGGCGGCAAAAAGATCGGAAAGACGTTGATGCGATAGTACAGATCCTGGCGGAACTGGCCGTTGTCCACGCCGTCCTCCAGGTTCCGGTTGGTGGCGCAGACGATCCGGGTATTGGCCTTGAGGCTGCGGTTGGAGCCCACCCGCTCGAATTCCCGCTCCTGCAGAAAGCGCAGCAGTTTGACCTGGATGGCGGGCGAGAACTCCCCGATTTCATCGAGGAACAGGGTCCCGCCGCCGGCCTCCTCGATGCGGCCCTTGCGGGTCTGGATGGCCCCGGTGAAGGCCCCCTTTTCGTGGCCGAACAGCTCGCTTTCCAGCAGCGTTTCGGTCAGGGCCGCGCAGTTGACCTTGACGAACGACCCCTTGGCCCGGCTGCTGGAGTAATGGATGGCGTGGGCGACCAGCTCCTTGCCCGTGCCGGATTCGCCCCGGATTAGCACCGTCGTGTCGTTGGGGGCCACCTGCTGGATGCTGCGGTAGATCTCCCGCATGGAGTGGGAGTTGCCGATGATGTTTTCCGGGCGGAAGCGGTCCTCCAGCTCGTAGCGCAGGCGGAGGTTTTCGTCCTCCAGCGCCTGGCGGCGCAGGGCCTCTTCGTGGCGGTTTTTCACATCGTGGGCGATCATGCCGGCCACGATGCTCAAGACCCGCACCTCTTCGTCCAGGCTGGCGGATTCCTCGAAGGCGCGATCGACGGAGATCGTCCCGAACACCTTTTTGCCCGATTTGATCGGTACGCAGATGAAGCTGATCTCGTTTTGCCCCTGGAGCTTCCGGCGGCCCAGCCGGTTTAGAAACAGGGGCTCCTGCGATATCTTGGGCACCACGATGGGTTTGCCGGTCTGGACCACCCGGCCGGTGATGCCTTCGCCCAGGCGGAAGCGGGCCGAGCGGCTCTGGCGCACCGGCAGGGTATGGGCCGCCACGATGGTGATCTGCTGGCTGTCCGGTGCCAGCAGCGTGATGGTCCCCCGCGCCAGGCCCAGATCGCTGTCCAGCATGTCCAGGGTTTCCGAGAGGGCCTG
>JAFGFX010000100.1 GCA_016930855.1 Sedimentisphaerales bacterium | reverse complement strand
GCGATCCGGGGGGCCAGGATCTCGTACAGGTGCACGTTCGGCCCGATCGGTTCCTTTTTAACGATTTCAAACAATCCGTTTCTCCTCCGATTTCTTATTGATAGTGGCCGGCGATCCTCTTGCTCGTGCGCAAAGCACTATTATATAAAGGGTTAGTGCATTTCCCCCTCGCGGGTTGCCTTTGCCCATGATAAAAAGCTGAACCCGCCGGGCCCAGCTTTTTACCTTTTTATGGTAGCGGTTTCGGGTGCGGGTTTCAAGGCGGCAATATCAGGTAAAAAGTAGAGCGGTCGATTTGGGCCGCCCTACTTTTTTGATAGCTGGAGTCTCAGTTTCGTCAATCCATCAAGGCACCGCTGGGATAGGGCCGGCGGGCCAGCTCGGCCGGATCGCCCATGGTCTTTTCGTAGGGGCGCAGCAGGAAGCGGTAGCTGTAGGGCTTGTTGGCATAGAGGGTGTATTCCGGGTGGGTTCGCATGCCCCAGGAGTTGTCGCCGCCGACGCCCATCTGTCTGTAGTCGATGTTGAGGGTGACAATGTCGCGGCGGGGCAGTTCATGGACATGGCGGGCCGATTCCAGGTCGGCCATGGTGAAGGGCCAGGCGCTAAAGTCGATGGTCGGCCGGCCGACTACCAGCAGTCCGTCGCCGGCCTCGTCGGTCAGGCAGACCCAGCGGACGTCGGATTTGTTGCCGTTTTCCTGGGGCCGGACATAGACGTGGATGTTGTCCTCCACCGTGCCGCTGTACAATCCGACGGCGGCGCCGGTCTTGCGGTCCCAGTAGGTCTCGTGGGGCCCGCGGCCGAACCAGGCGAGCTGGTGGTAGCGGCCGGGCAGGGCCATCTGCATGCCGAAGCGGGGGATCTCCGGCAGCTGCCCCTTGGGCTCGATGCGGGTGGCGACCTCGATGTCGCCGCTGCCGAAGATGGAGTAAATACATTGGTACACCGAATCGCCGGCTGCCAGGACCGCTTCGACCTTGACCGTGACCACCTGCGGTTCCGGCTGGGAGCAGGTCACCTCGACGGTCTTGGGCCGGGTGGCCGCATCCTTCCAGACGCCGCAGCGCCGGGGCATCTGGTTGCCGTTGTCGTTGTCGATGGGCACCCGCCAGAAGTTCGCCGCCAGCGGCGTTACGATCCGTTCAGCGCCCTTATAATTCCAGGACTCCATCCGGCCGGTCGCTCGATCGAAGCGGACCGCGAAGTCCTTGCCCGTCACCGTAATGGCCCCGCCGGCAGGGGCCTCCAATGTGAGCGGGGCCATGGCGGCGGGCGAGACCGCCTCCGGGCGAGGAATCCCGCTGGCCGGGGCCAGGGGGAACTGGTCCCAGGCGACCACGTGGCCCTTGGCCGCCCAGGCGGTGTCGTTCGCCAGGGCGAAGGTCACTTTTAGGTGGTATTCGACGCCCGGTTGAGATTGCCAGGGGGCCCAGGGGATCGTGACCTGCCGTTTCTGGCCGGGCCCGATCGATAGATCGGCCAGCTCGCCGTTTTGGAAGACCTTGCCGTCGGCGGACACCTCCCAGCCGGCCTGCACGAAGTTGGCCAGGTCGGTGAAGTCGTATTCGTTATAGATTTCGACCGTTTGGGCCGCCAAGTCGACCGGCGTGGTCCAGATCCGCTGATAGACCTTCTTCACCTCGTAGAGAGAGGGGTTGGGCGTGCGATCGGGCATGACGATCCCGTTGCAGCAGAAGTTGCCGTCGTTGGGCTGGTCGCCGAAGTCGCCGCCGTAGGCCCAGAACTCTTTGCCGTCGGCGGACGTTTTGCGGAGGCCCTGGTCGACGTAGTCCCAGATGAAGCCGCCGATGAGCTTGTCATGACTGCGGATGGCGTCCCAGTATTCCTTGAGGTTGCCGACGGAGTTGCCCATGGCGTGGGCGTATTCGCACATGACGACGGGGCGGGGGTCCTGGTCGTTCCGGGCGAGTTGGATGATCTGCTCGATGCTGGGGTACATGCGGCTGCGCATGTCGACATAGAAGGGATCGGCCGGCTGCGACTGGGCGCCCTCGTAGTGGATCAGGCGGGTGGGATCGCGTTCCTTGATCCAGCCGTACATGGCGGCGTGGTTGGGCCCGCAGCCGGTCTCGTTGCCGAGCGACCAGATGATGACGGAGGGATGGTTCTTGTCGCGCTCGACCATGCGGATGGCCCGCTCCACGAAGGCATTGTGCCAGTCGGGCTGGTTCGACAAGAAGCCGAACACGCCGTGCGTTTCGATGTTGGTCTCGTCGATGAGGTAGATGCCGTAGCGGTCGCACAGTTCATACCAGACCGGGTTGTCCGGATAGTGGCTGGTGCGGACGGCGTTGATGTTGTGGCGCTTCATCAGCTTGATGTCCTCGATCATGCGGCTGATGGGTACGGCCCGGCCGAAGTCGGGATCGTGTTCGTGGCGGTTGACGCCGAAGAGGCGAACGGGGCGGCCGTTGACCAGCAAGCGGCCGTCCCGGGATTCCACCTCGCGAAAGCCGACCAGGGTGCTGACGACCTCGACGACCGCGCCCGCGGCGTCGTGCAGGCTCAGCACTACCAGGTAGAGAGCCGGGGATTCGGCCGACCAGAGCCGGGGATTCGCCACGCGGCTTTCCAGGTGGGCGAAGTCTGGCCGGCGGTTCTGCGGATAATGCTGGTTCAGGATCCGCTCGAGCGATTGCGTGGCCGGTTGATCGAGCACGGGCTGTTGTTGGTCGTCGTAGAGCTGGGCCTGCACGCTCCAGCCCTGGATCCGGTCGCGCAGTTTCTGCTTGGCCGGACCGCTGTCGCGGCCCTGGAAGTCGGCCTTGCCGGCCGGGTAGCCGGGCGCGCTGATGTCGGTGCGGATCCGCAACACGGCGTTTTGGTACTGGTCGTCCAGGTCGGTCTGGACGAAGAAGTCGCGGATGTGGATTTTCGGGGTCGAAAACAGATAGACGCCCCGGTAGATGCCGCTGAGACGCCACATGTCCTGGCATTCGAGGTAGCTGCCATCGGACCAGCGATAGACCTCGGCGGCCAGCAGGTTTGGGCCGGGCCGCAGGGCGTCGGTGATGTCGAACTCGGCCGGCGTCATGCTGCCCTGGCTGTAGCCGATTGGCCGACCGTTGATCCAGAGGTAAAAGGCGCTCTTGACGCCGTCGAAGTGTATGAAGATGCGGCGGTCCTTCCAGTCGTCGGGCACGGTAAAACTGCGGCGATAGGATCCCACGGGATTGTACTCGTGCGGGATCTTCGGCGGGTCCGGCGGGAAGGGATACTGCACGTTGACGTAGATCGGCCGGCCGTAGCCGGACAACTGCCAGTTGCCCGGCACCCGAATGGTGTCCCAGGAACTGTCGTCGAAGTCGCTGCGGTAGAACTCGACGGGCCGGTCCGCCGGTTTCTCTACCCAGTGGAACTTCCAACTGCCGTTGAGGCTCTGGTAATACCGCGAGCAGTCCCGTCGGAAGCGGCATTGAATGGCCTGGTCCACCGAGGCGTACGGGATGAGCGTGCAGTGGCCGGGCTGCTTGTTCCGGCCGATCACGGCCGGATTCTCCCAATCGTTGACCGGCTCGGCGAACGCCGCCAGCGAAAGGACGCCGACCAGGACCGATACGAATAGCGTTGTGCGATGGTTCATGGGATTCTCCTCTTTCCTTCTCCGCCCCACCCAGGGCCGGAAGATATATAGGTATAACATAATCCCGCGGTCCGGCCCGACCGCACCCGCCGGGGTCCGGCTGGCCGGCGACTCTGGATCACGTTTCATGGTAAAAGACCGACCGGCCGAACGCAAGGGGGATTATCCACAACCGCGATCCCGCGGCACATTGCCGCCCTCGGCCCTAGCCTGCCGGCGTCACCATCCTTTAACCGCTAGTGGTATTTCCTGTTCATTTTTTCGGAGTTTTGGGCTACAATAAACTAAAAGGTACGGCCGGTAGGGGCCGGCGGCCCGGCTGGGCCGGCAATCCGGCCGGCAGGAATACCAGACGATAAGAAGGGATGACAACGTTCGAAAACGGCAGGGCCTTGGACAACTCAGGAACCATCTTCGCCATCAAGCGGTACGCCATCCACGATGGTCCTGGCATTCGGACCACGGTGTTTTTCAAGGGGTGTCCTTTGCAGTGCCGCTGGTGCCACAATCCGGAGAGCTGGCGGCCGGAACCGGAGATGAGTTGGCGGCGGAACCGCTGCAACGGCTGCGGCCGCTGCGCCGCGGTGTGCCCGGCGGGGGCGATCATCATGGCGGCCGGATTGCCCCGGACGGATCCCGAGCGTTGTAGCCTCTGCGGCCGGTGCGTGGCCAGCTGTCCCGCCGACGCCCGGGAGATCATCGGGCGGGCCTGGACCACGGCCGAGGTGATGGACACCATCCGCCGGGACGTGATCTTTTACGACGAATCCGGCGGCGGCGTGACGTTTTCCGGGGGCGAGCCGCTCCAGCAGCCGGCGTTCCTGCGGGAACTCCTGGAACGCTGCCGCCGGGAGGCCATCCACACGGCGGTGGATACCGCCTGCCACGCCGAGCCGCGGGTTTGGCAGACGATCGCCGACTTGGCGGATTTGTTTCTCTGCGACATCAAGCACATGGACAATCAAAAACATCGGGAAGGCACGGGCGTGGACAATCGTCTCATTTTGGCCAATATCCGGCACCTGGCCGAGCAGGCTCGGCCGCTCTGGATCCGGCTGCCGATCCTGCCGGGCTTCAACGACGATGCGGACAATCTGGCCCGGGTAGTGGAGTTTGTCGGCTCGCTGGGTGGCGTCCGCCGAATCGATATCATACCCTATCATCGGGCCGGCCGGGAAAAGATCTCGCGACTGTCAGGGATCGCCGGGTCGGGGCCGGGAACGCCCCCTTCGTCGGAGGCGCTGGAGGCGATCGCCGGGCGTTTTCGCACGATAGGCGTACCCGTTTGCCTCGGGGATTAGAACCATGAATGCACGCGTACAGGCACTGCTCAAGCAAAGCAAGGACATCCGGCCGTACATCTCGACCGAGCGGGCGGAACTGCTCACCCGGTTTTACCAGAGCGAGATTCCCCTGCGCGAGTCCGTGGTGGTCTGCCGGGCCCTGGCGTTTGGGTACCTGATGGAGCACAAGGCGATCTGCATCAACGAGGGCGAGCTGATCGTGGGGGAGCGCGGCGGCGGGCCCAAGGCCACGCCAACCTACCCGGAGCTGTGCTGCCACGACCTGGAGGATCTGCGGATCCTGCATACCCGCGAACGCACGCCGTTTGTGGTCTCCGACCAGGTCCGCCAAACCTACCAGGAGACCATCATCCCCTTCTGGTCCGGCAAGAGCCTGCGGGAAAAACTGTTCGCGGCCATGGAGCCCGAATGGCTGCAGGCCTTCGACGCCGGGGTGTTCACCGAGTTCATGGAGCAGCGGGCGCCGGGCCACGCGATCCTGGACGACAAGATCTATAAGCGGGGAATGCGGGACGTGCAGCGCGAGATAGAGGAGCGTCGCCGCCGGCTGGATACGCTGGGCGATCCGCTGGCCTACGAGAAGGACCAGGAATACCGGGCGATGGGGATCTGCGCCGAGGCGATCATCACCTTCGCCCGGCGCCACGCGGAAAAGGCCCTGGAGCTGGCGGCCGAACAGACCGATCCCGCCCGCCGCCGCGAGCTGGAGCAGATCGCCGCGGTGTGCCAGCACGTGCCGGCCCACCGGCCGCGGAATTTCTGGGAGGCGCTGCAGGCCTACTGGTTCGTGCACCTGGGCGTGATCACCGAACTGAATACCTGGGATTCCTTCAATCCGGGCCGCCTGGACCAGCATCTCCATCCGTTTTACGCCGCCGGCCTGGCGGACGGCAGCCTGACGGGCCCGCAGGCCGAGGAGCTGCTACAGTGCTTCTGGATCAAGTTCAACAATCAGCCCGCCCCGCCCAAGGTCGGCATCACCGAGGAGCAAAGCGGCACCTACACGGATTTCGCCCTGATCAACGTCGGC
>JAFGFX010000099.1 GCA_016930855.1 Sedimentisphaerales bacterium | reverse complement strand
TCAGGCGCTCTTGGGGGCGGGCGCCTGGAAGAGCTTACGCAGGACGCTGAGCAGGGTGTCGGCCCGATCAAAATAGGAAACCGGCAAGCGGAGGTAGACGGTGTGCTCCTCGGGCTGGGACCAGCGTCCCTGGGTGCGATTCCACAAGGGGCGAAGGGACTGGACAGTATCGACGGTGAAAATCAGGTCGGGGGTTTTCTGGACGATGCGGCGGATGTCGAAGCCGGCGGCCAGCAGGCGGATTTCGGTCAATTGCAGCAGTTGTCCCACGGGCACCGGGGGGGCGCCGAACAGATCGTGCAGGTCGCGCTCGAGCCGTTCCAGGTCCGCGCGGCAGGAACACTGGGCCAGCCGGCGGTAGATCTCCAGGCGCTGGCGCTCGGAGCCGATATAGCCGGCGGGAATGTGGCAGTCGAGGTCAAGCTCCAGATGGGTGCGGACCGGCTGCGGTTCGGGCAGCCGGCGGATGCGGCGGACGGCGTCGGAGAGCATCCGGCAGTAGAGCTCATAGCCGACCGCGTCGATATGCCCGCTCTGCTCGACGCCGAGGATGTTGCCGGCGCCGCGGATCTCCAGGTCGCGCAGGGCGATGCGAAAACCGGAACCCAGCTGGGAGTATTCCTCGATGGCCTTGAGCCGCTTGACGGCGGTCGGATGGATCGCCCGCCGGCTGGGCAACAGCATGTAGGCGTAGGCGCGGTTTTTGTAGCGGCCGACGCGGCCGCGCAACTGGTGCAGTTCGGCCAGGCCGAAGCGATCGGCGTCATTGATAAAGATGGTGTTGGCGTTGGGGATGTCCAGACCGGATTCGATGATGGTGGTGCAGACCAGAATGTCGGACTGATGTCGGACGAAGGCGAGCATGCGCTGTTCCAGTTCGACGCGGGACAACTGGCCGTGGGCGATCAGGATGCGGGCCTCGGGGACCAGCGCTTGCAGGCGGCCGGCGACGGCATCGATGTTGTGGACGCGGTTGTGGACGAAGAAGACCTGGCCGTCGCGGACCAGTTCGTTCAGGATGGCCCGGCGGATCTGCTCCGGCTGATAGGGGAGGATCTCGGTGACGATGCTGCGGCGGTCGAGCGGGGGGGTGGCCAGGGAGGAGATGCTGCGAATGCCCAGCAGGGCCAGATGCAGGGTGCGGGGAATGGGGGTGGCGGTCATGGTCAGGACATCGACGGTGGCGCGCATCTGCTTGAGCCGTTCCTTGTGCTCGACACCGAACCGCTGCTCCTCGTCGATGATGACCAGGCCGAGATCCCGGCAGCGGACATCGCCGCTGAGCAGCCGGTGGGTGCCGATGAGGATGTCGATTTGGCCGTCGGCCAGGCGCTGGATAATGTCGCGGGCCTGGCTGGGGGTCTTAAAACGGCTGAGGACGTCCAGATTGAAGGGGAAATCCGCCAGCCGTTCGCGGAAGGTGCGATAGTGCTGGTCGGCCAGGACGGTGGTGGGGACCAGGACCAGGACCTGCTTACCCTGCTCGGCCACCTTGAAGGCGGCCCGGATGGCCAGCTCCGTCTTGCCATAGCCCACATCGCCGCAGAGCAGGCGATCCATGGGAGCCGATTCCTGCAGGTCCTTCTTGATGTCGGCGTTGGCGCTGATCTGGTCGTCGGTGTCCTGGAAGCTGAAGGACTCCTCGAATTCCCGCTGCCAGTGGGTGTCGGGCGGATAGGCGACCCCTGGCGTGGTCTGCCGCAGGGCCTGGATCTCGATCAGGCCGGCGGCCAGGGTCTCGATGGCGCTACCGACCTTTTGTTTTTGTTTCTCCCAGACGGCGCTGCCCAGACGGGCCAGCTTGACGCGGCCGGCGCGGCAGCCCACGTATTTATGCACCAGGTGGATCTGACCGGCGGATAGATGCACCTGGGCGCGATGGGCGTATTCGATGGTGAGAAATTCCTCGCGGCGGCCGTTTTTGATGAGGGTTTTCAGGCCGCGAAAACGCCCGATGCCGTGCTGGACATGGACGACCAGATCGCCTTTCTCCAGATCGGTAAAGGTCTCGATGGCCTGGATGCCCTTGACCTTGCGGATGCGACGCTGCTGCTGAAACTGGGCAAAGAGTTCGTGGTGGGTCACGACGCAGAGCCGGCGGTCCGGCAGGGCAAAACCGCGATGGACCAGGCCGACCAGCAGGAAAAGGTTGGCGGGGATTTGCCCCGTACCGCGGGCGTTTTCCTCCCGATCGGCCGGCGGAAAGGGGGAAATCCGATGGGAATCCTCCGCCGGCCCGCTCGCTTCCGCAGGCGGCTGGGTGTTTTCCCCCGCCGCCGGCGGCGGGGCGCCAACATCCGCACGGCCGGCGCGGGCCTCCGGGGAAAGTCCATCCGATAGAAGGATCTCCCGGAGGCGTTCCTGTTGGGCGGCGGTTTCACAGAAAAAATAGATCTGATGGCTGCCGGCCAGTTCGATCAGCTCCGGGAGGACCTGGGTGGCCTGTCCCTCCCAGCGTTGCAGGGATTGAGCGGCCAGATCGAAGTGGGGAATGTCGCCGTGCGCCGCAAAGCGGTTGCAATGGAGCAGGTCAAAGCGCTGGGCCTGCTGCAAAATGGATTCGACGGTGTACAGCGGAAACGAACCTTCCGGGGGGGACGAATCATGGTCGGGAACCGCCCCCTCCGGTTCACCTTGAGCCGGTTGTTTTTCCCTTGGTTTCGATGCCATCGGTCCGGGCGGCGCCGCGGCGAGGCCTCCCTGCTGGGTGCGGTCCCGGAAGATTCGACCGACCTCGACGATCTCCAGGGTTTCCTCCAGGATCACCAGACAATCGCCCGGCAGATAGTCCAACAGGCACGTGCGGTCTGGCCCCTCCTGGATCTTCCGACAACCGCTGATGGAGACGTGCTCGATGGCGGTTACGGAGCGCTGGGTATCGAGATCGAAAAAGCGAATCGATTCGATCTCGTCGCCGAAAAACTCGACGCGGAGGGGCCGGCCGGTCGCCGCTGGCCGGATCGGGCCAGCCGACGAGTCAGTGATTGATCCGTCGGGCGGGAAGATGTCGAGGATGCCGCCGCGAACGGCGAACTCCCCGATCCGATCGACCTGGTCGACGCGCTGAAAGCCGTGCTGAACAAGCCAGGAAATCAGAAAGTCCATCCCCGTTGCCAAAGCGTCCTTGTCCGGGTCTTGGCGATTGAAGGAAGGTTCCCTCGTTGCCGAGGACGGCAAAGGCACAGGCCCAACCGGGCTGCGGCCGACATCGAGAGACAGGGATTCTGCTTGGAGGAACGACCAACTCGGCACCGGCTGGATCAGGCTGGCGATGGGGGCGACCAGGATCGGCGGATTCTCGTTCGCCTCGGTCCGGTTGGGGTGCGGGGCGGTTTTTCCCCGCGCTGCTCCTTCGGTTTCTTCCCATTGCGGCCGGGAGGGGGACCGTCTTTGGCAATTGGCCCAGAGCCACCGGCAGATCTGCAGGCGCTCGCAGGCGACATCGCTGGCCGGATCGGGATCGGTCTGGTGAATCTCGTGGGCACTCAGCAGTTCGACGGGGCGGCCGGTAAAGACCTCCAGGTCATCTTGTGCTTCGTAACTACTTGTTATATGGGCAGTTACGTAAAGTATCGGACGAAACGAGCCATTGGCCAGACTCCCGGCGAGCAATCGGGCCAGCGAGCCCCAGCAACCATGGGCCTCGGCCTGTTTGGGCCCGGCATCACGGCCCTCCCGGCAGGTTTCGCTTGCGGAGGATTCCTGAGGGGGCCAGTCAGCTTGTTTGGATCCGGGCCGGCCGCCGGATGGCCGCGGGCCGGGCGCGGCGTCGGCCGGCGGCGGGATCCGGAACAGGTCTCGCAGACGCCCGAACGGCGAGGGGGTATCGGGATCCCGGCTGGATTGGAGCTGCCGGTAAAGTTGCGTCAAAAAATCAGACATGAAACCGTTTTTCAAACTCTCTCATCGACACGTTGGAGGCCCATCGGCCCTATTTTTCCTTGCCGGCCAGGAGGCTGAACTCCTCGATGGTGGACAGGCCTTGTTTGACCTTGCGGAGTCCGTCATCGTGCAGGGTTTGGTAGATCCAATCGCCGGCGGCCTGGCGCAGCTGCTGGATGGTGGGTCGGTGGGCGATGGCATCCCGGATCTGGTCGGTAATGGCCAGCAGTTCAAAGATGGCGGCGCGGCCCTTGAAGCCGATGTTCATGCATTGATCGCAGCCCACGGCGGAATACAGTTCCTGGCCGGAGAGCTCCTCCAATCCGAAGCGGCAGAGTTCCTTGAGGGCGGGTTTGTATTTCATTTTGCAGTGAGAACAGAGCTTGCGGAGCAGGCGCTGGCTCAGAACGGCGGTCAAGGCCGAGCCCAGCAGCACCGGCTCCATCCCCAGATCGAGCAGGCGGAAGATGCAGCCGATGGAATCGCGGGCGTGCACGGTGGTCAGAACCACATGGCCGGTCATGGCCGAGCGCACGGCCATCTGGGCGGTCTGGGGATCGCGGATCTCGCCGACCAGGATGACATCAGGGTCCTGGCGCAAGAGGGAGGACAGGGCGGAGGAGAAGGTGATGTCGAACTTGGGATTGACCTGGATCTGGGTGATGTTCGGGAGCTTGTATTCGACCGGATCCTCCACGGTGACGATGTTTTTGCGTTTGGCGTCCATCTCGCGGATCACGGCATAGACGGTGGTGGTTTTGCCGCTGCCGGTGGGCCCGCAGATGACGATCATGCTGGATTCCTTGAAGGCCCGCTGGCGGATCTGATCGAGGATATAGGGATCCATGCCCAGGGCGTCGAGTCCCTTGGGGGCGAGATGGGTGTCCAGAATCCGCATGACCATCTTGTCCCCGCGGGTGCTGGGGGCGATGGACACCCGCAGATCCACGCGGCGATCGGGCAGCTGCAGGGCGAAGCTGCCGTCCTGCATGATGCCTTTCTTGTCGATCTGCAGGTTGCACAGCAGCTTGACGATGGTGTAGATGCCGCGGCCGGTGTCGTGGGCCAGGGAGCCGGCACGATGCAGATAGCCGTCGATGCGGTAGCGCAGGTCCAGTTGTTCCTCCTTGGGCTCGATGTGGATGTCGGTGGCCGTCAGTTGCAGGCTTTTGAGGAGAATTTCCTTGAACCGGTGCATGGCCGGAGAGATGTCCTGCTGGTCCTCGCCGACGGTGTGAGCGGGCTTGCCGTCCCGGTTGAGGGGAATGATATCCCGCAGGGTCAGAGGTCCCTCGGGTGTTTTCACGGCGGCGATGTCCTGAAACTCCATCTCTAAGCGGTTGGCGGACGCCGGACCGTGCTTGGCGGCGGATGCCGGTCCGACCGCGGGCGCCGAGACGGCCTGCTTGGCGGCCCGATCGGCCCGGGAAGCCGGCGAGCGGGATTTTCGGCCGGAGGTCTTGACGATGAGCGGCAGCTTGCCGGAGCTGGCGGGGATCTTGTCCTTGCTGGACCAGAAACGGATGGAGGCCGAGCCGATACCGATCTCGTCGCCGTCCTGCAAGGGGATGGGCCGATCGATGAAATCCTGATTCAGTTGGGTGCCGTTGCGGCTTTTCAGGTCGCTGACGACGTAGCCGATCTCGCTGAGCCGGATTTCACAATGGCGGCGGGAGGCCAGGCGGTCGTCCACGACAACAATGTTATCGTCGGTGCGGCCGATGGTGACGCGAGGTTCGTCGGTGACGACACGGCGGGGTGTTTTATTGTCGTAGACGTCAAAAACCGGCATATCCATTCCTTCTTCGGGATTCGCGGACTTGCGCCGAATACTCCGCGGCCTGACGGCCCTCGGCCCAGTTAATCATGGCAGATTTTCCGGGATTTGTCAACCGGCAAAAAAGCGGAAAGTCCGGCCTTTCCAAGGGGTTGGCCGTTTTTCGCCGATCGCGGATTCCGCCTGCGCAGCCCCGGCGGCAGGCAAGGGGCAGGACGATATCCGGCGGCGGGGATGACGGGGCCAATCAGGACGGTTTGGGACCGCCGGCCGCACCGGACCGGAAGGCGGCGGCGGGCCGGACGGTACAAATCCGGCCAGGCCAAACGGATCAAAGGCTGTTTGGGGAAATTTTTTGGGGAGGGGATTGACAAGGGGTTTGGCCAGAATCCGGGCATAACCTGGGCCGCACACCGCTCCGAACGTGTCCGCTGGTCCGCTGGTGGGGCAGGTCCGAGAGCCCGACGACCCGGGCAACAGACAAAGAAGGGGAAATCGATGGGATTTGATTTTTCACCGTTCGGCGGCGGGTTGGATGAGCAGTATGTGGACTGGCTGATCGCCGAGCAGTCGCCGGATATGGCACTGCATTTCGAGAAGTTATGGAGTTATTACCACAACGAGATGCGGGAGAGCATCGCGCCGGTCGATGCCGGGGGACTCAACCCGAGCAACCGGCCCTATCGACAGGCCCAGGAATACGGCCTGCCGAGCCGGATTACGGGGATGCATTACGGTTACTTCGGCGGCCTGTCGTCCGGCCGCCCGGCGGAGGGGATTCAACGCAAGGAGGTGGTCATCGAGAACGACATCGCCTGGCGCGTGGACACGATGGTGGATTTTTTGTTCGGCAAGGACATCACCATCGTCTCCCGGGCGCCCGAGGCGCAACGGGCAACCGAGATCGGACAGATCCTGCGGACCATGCTGGACGCCAATGGAGGATCCGCGTTTTTGCAGCAGTTGGCGCTGCTGGGGGGGATATTCGGATTCGTGGACGTGATTCTGCGCTGGGGCGGCGCGGGAAAGGCGTCGAGCCAGCAAGGACCAATAGATTCAGCCGGGACAAGGGGGGGCCGGGAAGGCGGCTTGGCGGCGGTGCGGCCTAAAACCATTTTGGAGGTTCTGCGCATCGTGCGGGACCGCGTTGTTTGGGAGGCAGTAGAAGCCCCGCGAAGCCTGCCGATCCTGGCCGAGAACGAGTACCGGCACATCGAGTTCTACATCCAGCATTACTGGCAGCGGCACAATTGTCTGGCGGAGGCAGACGAGTCGGTCGTAACGGTCAATCGGAACGAGCAACGCGGCCGCCGGCAAAAAGTGACGCACAATGTCGAGATCATCGGGCCGCGGATCTGGCAGCGGTACGAAAACCGGGAGCTGGTCGGCCAGGGGCCGAATCCCCTGGGAGTGGTGCCGGTGGTGCACATGCAGAACCTGCCGGTGCCGCTGCGCTATGAAGGGATCAGCGACGTGGAACCGCTGATCCCGCTGCAGGATGAATTGAACACCCGCCTGAGCGACCGGGCGAATCGGATCACCTTCCAGAGCTTCAAGATGTACCTGGGCAAGGGCATCGAAGGATTCGAGGATCGCTCCGTCGGGCCGGGGCGGATGTGGAGCACGGAGAACCCGGAGGCCCAGATCGAGGAGTTCGGCGGGGACGCGGGCAGCCCCAGCGAGGAGGCCCATATCAATCACATCCGCGAGGCGCTGGACAAGGCCAGCGGCGTGGCGTCGGTGGCCGCCGGCATTCTCAAGGGGCGCATCGGAAATCTGACCAGCGCGGTGGCGTTGAAAATGACGCTGATGGGGGTATTGGCCAAAACGGAGCGGAAGCGCAAATGCTACGGGCAGGGGATCAAGCACATGTGCCGCCTGGCCTTGGGGGCCCTGGATTCGCTGGGACTATATCCGAACCGGCCGGAGGAACGGGACGTGGAGATCCACTGGTCCAGCCCCCTGCCGGAGAACCTGATGGAAAAATTGCAGGAGGCGAAATTGAAAAAGGAGCTGGGCGTTCGCCAAGAACAGATTTTGCAGGAGCTGGGGTACAGCGAGGTGGATCAGGAGAAATGACGCCGTCCGGCACCCTGGGCGCTAAAGGGCAAGGCGGGACGACCCAAAAAACCTTGGATCGAAGCGGACACATCGTCAAGTGTAACGGGAGGACAGTATGTCACAGGAACAGCAGCAGCTGAACGATTCGTCGACGCCGGCGGCGGCCGAGACCAATGGCACCGAGCAGGTCGTGCCGGTCTCGGAGGCGATTCGGTATCGCAAGCGGGCCCAGGCGTCCGAACAGCAGGTCGAACAGTTGACGGCACAACTGCAGGAATTACGCCGGGAACATCACCAGGCAAGCGAGCAGATCAACCGGATGAAACAGGACGCCCAGCTTGCCGAACAATTGGTCCGGGCGGGAGTGAAGGATCTGGAGGCGGCCACGCTGCTGGCGCAAAAGCGGCTGAAGGCGGCCAACGGCGAAACGCCGGACCTCCGGCAGGTGGTCGAGCAGTTACGTACGGACCGGCCGTATCTGTTCGCCGGAAACGAGCAGGCCGATTGGAGTTGGATGACCCCGACCGCGGGCGTACGAACGACCGGCCAGCACGGCAGACAGACGCTGAGCAAACTGGCCGAGCGGGCGCGAGCCAGCGGCCAGCGACAGGACATGCACGAGTACCTGCGACTGCGGCGTTCGCTGCGGGGATAGGCATGCGATTCCATTAGGGATGCGACATATTACAGTGAATCCCGGCCCCCGCTGGACACGCCGGGGCTGGGGATACCAAAATGAGGAAAGGAGAAATTTCGAATGGCCTTTACAGGGAAAGCAACCTATTCGGCGGGCGTGAATCTGCCGGAGCTGGCAGAGGATGTCTCGGATGTAGTGAGCATCGTCACGCCGTTTGAAACGCCGCTGCTGTCGGCGCTGGGCGATCCGCTCCATGCGGCGCAGAGCACGCACCACGAGTGGCTAGAGGATTCGCTGCTGCCGAACCGGGACGCGATCAACGACAGCAATTTTTCCGATCCGGCGACGGATACGGATTTCGAGGTGGACCACGGCGATCGATTCCAAGTCGGAGACCAGATCCAGGTGGCCACCAGCGAGGAGTTGATGCTGGTCACGGCGGTCAACGGCAACACGCTGACGGTGATGCGCGGCTACAGCGGCACGACGCCGGAAAATCTGGCAAACGACCAGATCCTCAACATCATCGGCAACGCGGCCCTGGAAGGGGCGGACAAGCCCTCGGTGCGGTATACCAACCGGGTGCGGAAAAGCAACTACACCCAGATCTTCACGGCGGCGGTGGAAGTGTCGGGTTCGGATCTGGCAGCCCGGCAGGCGGGACTGGCCGACGAACTGGACCATCAAAAGCAACTGCGGCTGCGGGAACTGCTGCGGGACCTGGAAAATACCGTGATCAACGGCGGGCCGCCGGCCAGCAATCCGCAGGGATCGGACTCGGTGCGGCGGAGCATGAAGGGGATCGTTCAGCATGTCGCGACGCATGCGTACCATCCAGGCGACAGCGGATTCCCGGCGGGCAACGACCTGGATGAGGCGAAGATCAACTACGTGATGCGGAAAATCTGGGAGTCGAGCAGCGGTCGCGTGGACCTGATCGTGGTGAACGGATTTCAGAAGCGGAAGGTCAACGAGTTCCTCACCAGCGTGCGGTCTTATGGGGCATCGGATCGGAAGTATACCGACCTGGTGGCCCAATACGAAAGCGACTACGGGATGTGCGACATCATCGTGACCCGGTGGCTGCCGCAGGACGCGGTGCTGCTGCTGGACAGTTCGCGGATTGCGGTGCTGCCGCTGGCGGGAAGGAGTTTTCACTTCAAACCGCTGGCGTCCGGCGGAGACTACGAATGCGGACAGTTGATCGGGGAATACACCCTGGAGTTTCGCAACGAAGAAGCGCACGGCTTCATTCGCGGCCTGAGCACGAGCTAGATGGCAACCTCCTGGGGCGATTCAGCGCCAGGACACGGCGGCGAAGGGGGCAAGGGCGGCAGGGATGCACCCGGCGATGACCACGGCGAATCGAGCGGGTACGGAGATTTGATCGCGGACCGAGGGGGATTGGCCCACACCGCCCGCCGGCAGACGGCGCGTCCTTGCCGCCCGACCTTTTCCTAAAACGTACCAGTAAAGGAAAATGATTCATGGTTCGGTTTTCGAAGGATGTCGATCTGTTGAAGTGGGAGCCGGTGGTGTTCCGGGAGTTGGCGCCGGCATCGCAGACATTGTCTCAGGGCGAAGACGGATCGCTGGAGGGAACCGTCTTTACCTCGGCCGCCGCCTCGTTCGAGAGCTGCGGCGTGGCGGCGGGCCAGGTGGTGTGCCTGTCCGATGGAATGTCTCTTGAGGGCTGCTACGAGATCGTGTCGGTGGATTCGGCGACGCAGCTTACGGTGTCGGTGCTGCGACCGGACGAGGACGGCGATCCGATAGCCCCGCCGAGCGGGACGGAGATCTCCCATCGCATCAGCACGTTCGATCCGCAGGCGGAAGAGGTGGCCTACGGCCTGTTGCAGTACTTCGGGATGGAGGCCGAACCGGACGATCCCCAGAAGATCGGGGAGATCCTCAATACCCGGGCGCTGCGGCAGGCGTCGGTGTTCGGGGTGCTCAGCACACTATTTGCCGCGGCATCCTGCGGCAGGAACGATGCCAGCGGATATCGGCAGAAATCACTTCGCTATCAGAACCTGTTCCATACGGCCCGAGGCCGGTCGCGCCTCGAAGTGGACACGGACGGCGACGCCCGGGCGGAACAGTTTCGCTGCGGGGGAACGGTGCGGCTGCGGCGGCTGTAGGGACGGGATCCCGATATCCCGGTTTACGATTCAAAAAGCGGGGAACACCCATGAACGCAAAACCCATCCGTCTGGACGGCAAGAAACTGTTCGATGGCGGCGAGCCCACCTGGCAGCTGGCCTCGTGGCGGCGACAGACGCTGGAACGGTCGTTTGCCGGCGTGGACGGCGTATTGAGCATCGATCTGGGCCGGCGCCAGCGAACGCTGAAACAGCGGGGCTGGCTGACGGCGGCAAGCAAGGCATCGCTGCGGAAAAGGTGCGAAGAGATCTTGGCCCATATCGACGGATTCACGCACGAGCTGATCGACGGCGACGGAACGGTCTATCCGCAGGTGCGGATGGACAGCTTCAAACTGCTATCAGAAGTGTATACCTCCAATCCGGTGCGGTGCGAGTACGAAATCATTTATTCGCAGTTGGGTGAATAAGATGGCGTGGGGGACAACGACAATCGATCGGGTATGGGCCCGGATGCTTCCGGCGGGGCTGCTGGCCAACGCCCAAGGGATCGCGGCCCTGCCCGGACTGCTCCTGGTAGGCTGGCAGAGCCCCCTTACGGACAAGCGGTTCCAGGTCTATGTGGACGGCACGCCGGCCCAGGTGACCGAACACGCCCGACAGCGGATGATGCTGGTGGAGTACGAACATGTGCACCCGGCGGCCATCGAGGTGATCTGGGTGGATCTCGAAGATCAATACCGCGATGTATCCGGCCAGTTGACAGGATTCAGCAGCGCCGACGGCGCCCATGCGATCATGCATCTGCCGAGATTGTCCCGCTGGCCGCGGGCAAGTCGCGTGCATCTGTACGGGGACGGCGGCATGGGCTCGATCGATTACAGCCGGGCGCTCCAATCTCGGCCGCTCTGGCCGAATCCGCTGGATAGCTGGGGATTCGGTCTGGATGCGTTCGGCGGGGGGGATTTCGGCTACAGCGGAACCGGAGCGGTCGGTTGGGGCAAGGGCGGCTTTGGGATCGGCGAGATGGGCTTCGATGCGGATGAGCTGGTTCTGGCGACCGAGGCGCTTCCAGCGGGGGTATATCAGTTCGCGGTGCAGCTGACGGACGAGTTCGGGAACCTGGATGGATCTCCGACGGAAATCTTCACCATCGGCATCGATCCCATCCCGGCAGAACCGGCCTTGCGCATCGAAAGCTATGATGACGTCAATGACGAATTGCGGCTGGAGATCCGTTCGTAAGTACAGCCGAGGGCGGCCGTGACGACGGGAACGAGGGACGCGGCCGGCCGAATCGATTCCTGCTGGTGCGGGACGGACAAAACGTTTTAGACCGGGAGTGTACCATGGCGGAAGTGTATCCGAGTGACAACGAGCTGTTGAATCTGGTCGAGGAGACGCAGACCGGTGTCGAATTCATCGAGACGGGCAAGGCGCCGTATTACGTGGAGTTTCGCCGGCTGCTGTACCGCCTGCTGCTGGCGACGCGGCGGGCAAACGATCTGCGGGCGTACGACGAGGGCGGTCTGAACCTGGGCGTGAAGGCGGGCTGGTTTTTTCAAGGCGCGACGATCGCGGAATATCCCGGCAGCAGCGGCGCGGCGCTGGCGGACAACCAGGAGAGCATCTACGTCTACCTGGATCGGGACGGCAACCTGGTGACGGATCAATACGATCAGTTTCCCAGCCCGTTGTCGAATCACACGCGGCTGGCGATCGTGGCCACCAGCGGCGGGGACATCACCTCGATCACGGACTGCCGGGGCCAGCAGATGTGGTTCGCGCCGGGGATGATGGCCGAAGGGGCGATCACGCGGCTGGGATCGGCAGCGAACGTGGACATGCAGACGGCCCAGAAAAACGATCTGTTGACGGTGCCGACGGGACGGACGGTGATCGTGACCCACGTGGTGGTCCGGGACATCTCGGCGTCGCTGGCGGGAGGCACCGATTACGATTTCGGGACGGGTGTCAACGCGGACGGCTGGGTGCAGGGCGTGGACCTGTCGGGCATGACCAATCCCGGCACGGACGTGCGGATCCTGGATACCGGCCAGGCGGTGTACAGCCGATGTGCGGCGGAGTCGGTCTTCGGCGTGAAGGTCAATACCGGCGCGACGGCGGCGACGACGGCGACGATCGACGTGTTCGGATACGTAAGGTAACGATCGAGGACAGGTAGGCAGGCCCTCTGGGTCCAGGCGACAGGGAGCACGATATGGCGATGGTGCTGGCGGGATGGCTGGACGTTTCGTTGTCGGCGTCGGGTCAGAATCTGACCGGCGGAAACGGCGAATACTGGCTGGAGTTGTCGAATTCCCAGAACAACCACATCGCCCGGGAGGGAATGGTAACCGGCGCGCGGCTGAAGCTGGAGGCGACAAGCCCGATCCAGGGGATGTATTTCTTTGTGGCCCGGGCGGTGTCGGATTCGCAATACCTCATCGTCGGCAAGGGCCAGGAGATCACCAGCGGTTTTGTGGTCGGGGTGAAAGACTACGAATTCGACACGCCGATCGGACCTGTCCTGACAAACGACCTGCTGGGCGTGGCATTCTATTGCAACGCCGGCACGTACGTCTGGCAGGCATTGAACGCCAGCGATGCCTTGCCGATCGATGACAGCGGTACGGCCCGGATGCGTTTTTTCGATACGAACAGCACGAGTTACGCTGCCGTCTCCGTGGGATCGACGCTGGATTTTTCGATCGGCGGGACGAACTTCGGGGTGCTGCCGGTGGCGGCCCTGATGGAGCCGCCAGCCGTCATGGTAGCGGGCGACTCGATCTCGGAAGGCTCGCCGCTGAACCGCTGTTACCGCAATAACGCGACGGCCAAGGATCCGATGGGCTGCTATCTGCACATCGCGTTTCGTCAATTGGGCTGGTCATGGGAACTGGGCGGCAACACGCAGTTGTCGAACAACTTCCAGGAGGTTCGAGAACACGATCTGACCGCGGCGCTGTGGGACAAGACGCCGAGCCGGCTTTATATTCATTGCGGCGTGAATGATATTCAGGATGAGCGGTCCTGGTCGCAGGTGGCGGCGGATTTGGACGGGATCCTGGCGGCCTGCCGCAATCACAACTGCCAGATGATCCTGGATGCGATCTTCCCCTGGACGAATGGAACACATGCCCAGAACACGATACGGGATGTTTGGAATCAGAGTCTGCGCAGCTGGTCTCGGGGCAAGAGCGACGTGCTCTTTCTGGATATCAATGCGATCCTGGGAACCGAGCGGCGGGAGGCCCAGAACGGCGATCCGGCACCGGTGTCGGGCAATCGCTGGGACCTGGTGGCCGAGTACACGGACGACGGAACGCATCTGTCGGCGGTCGGCTGCGCGGCGGCCGGTTCGGCCATCGCCGAAGCGATCGGCCATAGCGTGATCTCGGCCTGTGATATCCGGGCGATCAATGGAGACCAGAACGCGGCGGCCTCCCTGGCCCGCTCAGCGGCGATCCGGGGCAACCCGGCCCGGCAGAACAAGTTCGACGGGACGCTGACGATCCGCAATCTTGACGACAGTGCGGATCTGATGACGGTACGTTTTACGGACGACGGAACGCAGATTGCCCGAAGCATCGAGAGTGCCTGATGGACGGACATTTGTATAACAGCCTAACGGAAGGGGATTTCGCCAACGGACTGCCGCTGCGGCAGTCCCTGGCGGAGGGGGAGTTTTGGGTCCTGCCCGGCGGGTGCTGGGCGGTGTACCGCGGGCGCGACGCGGCGGCGAACATCGATTACAACCGGATCGTAACGGCGGCGTACGAGGCGGGACTGCACACCGTGGCCGGTCCTGGCGGCTCTGCGGCCGGGCGTGACACGTTTTATGCCTGCCGGCGGATCTCATCCACCGGCAAGCAGGAGCGAAACCGGCGGGCGGTGGTGCTATTGAGCCTGGATGACCAGGCAAAGCGCCGCGCGCCCCGGCCGAACGACGTGCGGCAGTTGCGGGCCCGTCAGATTTCGGGCGGACGAATCCGCCTGAGCTGGTGGAACTGGCCGGGGCCGCCGCAGGCACCGACGGATCGGTTCGTCATCTACGGTGACGGCGGCAGCGGCCTGATGGATTACGCAAATCCGCTGGGACAGGTGCCGTGCGACGGCAGGTATGCCTACGCGTACCTGAGCGGGCCGGGCGAGCAGGGGACGCGATATCAGTTCGGCGTGCGGGCCGACACGAAGGACGGATTGGACGACGGCAATACGGCGGTGGTCGGCGTAACCGTGGATTTGACAGGGCCGGCCCCGGTAAGCGATGTGCAATGGAAGGTCGGATTGTAAAGACGTGAATCCCTTCCGCCGGCTTGATGCCCGAACGTAATTATCCCCGTTGCCCTGCCTGGCTAGATCCCATGAATCATCCGGTCAGACAGCCGTGTATTGGATAGTTCCGTCCGGCACGGCGACACCTTGACCTTGAGGGAATTATGAAGGCGAATACCGTAACGTTTACACCGAGCTCGGAGGGCAGTTTGTCGTGGCGACCTCTGCCGGTGGTGTTGGAAGTGGATGGACAACCGGCGCCGTTTTTGGAGTTGAGGGAAATTACCCGCCGGGCGGGTGCCAAGGGGATCGAGGCGCGGTTTCGCCTTTGGCCTGATCTTCAGGGCTCCCTGGCACGCTTCGAGGACATTGCCGAGGCGCTGTCGCCGGGTGAGCGGGTGACGGTGCGGATGCCGTGCCCCGATACGTCGGTGGCGGACAGCAAGGTGCTGTGGCCTTTGTTCGAGGGAGTCATCTGCCGCGGCGAGGCGGCGATGGCGAACTCCGCCGAAGGGGTCGAGATCATCGCCTGCAATCCTTTACAATATCTCAACACGCAGGCGATCGATCGAGTGCGGGTGGCGGCGGGCGATGGCGAGACGGTGGAGATCCCCACCACCCCGGTGGTCTTCAACGCGGACGGTCGGCCGAATGCCTCAGCCATTGAGGTCGAAATAGAAGGCACACGGACGGCCGTGTTCGAGATGAATGAATCGCGGGCCATCTATTGGACCTACGCCCGGGCGATTCACTATATCGCGGCGGCGTGGCTGCCGAGGGACGCCGCCCAGTCGGCGCTCGCGGCGGGTTTGGAGAACCTGACGGCGGGGCAGGTGCTGCGCGATGTGGAGGTGACGGGCCTGAGGCCTTTGGAGGCCATCGAGCGGTTGTGCCAGCAGGCGGGACTGGAATTCTGCATCCGGCAGGTGCCGGCGGGTGAAGCGGACGTGGCCGACGTGCTGCACTTTTGCCGGCGGGGTCAGGGACGCAAGGTGTATCTGCGGCATCAGAAGTCTCAAGAAACGCTGGATCCGGCCAAGACAAACCTGGCGGGCTGTACGGTCAAGACGGATCGGCCCGGCCAGACGCTGCGCTTGATCGGGCGGGGGGCGCCGAAGCGATTCGAGGGCACCTTCGCGCTGGTGGGCGGTTGGGATCCGAATCTGGAGGAAAACAATTACGATCTGTATTCGCCGCTTACGAATCCGGATTTCCGGACGGTGCGCAACGTGTTTCGCAAGTGGGTGCTCAATGAGGCGGGCGATTACAGGATCGCCCCCTTCTGCCGGGGGCCGGCGTATGATTTCAGCGCCGTGTTCGGCAATCAGCAGTACGCCGCACGGCGGCGGCGGTTCTATCCCTGCCTGAGTACCAACGCGGCCGGCGAGGGATTTGGATACTTTCTGGAGGTCTCGTACGACGGCGGCCAGACCTGGCAGGAATACGCCGGCACCTTCGACAACCTGCTGGACGAGTGCGGTGTGTATCTGGGCGGCGTGCAGTTGGATGCGATGCTGTGGTATGCGATCAAGAAGGACGAGCTGCGGTTTCGGATTACGGCGGTGGTCGAGGCGGATGCCTGCCTGCAGGCGGAGATCGGCGATGGCCCGGTGGACGCGGCCCGGCCCGTGCGGACGATGGTGTTCGATCGGGCAAGTGAGTTCGCCTATTGGCGGGTGACCGCGTCGAGCGTGTTTCATGCGGGCGCGGCCGGCGCACTGGGCACGGCCGACGAGCGGGACGATCGCGAGAGTTTACGCGGCTGGCTGCGGGATCGGCTGCTGCAGGAGCGGCAAGAAGAATGGGCGGGCACGGCCTCACTGGCGTGGATCGCGCCGGCGGTCTGGCCTGGCGACGTGGTCACGGGCGTACAGGGACGAGAGCTGGAGTTCGGCTCTCTGGCCGATGGACGTAGCGTGGGGCCGCAGGTCCGGCAGGTGCAGATGGTCTGGGGCGACACCTGGAGCACGGAGATCCGCTTTGGGAGTTGACTTTATTGACTTGCCGGCATCTTGAGCCAGAAAGAGCCGACGGCGGAACTATTTGCCTTTATTGTGTTAGACGCCTTGGGATCTAGCGAGGATAGACATGGAGATTCAGGAGCAATTGGCGCGACTGCAGCGGCGGGAGCGGGCCGGCGACCGGGAGGAGTCCTCGCGGGTGTCGGCGACCGGGGCGGCGCCGGCGGCGTGGACGGTGACGGTGACGGAGAATCTCGAATACAACCGCTACACGGTTCAACAAGTGAAGATTATGGCCGCCGGCAGCGCGCCGGTCACGGTCGGCGGCAGCGAAACGCAGGCGTATAACCTGGCGGAATCGTTCACGGAGGGCGGGCAGTTGGCCGCCGGAACGATCGGTGTGATGTGGCAGGTGGGCGATGTGAACGTCATTCAGATCGAGCCGTAGGGAAAGAGCGTGAGGAAAACATCGACGGCCGTTCGCTGGCAGCGAACATTCTAACGCCCGCAAGGCGCGAATTTCCCATTCACTTCCTCAAGCCAACAGCTGATACGGATAACCGGATCACGGCGTGGCCTGCGTTTGACAAGGTACTCTGAAGTATGGCCCCGCCGCCATCATACAATAGGTCAGGTCGCCACATGGCAAAGACGAAAACGGAAAACGCGGTGTCGATATGGACCTTTCGACGCGAGGTGACGCTGGGAACGCTGGTGCATTTGGGCACGCTGGTGGTGGTGCTGATCGCGGCGTGGGCGAATTTGCGGGCGGAGCTGACCTTGATCCGCCATGAGCTGGGACGGCTCAACCAGACGCAGCAGACACTACAAGCGAACGTCGAACACGTGGCCGGACAGAACCGGGAACATGAGTATCGGCTCAAGGAGTTGGAACGCAAGACGGCCGCTGGTGAACAGGCGTACAGTTTTAACAAGACGTTTGAAGACCTTTCGGCAGGACGTGAATAAACGCCAGGTCGACGTCGATGTTGACAAAGGAGAGACGTTATGCGCAGAAAAAAGCTGATCGTATTGGTGGGATTGGTGGTGCTGGCGCTGTGTGCGGGCTGTGACGTGTTGCGGTTTGCCCCGGGCGAAGTGCAGAAACAGAATGCCTATGTGCATCATCGAACGGTGGCGGCGGCGGCCCAGCAGGCCCGGCAGGAAGAGACCTCGCCGACACTCCAGGCCCTGACGAGCCAGGCCACCCAGCAGTCCGAAGCAATTGTGGCGTATTACGGACTGCCCCAGGAGATCCCGCCAAGCGAGACGGTCGAGCAACTGCTCCAGCCGGTTCATCAAACGCTGGCCGAGACGGCCCGCGCCGAGGCGATCCAGCGGCCGGATCCCTGGGAGGTGGCCGATTACCTCCTGGAGCTGGGCATCGGATTCAGCGGGATCCTTGGCGGCGCGTTCGGCGTGAAAATGGCGCGGAAGCTGCAACTGGCCAGGGAAAAGAGCACGGCTCTCCAGGAGATTGTCAAAGGCAACGAGTCGTTCAAACGGGATAATCCGGAATATACCGGGGCATTCAAACAGGCCCAGCAGAACCAGAGCGCAACGACCCGCACGCTGGTAACGGCGCTGAAGGAATAACAGGAACGGGGTTGGCGATGATGTGCTGCCCGGATCATGAGACCGGCAGCGGCCGGCAGGTCAGGTCCGCTCGTCGCGGCCCGCCGCCGGGCACAGCTCGGCGATGCAGCCGACCAGTTCGGCCAGGCAGCGCTCGGCCGGCTCGGAGAGCATCCGGCCGAATCCCGTCTCGGCGGGAACCATCCCCAGGACATGAATCGCAGCCGGCAGCAATTGGGCCAGAAAGGCCAAAAATATCTCCAGCGACGGTCCATGGGTCAGAGCCGCCTGGCTGGCCAGATCGTCCGGCGCCAGCCAGCAGAGCGAGCCGGCCGGCCCGTCCCGGCGGACGGCGTCGGCGATGATGACCGTTTCCGGCCGGAGCCGGCGGATCGGGCCGGTGATGTTTTCCGGCGCGACGCCGGCCTCGAACAGGGCCACGGCCGTTCGGTTCCGCAGCCGGCGAACCAGATGAGGCCCGAATCCGTCGTCGCCGTACATCACGTTGCCCACCCCGACCAGGGCGGCCCGCGGCGACAGATGCGCGGCCAGATGTTTGCGGACCTCCCCCAAGACCATTTGATTCCCATGGGTCGCTGGAGGCATAAACGATTGTTCCTCCTGCGTTGGTTCCCCTGCACAGGTTGCCCGGGAGAACGGCCTTCGGGTCAGCCCCAGATTTCCCGCAGGAGCACCTGGCGGCGGCAGTGGGGACAGAGAATCTGCATGATGTGCCGCCGGTCCGGGGCGGGATGGTCCTCGCCGGCGGGGGCACTGATGAGCTTGAGTTTCTCCTCGGCGACCAGGATCAGCGTCGGATTGGTATAGCGCCGGGGGCCCAGCTTGTCCGCCAACCAGCGGAGGTGGTCCTTGGTGGTGATCGGCTTGCCGCACATGTAACAGAGGTACAGCTCCTTGGCCACCGAGACGGCACAGGTCTTCCGGTCGAAGGTCGACAGCTCGTACTCGCTGGTGCATTCGATGCCCTCGCCGGTCGTGCAGAGCGCCTGGCACTGCCCGCAGAAGATGCAGATGTCATCGTGCCGGATCAGTGTTCGCTGGGGCGGCTGGCTGTCCGGATCATCGATGATCTCGATGGCGTCGGCCGGGCACACCTCCGCGCACGCCCCGCAGCCGATGCACTTGTCCTCGTGGAAGAGGCCCTTGCCCCGGTACGCCGGCGGCGCCGGGGCGGGCCGGGCGGGGAAGCGGCTGGTAAAGGCCGGACTGAAGAACGACTTGAGCGCTTCCCGTATTTCACGCAGTTTCGGTTTTCGCATGTTGATATTCCTGCTTCTGCCGCTCTGTCTGATAGGCGTCCTGCACACTACCTTCCCAGAGCCGCACGCCGGAGTGGTGCGCCCCGCGGGCGATGGCGTGGGCCCCCACCGGCGAGGTCAGCAAAATAAACACCGCGCCCAGCAGCGCCTTGGCCGCCAGCGCCGAGACGCCGCTGTAGACGGCCACCCCGATCAGCAGCGTGGCGGTCCCCAGCGTGACGCACTTGGTCGCGGCCTGCAGCCGATTGTACATGTCCGGAAACCGCACCAGACCCACCGTCCCGATCAAATCGAAGGCCAGTCCGATGCCGATGAGAATCATGCCCAGTGTCTCATTCATGGAATGATCGGCCCTCCAGGTACTTGGCCAGCGCCACGGTGCCGATGAAGCTGAGCAGCGCCCACGCCAGCCCGATGGTGATGTA
>JAFGFX010000098.1 GCA_016930855.1 Sedimentisphaerales bacterium | reverse complement strand
AGTCCGCTTTCGCCGCCCTCGCCAGGTGAGCCCGCCAGGGCGGTGGGGCGGCGAAAGAATGGCGAAGGCGAAAACATTTCGCCGGATCCGCCGAGCCGTTCCTTACAAACTTTTTCCGAGTTGAACCTAAATTTTATAGCCCCTGGGCGCCGTTCCAATTAGCGGCCTCCGCTCGATCGGTCCCGACAAAGTCGGTCTCCTGGAAGCGGGCGTTTTCGAACACCGATTCCGGCAGGCGGCAGTGGGTAAACCGGCAGCGGATAAAGACGGCCCGGCGAAAGATGGCCTTGCGTAAAAAGCAGTCCTTGAATTCCGTATCGATAAAGAGGGAGCGGGGAAAACGGACAAAATTATAATTTTCCTGCGTGAAGCGGCAGCCGCGCCAGACGCTGCCGATGAAGCCCACCTCCGAGAGACGGGATTGTTGCCAGTGGCAGTCCTGCCAGGCCGTCAAGGCGAAACTGGACAGCTCCGCCACCGTCTCTAGCCACTGACAGTGCAGAAAACACCCGCCGGTAAAAAAAGAGGTCTGGGCCGCCAGATGGCGCACCTGGCAGTCGGACCAATACGCCTGCTCGCACCGGCTGTGGTCCAGGCTTACGTGTTCCAGTCGGCTGACCAGGGCCCGAAAGTAGTTCAACAAACCATCCGAGACGCTCAGGTTCCTCACGGTGCAATCCACGATCTGCCGGCCGGAGAAGTCCCCGCCGGCCGTCTGCCAGTTGCCCAGCTCCTGATGGATCCACACCCGGTCCGGCGGCGTTTCGATTGCGTCTGCCATGGACTTTACTATACAATCGAGGGCAAATGAATCAAGGCAAGATCCCAGCCTGGAATCGCCGGACCCTCAAGGACCCGCACCGGCTGCCGGACAAGCGCCGACGGGTCCGGGAGATGTTCGCCTCCATCGCGGGCACCTATGACCTGCTGAACCACCTGCTGAGCTTCAACCGAGACCGCTCCTGGCGGTGGCGGGCGGTGGAATTGGCCCGCATCCAGCCGGACGAGTCCCTGCTGGACCTATGCTGCGGAACGGGCGATCTGGCCCTGGCCTTCGCCGCCGGCCGGCCCCGGCCGGCGCTGATCTGCGGGGTGGATTTCGTCGAACCCATGCTCCGCCTGGCCCAAAACAAGGTGGCCAGTGCCCGCAAACGCCGAGCGATTGACCGCTTTAACTCGAATGGAATTATCTGGTTATGCTCAGACGCCGAGTTGCTGCCCTTCGCGGATGACTGCTTCGACTGTGCCAGCTGCGCGTTTGGGCTCCGCAACCTGCAACACCTCGACCGCTGTCTGCGGGAGATGCACCGGATACTGAAACCGACCGGCCGCTGTGTCATTCTCGAGTTCGCCCTGCCCGAGAACCGCCTGCTGGCCGGCCTGTACGCCGGTTATTTTCGGCTTGTATTGCCCTGGATTGCCACTATGATAGCCTGGAGACGTAAAGATGCCTATCTGTATCTCCCGGAGTCGGTACGGAGTTTCGGATCGGCACCCATGCTTATCGAAACCCTCAGGAAAGCAGGATTCGAGGCGGAGCGCGTGGAAAAACTAAGTGGCGGTATCGTCATGGCTTACGTCGCCCGCAAACCATAAATGGCACGCAAAACCCTACATCGTTTTAAACGGTGGTTCAGCGACGGTCCTTCCGTGGCGTACGCGCCGCTCTACAAGCTGGGCTGCTGGTTGCTGAACCTGTTTCTCTATATCCTGCTGACCATGTTCTTTCAGCGGCTCCAGTCGGGCCAGTGGCTCGTCTGGTCGGGCCGCTCGGTTTCGAGCAACCTGATCGAACAGGTGCTGACCCCCCTGAACATCTTTCACTACCCGGCGTATATCGCGGTGCTGGGGCTGCTTCTGGCGCTGGTCTGCGCCGTGCCCATCCTCACGGCCCAGATGTACAACATCCTGTACGCCCTGCCGTTTGTCCTGGTGGCGCTGTTTCTGGGAACCGATCGCATCTTCGCGCTGTGCCTGCTGGTCAGCTGCCTGGCGGTCAGTTTCGAGCCGCTGCGGTTCAAGTCGAAATTCGTCTCGGCGGTCCTCTGCCTGGTGCCGGAACTGCTCTATTGGGCGATCTTCAGCGGACCGAATCCGCAGACCGATCCGCTCCGCTGGGCGGTCATGTACGCCCCCTGGTCGCTGGCGTTTCTGGCCAGCGTGATGATCTTCGGCATCGTGCTGGCCATCGGTCATTTCGTCCGCTATCGCCCGGGGGTCCTGACCCCCACCTTCGGATTGATCCTGGCCGGCGTGGTGATCGTCTTTCATGTTTGGATCGGCATGACCGAACGGGATTTTCAGGCCTACGTATTCAGCAACCGTCCTGACCGGGTGCAGGAGCGATTCAAGCAGGACATCACCGCCCTGCTGGAGGAGGAAAAGGCCCAGCGGCTGGCGGCGGAATCCTACCTGAATCCCCAAGGGGTGGAGAACCTGCTGCAGCTGGAGTGGCAGGCCGCCTTCAGCCCGGCGTACCTGCAGGCCCAGACCCCCTCGGCGCCGGCGGGCGAACCGACCCCGGCCCAGCGAAAGGCCCGCAACTTCCTGCTGGCCAAGTGGGAAGCGCAGCTGCACATCGAGCGATTCATCCAGAAATATCCCCACCACCGGCGGGTGGCCGACTCCTTGTACTACCAGGCCCTCCTGGAGGACCTCAAGCCCGACGTCCGGGCCCTGCGCAACGAAAAGCGGCTGCGGCTCTACGACGAGATCCCCAGCGAAAACGCCGAACCGATCTGGCGGGAGCTGCTGCGGACCGCCGCCGATCACGAGACCGCCATCGAGGCCCGCTGGCGGATCGCCACCCTGGCCGCCGCTGCCCTGCCGGAAACGCCCGCCGAGCCGTTCCAGTTCGATGCCTCGCTGGCCCTGCTCCAGGAGGCGAAGACCCGCTGCCAGGTCCTTCTGGACCAACGCCAGGAGCAGACCCGGCAGGAGGCCGCCTCGGCCGGCTGGCTGTTGGACATGTCGGAGATCTTCCAGTCGCCCCAGCCGACGCTGACCCGGGACAAGCTGCTGTCGCTGTATGAACGCATCGGACTGCTGCAAACCCTGCTGGACAAGGAGAACCGCCAGGGCCACGTCGTGCACGAAAGGCGGCTGGCGGAATTCGTCCGGTTGGACCCGCAGCAGTTGGACTACGAAACCCGGCTGAAGGCCTTGACCCTGGACGCACCCCAGCCCGATCCGCTGATCGACAACATCGAGCTGGCCCAGGCCATGTTGATCGCCGAGATCGACTCCCGCCGGGATGCCCTCACCCAGATCGTCCGCCGCTACCCGGAACGGGACGGCGGCATCCAGGCCATGCTGCAACTGGCCCAGGTCCTTCTGGAGAAGTACAACCAAAGCGACCACGATTCGGACCGCCATCTATTGCGCACCCGGGGGCAGGAACTGCTTCAAAGGGTAATCACCCTGCGGCCGGACAGCTTCCTGGCCCATCAGGCCCAGCAGCTGCTGGGCCGCTGGCCGGGCGTACTGGAGGCCAAGACCCAGCAAACCGATCCGGAACCGCCGGAGAATCCCGCTACCCCCTAACGGCATCCCGGAACCGAGCCGGCGGGCCGAATCCCGTACCCTTGGTCGGATCGAAGGGGGAACCACCGGACGGGCCAACGAACCGGCTGTTACTGCGGTCCCCATGACGAATTTAGAGAGTGTCCGCTTGCTGACCAAACGAACGTGCTGGTACCAAAATGGCCTGGCGTTTTCCTGCCGGCAATGCGGGCGGTGCTGCGCCGGGCCGGGCGAGGGGTACGTCTGGGTCAACCGGGAGGAAATCGCCGCACTGGCCGCCCGGCTGACGATCGACGTGACGGAATTCAAGCGGCTCTACACCCGCCGGGTGGGCATTCGCTACAGCCTCATCGAGAAACAGCCCAGTAAGGACTGCGTCTTCCTGGATAAAGACGGCCCCAACGGTCCCGTCTGCCGCGTGTACGATCAGCGGCCCCGGCAGTGCCGGACCTGGCCCTTCTGGAAGGAGAACCTGCGAACGCCAGACCAATGGCAGCAGGCCCGGCAGACCTGTCCCGGGATCGATCAGGGCCGCTGGTTCAGCCTGGCCCAAATCGAGGCCATCCAAAACAATAGTATCGCCCTGGAGGCCGCCGGCCGGCACCTTCCCGACGCCGCCTGGGATTGGATCGTGCAGCATCATCAGAGCCGCGAGATCCACCGGCCCCTGCAGGAGCTTTATGAGATCATCGATGCGCGTACCGCGGCCGCCCGATATGAATGCCGCTCCTGCGGTCGCTGTTGTGATTTTGCCTCCTACGGCCATCGTCTCTACGTCACGACCCTGGAGATGATGTATCTCTATCATGGATTGACGCGGATCGATCACGGTCTATCCGGCTCGCCGGCCCCTGCCGCCGGCCAAACGGGTATTTCCCGGAGCAACAGCCGGCCCCCCCTGCCGGCGGCCAAGAAGGGACGATGCCCGTCGCAGCAGGATCAAATCTGCCGGGCCCGCCAGTTCCGGCCCGCCGGCTGCCGGATCTTCTTCTGCCGGACGCCGAATCCCCAGTTTCAGGCCGAACTGAGCGAATACGCCCATAAGCAGCTCCGCCGCCTGCACGAGCAATTGCGTATCGTATATTGGTACGCGGATCTGGGGACCTGGGTGGAATCGTACCATCCCGACGGCCCGGCGGATGCCCCCTTGCGGTGCCCGACGCACGTAAGGGAACATCCTGGACGCCGCCGGGAACGTCTGGCAAACCGATTTTCCGATTTTGGCCGTTGACAGGGCACCACCGGCTAGGTATCATTCCTGCTTGACATGCCGTAAATCCAGGATATAAAAACAATACCGCAAGCACCCTGCCGTGGGGGCTAAACGGGAAACCAACCGGGGTAAAAACAACAGCCAAACAAACCAACCGGGGCCCCACAATACCCATAAATCCCTACAAATCCGAGGTTTAAGAATGCGAACACTCATTATGGCCTTATTGGTAATGGCGATCGGATCCATGTTGGCGGGCTGTCAGACCATGGCGCATGACCAAAAGCAGCAGATTCGAAAATACAGTCACATTTCGGAAGTCAATCGTCGCTTGCTCGCCGAGGATATCGACAAGTACCTTTTGCTGGATAAACCGAGCCGGTTGACCCGTTGGTATATCCGCTAGGATGCCCCCTCGTAGCGAGGAACCCGGGTATATCCTTTCTAACATGATCCTCCCGGCCGGTGCTCTGGCCGTATCCGGCTGTCACTTGCGGTTGGGGCCAAGTTGCCTTGATTCCGAGGCGGGTTCTACCGTCGCCGACGGAGAGGTAGACCGCCCTTGCCGAATCGCGCCGATTTACACGTCGATCCTCCGCCGCCTGACCGGAGCTGGTGGTTTGGGGAATTGTCCCGCCCGACGCGCCTGGGGCTAGGCCGGGAATTTGTCGCCACCCTGCCGCTGGCGGCGCCCATGTCCGTTATCGGCATGGGCTTTTGCGGTTTTGTCGGCCGCAAGGCCCTGGGAATGCCGGACACCCTGCTGGCCTGCCTGATGGCCTCGAATTTCCTGGGATTCCTGCTGGCGGGCCCGCTGATCGGGTACTTTCAATCGGTACGCAAGATCCTCGCCCTGCGCCGCATACTGCTGGCGGTCTCCCTGTTGCTGGTGACCATTTTGCTGACGCCGTACGCTCAGAAGTGGGCGCCGCTTCTGTTTCTGGGCCAGATCTTCCTGGCCCAGATCGGCATTGCCCTGACGCTGCCGCTGCGGACCTCCATCTGGCGCTACAATTATCCCACCCACATCCGCGGCAGGATCGTGGTGATCATCAGCCTCAGCCTGACCCTGGGCATCAGCGGCATCATCTTTCTGTTTACGACCATCATGGATCACTGGCGGATCTCCTACGCCTGGATGTACGGCATCAGCGGCATCAGCGGGATCGCGTCCTGCCTCCTGTTCGGGCGGGTGCGGATCCGCCAGGAGCGCACCACCCTGCGGCGGCAGGCCGGCGCCGCCCGGCAGATCCCCCTGCTGGCGGGGCTGGCGGTGCTCAAAACGGACCGCCGCTTCCGCATCTACATGGGCTGGCAGATGCTCAACGGATTCGCCACGCTGATGGTGGAGACGGTGCTGGTGGTCATCCTGGCCGATGCCATGCAAAGCAACTGGCTGGAGGGCGGCTCGGCGATCACGGCCGTGCCCTACCTGGCGACGGGATTGACGGCCCTGTTCTGGGCCCAGGCGTTCGATCGATATGACATCTTCACCATCCGGATCTACGCCGGCCTGACCTGGGCCTTCAGCCGGGCGGTCCTGCTGATCGGCGTCTGGCAGGCGAGCATCCCCATCATCCTCTTGAGCCGCCTGATCTCCGGCAGCGCCATGGGCGGCGGCCAGCTGGCCTGGCGGCTGGGTCACATGGCCTTCGCCCCGCCGGAAAAGGACGCCCTCTACATGGGGGCGCACGTGAGCCTGACGGGGCTGCGCGGCATGGTCGCCCCCTTCGCCGGACTGCAATTGTATCGCCTGCTGGGGGCAAACGGACACTGGCTGATCGGCATCTCGCTGCTGGCGCAACTGGTGGCGGTGTACGGATTCTGCCGCTTGCGAACCAAGGATCCCCTCCACCTGGAAATCTCCCGCGGGGCCGGCCGCCGGCCAAAAAATGCTGGCACCACAGCGGCCCCCATGGTATAGATAGGCGTTAGAGATCCTCCGGAGGCCTCATGGAACCAAACAAACCAATCCATCCAACCACGTTTCGGGAGCACACTATGACGACGCGATCGCATGCCCCTTCAATCCGGCGCATTTTTAGATGGTGGATTCCGGCGGCCGTCGGCCTTTTGCTGCTGCATTACGGCGCTGCTCCGGCGGCGGCCCAGGCGGATGCGCCCGAGGATACGAAGGCCCTGCGGATCATGACGTTCAATATCCGCTACGGAACCGCCGACGACGGCGAGAACCGCTGGGACAAGCGCAAACACCTGGTGGCCCAGGTGATTCGCGATTATCAACCCGACGTGGTCGGCCTGCAGGAGGCGCTGCGCTTCCAACTGGATTACCTGCAAGGCGAGCTCGACGGCTACAGCGAGCTGGGCGAGGGGCGTGACGACGGCAGGACCAGAGGCGAATATGCCGCCCTGCTCTACCGCCGCGACCGGCTGACGCCCAGCCGGGCCGGCACGTTCTGGTTCTCCGAGACGCCGGACACGATCGCGTCGCGACACTGGGGCAACAGCCACAACCGGATCTGCACCTGGGCGCGGTTGATCGACAGAAAAACGGATCGGGCGTTTTACGTCTACAACCTGCATCTGGACCATCAATCCCAGCAGGCCCGCTGGAAGGGCGCCCTGCTGCTGATCCGCCGGATCCAGGAACGCGCCTGTCCGGATCCCTTCCTGGTCACGGGCGACTTCAACGCCGCCGAGGACAATCCGGCGATCCAATACCTCAAGGGCGAGATCCCGCCGGAGACCCCCGTCGACGACGATCCCTCGTCGCCGCCCGTCGGCGTCAATCCGCTGCCGCTGGTCGATACCTTTCGGGTCCTTCACCCCCAGCAAACGTCTGTCAGGACCAGCAACCCGGAGTTTCGCGGCCTGACCGAGGGCGGCAAGATCGACTACATCTGGACCCTGCCGCCGGTCAAGGTACTCCAGGCGGATATCCAGCATCAGGACTATGACGGCCGCTATCCATCGGATCATTACCCGGTAACGGCCCAAATCATCCTGCCGGATTCATGACAATGTGTGCACGGGATCGATACGGATGACCGCGAGGAACATTCTAAAAAGAAGCTGCCTGGCCGGGCTGCTCCTGCTGTTTCGGGGAGCCGTCCCGACGGCCAGCGGCCAATACGGCGGGGGAAGCGGCACCAGCGACGATCCCTACCTGATCGCCACGGCCGAGCAACTGGCCCAAATCGGTCAACATCCGGCCGACTGGGACGCCCACTTCGCCATGATCGCGGATATCGACCTGGGCGGAATGGCTGAGTCGACCTTCAAACGGATCGGGACGGACCTGGACGCGGCCTTTTGCGGGGTGTTCGACGGCAACGGCTTTTGCATCACGAATCTCAGCCTCAGTCAAGACCAGAAGGATTACGTCGGCCTCTTCGGCGTCATCGGCGACCCGCAAGACGACCGGGACGGGATCGTGCGCAACCTGGGCCTGGTGGACGTGGCCATTTCGGCGGGCGATGGCGTCGCCACCGGGGCCTTGGCGGGCTACCTCGCCCAGGGTCTGATAGAAAACTGCTTCGTCCGCAACGGCACCGTCCGCAATCACAGTCACTTCGTCGGCGGCCTGGTCGGGGCCGCCAGCGCCCCAGTCCAGGCCTCTTACGCCGACGTTCGCGTTATCGGCGTCTTCGAAGCCGGCGGCCTGGTCGGCCTGCTGGAGGAAAACGGCCTCGTCCAGGATTGCTACGCCCTGGGCCGGGTCTCGGCGGTCCGCTACGCCGGCGGATGCATCGGCGATCTCCGCAACGGGGCAAGGGTCGAGAACGCCTACGCCACCGGCAGGATAGACGCCGACCTGGACTACGGTGGCTTGGTGGGGATCAATTCCGGCGAGATTGCCGCCTGCTTCTGGGACTATCAGCAAAGCGGCATACTCTACATGTGCGGCGCCGAGGAGGACGGGACGGGCTGCACCGGCGAGGGCGGCAAAACCACCCCGCAAATGCGGCAACAGGAGACCTTCACCGCGGCCGACTGGGATTTTACCACGCCGGTCTGGAAGATCGAGGACGGCTATGCCTCCCCCCGGTTGGCCTGGGAGATACAAAATCCGGCGACGTTCCTGTTCACCCTGGACGCCGATCAACTGCCGGAGCCGATCGCGACGACGGCGTTTGCCACGGGCATAGTCCGCCTGGACGGGCAAGCCGGCCGGGTGAGCTGGGACATCCTGACCAGCGGCCTGAACCAGGACCCGAACAGCACAATCATCGCCGCCGGGTTTTACGGCCCCGCCGAACCGAACCAGACCGCCCCGCTGCAGCTGGATCTGCTGGCCCATAGCAGCGGACCGGAGGATCTAGCCAGCACCGCCCCGGTAGAGCTGACGACGAGCCAACTCGAGCAGCTCCAGGCCGGCCGGTGGTATATCCAGATCGCCAGCTCGGCCCACCCCGGCGGCGTCCTGCGGGGCCAGGTGGTCAAACGTCACGATATCCATCCGGACAAGATCACCGTCAAGGCCGACCAGGACCGCAGTAGTCCCTCCGATTCGATCCGGATCGACGGCCGTTTGTATCCAAGCAGTGACGACGCCCGCCCGGAGGACCTGATCTACGCCGATGAACTGCTGATCCGCCTGGTGAATCTCGACGAGGCGGACGCGGAACTCGACGAAATTCTCCGCCATGTCATCCCCATCGACGAGCTGCCGATTTCATACGAGAGGACCGGGCTCTATTCCTACAAACGCCGGGATCCGGCCGAGGGCCCCTTGCAGCGGGCGTCCATCGATTTTGCCAAAAACGCCTTTTCGCTTCAGGCGGCCCAGGCGGACCTCTCCGGCCTGCGGCTGCCGTTTGGGCTCTCGGTCAGCTACGGGCCCTATCGCGGGGCGGTGGTCTTGGCCGAATCGAACCGATACCTGGTCAATCGCGGCAAGCCGCTGCCGTTGATCCTCTTAAACGACCGCCGGGATGCCCTGCGGGTGGACAAGGCCAAGGTGCGCTCCAGCTCCCAGGGGGATTCCCTGAAGGTCCAGGGCGCCATCGCCGCCGCCGACCCGAATGGGGACTGGAGCCAGGAGACGCTGACGATTCACTGGGGGGACTATCAGGTTGCCCTGCCGGCGGGAAACCTGCTGGCCGCCAAGGATCGGCTCTGGAAATATACCCGGCCCAAGCAATCGCCGGACCCGATCGCCAAGGTGCTTCTGGATCTGGGCAAGTGCAAGTTTGCCATCCAACTTAGCCAGGCCAGCCCGCTGGCCGACGAATCCCCGGTACTATTCCAAATCACCAGCGAGCATTTCGCGGCGCAAGACCTGGTGGAATGGTAAATGGGATTGTCAGCCCCCCCACACGGGCGGGGGGTAGCACCGACCAGGAGGCGCCAAGCGGCATCGCAGCGACAGCGGAAAAACAGCCAAACCCGGTTGACCGAACCTGCCCCACGCGGTACAATAATATCATAGCGGGTTGTAAGCCATAACGCACCGGTCGCAAAGAGGATAAGATTATGAGCCAATTGAAGAAGATCCTCTATCCCACGGATTTTTCCGAGCACTCCTTATGCGCCCTGCCGCTGGCCCAGGAGATCGCCCAGTGTTTCGACGCCAATCTCCACTGCCTGCACGTGGTGGATGAGGCGTATCAATTCTGGCTGAGCGCCCAGGAGGCGGCCATGCCGGTGGTCATGCCCATCGAGGAGATGAAGCAGTCGGCCCAGGAGCATATGCGGGAATTTGTCAGTCAGCATATCACCTTTAATCCCGAGAGGCTCGTCTGGCAGGTGGGCATTGGGCGGCCCTTTCTGGAGATCATCCGCTATGCCCGCCAGGAGGAGATCGACCTGATCGTAATCGCCACCCACGGCCACGGCGCCCTGGCCTCGATGCTGCTGGGCAGCGTCACGGAAAAGGTGGTGCGAAAATCCCCCTGTCCGGTATTGACCGTCCGTCATCCGGAGCACAAGTTCGAGATCCCCTGACAGGCAAGTAACATAAGAAAAATCAAATACTTGGGTAAAATAATCCTTGACGGACTGCCCGGCTCGACTATACAGTGTCATGAGATAAATTGGATCGCGGGGTGGAGCAGTCTGGTAGCTCGCCGGGCTCATAACCCGGAGGTCGCAGGTTCGAATCCTGCCCCCGCTATTGACCGCTTCACGGCCTCGGCTTCTGCCGGGGCCGTGCTGTTTTCGGCGTCCTTCCGCTCGATCTGCCCGTCCGACCGGAGCACTATCGGGCCAACGTACTGCTCGATGAAATCCCGCATCTCCGTCGGCGTAACCACTGTGGCAAGCGACTCTTGCGCTTCAGTAAGGGCTTGCCGGACCGCGCCGGCCAGCCGGGCGGTGTTGTCGTTGGCGTCGTTGGCCAGTTCCGCCACGGCGTTCTGGAGCCGCTCGCGTTCCGCTTCCAACTGCCCGACCTGCCGCGATACCGCCCGCTTGGCCGTGGTGTCGATGTCCGGGTCCACCAGGAGCCGGGTCATCGAGCCAATCTTCTTGTCGAGTTCCCCGATCTGGCCGCGAATCCGCTGGAGTTCGTCGCGGTTGGTCCGCATTAGCTTCCGGGCTTCGTCGATGGCGTCTTCGATAATCGAGTCGGCGTCGGCGAAGACCTCTTCGTAGGT
>JAFGFX010000097.1 GCA_016930855.1 Sedimentisphaerales bacterium | reverse complement strand
AGTCCGCTTTCGCCGCCCTCGCCAGGTGAGCCCGCCAGGGCGGTGGGGCGGCGAAAGAATGGCGAAGGCGAAAACATTTCGCCGGATTCGCGGAGCCGTTCCTTATCAACTTTTTCCGGGTTGATCCTTCATTTTATAGTGCAGCTTACTGGCCCAGGATCGTAACCGGACGGATCAGTGTGCAGGCATAGGGCTCCTGGGCGGGCAACCAAAAGGCGATCCGGATCGGCAGGGGGATCTCGATGGTCTGGCCCGCGCCGATTGCATCCGGGGACTCGGTCTGCAAGTCCAGCCGGATCGTGCGCTGGGAAAAGGGCGGGACCGTGCGGGTCGTTTCGTCGGGATTCAGGCGGATGGCACCCTGCGATACCGGTTCGATCCGGACGGACATGGGTACGATGGTGGGATTGGTGATCCGGATGCGGCCGGCGGCCTTATCCGGCCCGTCGGCGGCCAGGTGGATCGGTTCGATCTGGATCAGGCGATTCTGCTGGATCTGATCCTTGATGAACTCGGCGGCCTGGGCGATGATCAGCGGCGTGGTCTGTTCATCGAAGAGGCCGTCCAGCATCAAGTTGGCGATCCGCGGGCCCTGGCCGGTCATCGTAACCCAGAGCAGGTGGTCGAACTTGCCGATGCGGATCGCCTGGTCGCGCTGGCTACTGACGCCGGCCAGGTCGTTACTGCCGCCGGTGGTGGCCAGCCGGATATAGCGCCGGCCGTGGCGGATCTGGTGGGCGTACTGGTGCTTGTGGCCGGCGAACACCGTATAGGGCCGATCCGCCAGCAGCGTCTCGAATCGGCGCCAGCCGGACTCATCCGATTCCCAGAGCGGCTTATGCAGGAATACCAGCGTCCAGCGGACCCGGCGGTGGTCTTGCAGGACCTGACCAAAGTACGCGCGCTGCTCGTCGTCGATCCAGTCGGCGCGGTGGGCCTGCTGGCCGCCCTCGGTGTTGAGGCACAGAAACAGGACCTCCTTGTGGAGAAAATGATAATAGGTCCGGTTGAAGCGGTGCTTCCAGGCCGCCAGCATCACCGGATTGCTGATGTCGTGGTTGCCCGGCAGGTAGTAGAACGGCATTTCCAGCGGCTCGATAATCCGCTCAAACTCGCTCCACTGCTGTTCAATCCGGTTGGGATCGGTGGTATAGCCCTCGATCAGATCGCCGATGCAGACGACGAATTCCGGCTGGAGCAGGTTGACCTTGTGGATCGCCCCGGCAAAGACGCCCGGCCGGTGGCCGCCGGTGCGGTCGGCGATGACGACGAAATGAAACCGGTTCGGATCGAGCTGGACATTGTCGGCCCGGCGGCAGGGACCGGATGGAAACGTCTGTACCGGTCCAGCGGCGCCGGCCAGGGCGCCGACCATCAGCAGTAACCAGAGCCAACCGGCCGTTATGGTTCTCCGGTGCGTCATGATGAACTCCCAGGGCGTCTAACCAAATGAAGGCGGGAGGCCCTGTCTGGACCGTTGGATGTCCCTGTCGTTCATTTTGTTAGAACTTGTAATCTGGTGGATGTTTCTTTACAAAGGTCGTATTCGGCATTATGTAGGGCATTATCATTATAGGCAATTTGGCGGCCGCTGTCCCGCCAATTCAGGATGGATCGGGCCGGACAGAGGCGGCCCACCAGGCGTCGCCACCTTCGGCCGGGCGTCCGTGTCCGGCCGGAACCGTCGAAACAGCAACCAGTCGCAAAGGAGAATCTAGAATGGAATCATTGAAGGTTGGATGTATCGGGGCCGGTTTTATCGCCCATTTCCAGGCGACGGCGATGACCATGGTGCGGGGTATGGAGCTGGGCGGCGTATATTCCCTCAAGGGCGCCGAGCGATTGGCCAGTTTCGCCCGGGAGAACAACCTGGGGACGTGCCGCATCTGTTCCAGTGTCGCCGAGCTGTGTCAGCACTGTGACGTGGTGGCCCTGTTCGCCCCCAATTATGTGCGCCTGGAGCTGGTCGAGCAGATCGCCGACGCCGTCCGCGGCGGGGCCGAACTCAAGGGCCTGATCTGCGAGAAGCCGCTGGGCCGCACGGTGGCCGAGGCCCGCCGGCTGGTGGAGCTGGCCGACCGGATCGGCGTGCCGAACGCCTATTTCGAGAATCAGCTCCACATGAAGAGCATCCGCCGGTCGCTGGCCCAACTGGCGCCCCAGCAGGAGGTCATGGGGCCCATCGCCCTGGCCCGCAGCGCCGAGGAGCACGCCGGGCCCCATGAGCCCTGGTTCTGGGACCCGACCCGCCAGGGCGGCGGGGTGCTCTCGGACATGGGCTGTCACAGCATCGCCGTGTCCTGGTATGTGCTGACCCCCTTCGGCAGGCCCGTCACCTACCTGCAGCCGGTCAGCGTCCAGGCGGATATCGCCCTGCTCAAGTGGGGGCGGGAGCCTTATCGCCAGCAACTGCGCGAGCGGACCGGCGTGGACTACAGTCGGACGCCCGCCGAGGATTTCTGCACCGGCATGATCACCTTCCGCCATCCGGAGACCGACCAGCCGGTCAAGGCGCAGTTCACCAATTCCTGGATGTACGACAAGCAGGGCCTGCGGCTCTTCATGGACGGGCTGGGACCGGGTTATGCCTTCGAGGTGAACTCCCTGCGCTCGCCGCTGGAGGTCTTCGTCGGCGACGCCGCCGCCCAGGCGGTCGCCGATGCCGAGACCGCCCTGGAGAAGGCCACGGCGTCGCGCGGCCTGCTGGCCGTCCAGCCGAACGAGGCCGATCTGTACGGCTACGTGGACGAGCTGATCGACGCCCGGGACGCCTTCAACCAGGGCCGCGACGGCCTGCTCAACTGGCGCTACGGCCTGGAGATCACCAAGCTCTGCCAGGCGGCCTATCTGTCGGCCGAGAGGGGCCAACGTATCGATCTGACCGATCCCGCCATCCAGAACGAGCTGGAGACGTATAGCTCTCTGATCGCCCAGGGCCGCGGCGGTGAGATATTATTCTGACGAGCGATCTTGTCAGGTAGCTTGCCGCCTGCCCGAACGATCTGGGCCAGGTTGTCGCTATGCAGGCGGCGTTCGGGCGCGACCTATCGCTGCCGGATGAGCAGATCGCCGCGGATATCCTCCGGTGCGATCCGGCCCTCCAAGTCGGCCAGGAATCGCTGTCCGTCCTGATAGTAGCCGGCGGTGGGCCTTAAATCCGGTATCAACCGGCGGAAATAGGCATTGAGCGATTCCATGAAGAGTTCCCGTAGATACTTGCTGGTCATGGATGCCAGGGCGATCGGCAGTTGCCGCTGCTCGCCTTTTTCCAGGAAATGGATCTTCAGCGAGCCGGCGGCATGGTGTAGGGCGTAACTGCTGATGCGTTCGGTCTCGCGGATGATCTTGAGCTGGAAATCGGGAAACATGGTTTGCAGGGGGCGGCGATAGTAGGCCCGTCCGCCCTGCTTGTCGATGCAGATCTGGAGGTTTTGGCGGCCGTAGTCGCGATAGGCCGCTGATATCAGCCGGCAGATCAGACTGAACAGGACGGACGCCTTGTTGTTGGCCGCCTGGACCATCTGATTGAATCTGCCGGCCGGCAGGGCCTGACTGGACAGCCCTTCAAAGCGGATCCGCCGGTCGCCCAGGTCCCTGGATAGGGCGGTCGAGCAGGTGGCGATATCATCGCCGTCTATATGCAGCGGTCGGTCCGGCAGGTCGCGGTACCAGGGATAGTCCTGGCCGCCGGTGAAATCGGCCGCACCCAGGCATTTCAATAAGTCACCTATTGTCAATGGCTTACTGTTCTTTTTCTCCGAGGCGGCCGCCAGGAAGACCAAGACGCCCCGTTGGAGGTGTCTATAGCCGGATTTTTTCTGGTGAAGCTTCTTGCTGTCGTTGATGACCACTCTTCCGGCGCTGGATCGCAGGGTTTTGGCCACACTTCGCGAAAAAATCTGCCAAAGTGATACCTCGAGCAGCTCATCCGGCAGAGAAAAGGCCGAGGAACTGACCACTAAAGGGCCCAAAAGTGGGCCATAACCTGCCTCGTCAATTCCAAGCAAAATTGCCATAAGTATATTCTATATAGATAATTACACCAAATTCGCCTGCGGGCGTAGGCCAGGCGATTTTAACCATTTTTGGCACAAATGACAACGAATTAGCTGTTATCAGTATTGATAAATTTGTGAGACTGCAAGGCCATATTTGTATGGAAAAACAAAACCGACCGGTTGGTATATATTGGCGATTACATTTAATCTTGCCTGGCAAGTTCACAAGGTAATCAAGGTAATGTACCGGTCAATTAAAATAGGTAGCCTGGGCATCACTCATCTTTGGCAATGAACCAAACGTGATGTATATTCATGGTATTAACACACGGCATAGTATTAACAAGCGGCATACGGCCGGGATTTGCGGGCCCGAATAGCCGGTCGCAGCGATAGCGGAATCGAAATTGCTGGTCCATGGGTGATCATCGGCGTACAATAAAATGCCGTGTTGATCCAGTCCCATAGCGCCGGCATGGCCGTCGATAAAAACGCGTCCTCTTTTATCGAACGCAATCCCCTCTGCCGCTGGATTTTATATTGCATGTGTTTGTAAAAGTCACTATCTTATACCCTTTATCATGAAGGGAAGCTGCATCGCGGCCTATCGTAAGCCGTTGTTGCGCAAGAAAATATATTTCATACCGGCGTAAGGAAACACCGCATCGCGACAAGAAACGTTTTGGTGGGGAACATGCACCTGCGGGCCGGAAGGGATCCCCGCGCAATGAGTGAACGACGATGACGGCCATGCAATCGGAAAAACTGCTGGGTAAATTCTCCTTCCGCCGGGGCGTGCATCCGCCGCATCGAAAAGATCTTTCACAGTCTTGTCCGGTCCAGGAGATCCGTTTGCGGGCGGGCCAGCGGGTGGTCATCCCCATGTCGCAGCATATCGGGGCGCCCTGCCAGCCCACCGTCGAGGTCAAGCAGCAGGTGACCGCCGGCCAGGAGGTGGGCTCCTGCGAGGCCTTCGTCTCGGCGCCGGTGCATTCGCCCGTGGCGGGAACCGTCGTGGAGGTCTCGCCCCAGCCGGCCGCGGCCGGGACCAAGGTTCTCAGCGCAGTTATAGAGGTCGCCGAAGATCAAACCAACGGGCGGCCCTGGAAGCAGAAAAAGGAAAACCAGGATCTGCATGCATACGATTCGGCCGCGATCGTGGCCGCCATTCGCCGGGCCGGATTGGTCGGCCAGGGCGGGGCGGCCTTTCCCACCGCCGTCAAGCTCATGCCCAACGAAAAGAAGCCGGTCGATACGGTCCTCATAAACGGCTGCGAGTGCGAGCCCTACCTGACCAGCGATCAGCGGCTGATGATCGAGGCCGCCGGGCCCATGGTGGACGGCCTGCGGCTGGCCCTGCGGGCGAGCGGCGCCCGCCGGGGCATCATCGCCATCGAGGACAACAAGCCGGAGGCCATCAATGAGGTCATGACGGCCATCCGGGACATCGACGAGCTGCAACTGGCGATCTGCAGGACCAAGTATCCCCAGGGCGGCGAGCGCCAGCTCATCAAGGCGGTCCTGGACCGGGTGGTCCCCACCGGCGGTCTGCCGCTGGACGTGGGGGTGGTGGTGGTCAACGCCGCCACGGCCTCGGCGATCTACTGGGCCTGCGTGGAGGGCCGGCCGTTGACCGAGCGGATCGTGACCGTGACCGGCCGGGGAATCAAACAGCCCGGCAATTTTCGCCTGCCGGTGGGCATGCTGCTCTCGGATCTTCTGGAGGTCTGCGGGGGATTGACCGCGGATGCCGCCAAGGTCCTGCTGGGCGGTCCCATGATGGGCCCGGCGACCGGACGGCTGGACATCCCAATCCTCAAGGGGACCAGCGGCATTACCGTGCTTTCCCGCGACGAGGTCGCGCGGGAGGCCGAAAAGGCCTGTATCCGTTGCGGTCGCTGCGTGGATCACTGTCCGCTGAAGCTGGTGCCGACGAGGATCGCCCAGGCCGTCAAGGCCCGCAGTATCGATATCGCCCTGGAGTACGATCTGCTGGCCTGCATCGAATGCGGCTGCTGTGCGTATGTGTGTCCCTCGAAGATACCGCTGGTGCAATATATGAAGTCAGGGAAAGTGATGGCTAAAAATCTAAGTATAAAGTAAAAAAGGTTAAAGGGAAAAAGAATACAGAAGCAAAATTATT
>JAFGFX010000096.1 GCA_016930855.1 Sedimentisphaerales bacterium | reverse complement strand
GACGCGACGAAGCTACAGGGGCTTAAGAGGCCCGGTCCTATGAATTCAAACACGTCAGGGCGGTACACTTTCGGGCGAAGAGCCATAAATACAACACCGGTCACCGTTCGGCTGGGGCCATTTTTTTTCATTTTGGGATCAACTCGGAAAACTTGGTAAGGAACGGCTCCGCGAATCCGGCGAAATGCTTTCGCCTACGCCTTTCTTTCACCGCCCCGCCAGCCCTGACGGGCTTGCATATGAGGGCGGCGAAAGCGGACTACGGCGAAAACAATGCCCCCGGGGTACATCAGGTGTCTGAAAAAACATAAGCCTCTGCCAACAGAGCACATAGGATTGATTACCACGATCATACCATCAACTTTTTCCGATAAGAGCCTCATTTTGATAGACGCCCATACGTCGGCACGCGATTATCATGCACAGCTATGAATAGTATTCAGTCCAAGACGGTTGCTTCTCTTGCCTTCGACGGGGGCACGTTATTGCTGAGCGACGAAGGAGTGAGGAGTGCTATTGGCGGCCATGATGGCCTCTGGACCTGGGACGGTCGCGTATCTGCCTGGCGGTGCGACGCCATTCACTATCCGCGAGTTATCCGGGAGTTGCCAGAGTGTCTCGGTCATGGCCTCCGGGACGAGGTGCCTAAGCCGGCGTGTGTTTTCTGGCCGGAGGTTTCGCTGCCGCGGCTTCGCCCTGAGCAATCCGAGGCCCTGGCGGCCTGGACCAGAGCGGGCTGTCGCGGGCAAGTAATCATGCCCACCGGCACGGGCAAGACCGAGGTGGCCCTGGCCGCCATGGCCCAGACCCAGACGGCCACGCTGGTCGTTGCGCCGATCCGCGATTTGATGTACCAGTGGCATCGGCGAATTCTCAAGGGCCTTGAATATGACGCCGGCATCGTTGGGGACAATACGTTCAATCTCCAACCGGTGACCGTGACCACCTATGACAGCGCCTGCATTCACATGGCACAGATCGGCGACCGGTTCGGGCTGCTGATCTTCGATGAAGAGCATCACCTCCCCGGGCCAACCTATCGCGAGGCGGCAATCATGTCAACGGCCCCGATGCGCCTCGGCCTGACCGCCACTGCCCAGCGCTATGACGGCCGGCAGGTGGACCTTGACTGGCTCATCGGGCCGATAGCCTATGACATGCCGTTCCGGGAGGCGAGGGGCAGTGCGCTGGCGGACTTTGCCGTGGTCCGCATTCCCGTCCACCTCGATGACCAGGAGCAGGCGAGCTACGATCGGTGCTCTCGCCAGGTGCGGCACTTCATGGCCGAGCGACGGAAGGACCAGACGGGCTACTCGTGGAAGGACCTGTGCGGCGAATCCGGCAAGGATCCGGCGGCTCGGTTGGCGATGAAGGCTTATCGGCTTAAACAGTCGATCGAGGACCGCGCCGCTGAGAAACTCCGTGTGCTGGAGGACCTCTTCCGCCTGCATGCCGGTCAGAAGACCATTGTCTTTGCAGGATCCAACGCGATGGCAATGGACGTTTCCAGGCGATTTTTGCTGCCGACGATCCTCTCCCATACGCGAAAGAAGGAGCGACTGGCGGTCCTGGACGGCTTCGCCGGCGGCACCTTCCCCGTGATTGTCGCCAACCAAGTACTGGATGAAGGCATTGACGTGCCCGAGGCGAAGGTGGCGGTGGTTATCGGCGGACAGGCCTCGACGCGCCAGGCCAAGCAGCGTCTCGGGCGAATTTTGCGCAGGGCCGGCAACGCACGGGCGACACTTTACGAGGTGGTCTGCCAGACGGCTGGCGAGACCCAGCGGTCCCGTCAGAGAAGGCGAAGCGATGCTTACGAGCGAACAAGCCATCGTCGAGTATGATCGCGGCCGGGTGATTCCGGACCGCCTGGTAACGGGCCGGCATGGGCACTACCGCCGGTATGCCCAGCGCCTGCTCGACATCTACCGCAACGGGATTGGCCGGCAGCGTCGAGATCTCCATTGCCAAGTCGAAGCGGTGTTCTCCGATGAATCCGATTGCCCAAACAAACGCATCATGGCTTTATGCAAGCTCTTGGATGACAAGAGCACATACCAAACGGACCCGCGCGGCCAGGCGGCACAACTTCGCCTGAAGGTTTTTTCCGTGGCGGCCGACCTTCATCCCTTGGTGACTCAGCCGGACCGGTTGTTTGAGCATGGCGAGATGGCGGCTAAGGCGGATATTGCCCGGCAATTCGGCTCGCCCTGGACGGAAATTGAAGCCGGCTTATACGCCGATGTGATGTCATTCCAGCGACTGGAATCATTCGATGGCTACCCCAACGGAGAGTCGCTACTATCGCGGTACAACGTGGCCCAGATCCAGGCCTGCCTGTACCGAGCCGAGATCATGACGGTTGATGCGAGCGAAGACTTTAAGACCATCCTTCGCTACGCCAAGCTCGCCCGCTTGCTGCACGAAATCAAGGCCGTTGGGCCGTCGCGATATCGCCTCACGTTCTCGGGTCCAGCGTCGGTCTTGCGGGAAACCCGCAGCTACGGCGTCAACTTCGCCCGGTTCCTGCCGGCGCTGCTGGCGTGCAAAGGATGGAAGATGTCGGCCACCATTCAGGCACCCTGGAAGATCAAGGCCCGACTGGAACTGAACGACCGCGACGGATTTCGTAGTCACTTTCCTACGCCAAGCGAGTTTGACTCGTCCATCGAGGAGGCATTCGCCGCGAAATTCGGCGATCAGCGCGACGGCTGGAAGCTGATTCGTGAAGGCGAGATTCTTCACGATAGCCAAACGGTCTTCATCCCCGACTTCGTCTTCCGCCACGAGGACGGCACGCAAGTGCTGATGGAGATAGTCGGTTTCTGGACGCCCGAGTATCTGGCCGCCAAACGACACACCCTTCGGCGGTTTAGTCAACACCGCATTCTCATCGCACTTCCCGAACGAACTGTAAAGGAAGGCGTCCCTGTCGGTGATGGAGTGGTGCTATACAAGACGGCACTGAAGTTGAAACCAGTGATGGAAGCATTGACCAAACAGCACGCTGCTGAGCGGGCCAAGGGGTGTTCATCATGAGACAGTGCAATTCAAGACAGGAGGCCGCCCGATGGAATCGAGGCTTTGTACGAAGTGCGTTCTGACGGCCACGACGCCCGGGATCGCGTTCGACGAGGGCGGCGTCTGCAATTACTGTCGCACCTATGCGCCCCTGGCTGTCGCCGGCGAGGGGGAATTGCGGGCGGTTCTGGCGCGATACCGCAACCGGGGCGGGCCGTATGACTGCATGGTCTGCATCAGCGGCGGGCGGGACAGCACCTATGCCCTCTGGAAGCTCGTTCACGACTATCATATGAAGGTGCTGGCGGTCAACTACCGCAATCCCTTCACCAGCCCGCAGGCCCGGGAGAACATCCGGCGGGCCGTAGAAATACTGGGAGTGGATTTTTGCGACTGGGAGTTTCCCGGCGACGCCCACCGCCGGAACACCCAAAAAATGCTGAGGGTCTGGTCGCGCCGTCCGACCTCGACGCTGATCCCGATCGTCTGCGCCCACTGCAAGACGACCTGGCCGGATTTCTTCCGGATCGCCCGTGACCATGACATTTCCCTGATCGTCATCGGCAGCAATCCCCTGGAGACCGCCTCCTTCAAGCAGGCCGGCCTGGGCGGGGCGCGGTATTACTTTAAGCCGTCGCGGCTGCCGAGGATCATCAAAAAAACCTTTGGCGAGATAGTCAGAAATCCGCGGTACCTGACGCAGTGCTCGTGGGGGCTGGTCTTGAAGATGTACCTCTGCGCCGGCCACAATTCGCCTTATTTGCGGCGGCGCTACCGCGACGTCAGGGTGATCCGCCTGTTCGACTACCTGAAATGGAACGAGAAGGAGGTCCTCGCGACGATCACGGCGAACCTGGACTGGCGGAAGGCCCCGCAAGTCGAGTCCTCCTGGCGATTTGACTGCCAGCTCGACTACGCCCGGCGGATCATGTACCGCGATACGGTGGGCGTCACGGAGCTGCGGGACCTTTTCAGCAAGATGATCCGCGAGGGCATGATGTCGCGCGACGAGGCGCGGGAAAGACTCAAGACCGAGGACGAGGTGCCGCCGGCGGTGGCCGATGCGGTCCTGGGCGAGATGGGCCTGAGGCTGGCGGACCTTAATTTGCCCGCACCTCTCGTCCCGGCGGGCAATTGACTTGTTGAGCCGGTTATGCGGAAACCGTATCGATAGTGGTGGATCAAGGAATGGAAACTGAGATCGAACAGGAAGAGCAGGCGGAGGGCGGGGAGGTGCCCGTCTGTTTGCATTGTTTGCGTCCGTTCAATCCGCTGGCGCATTACTGCCCGCATTGCGGCGAGGCGGTCGGCCAGTTGACGCCGTACCTGCCGTTCGTCAATGTCCGCTGGATGGCCCACATCTGGGG
>JAFGFX010000095.1 GCA_016930855.1 Sedimentisphaerales bacterium | reverse complement strand
GCCTTCGACCCGGTCACGCAGCAGGTCCAGGCGGTAACCGGACTGGAGTTCGACGGGGGGCGCATCGCCCTGACGGACATTTCCTTCGTCCTGAATTACTTTCCCCTGGGCACCGTCGCCGCCAGCGGCACCGGCATGGCCGCCACGGTCGATACCCCCGCGCCGCCGGGGCCGGTCACGGGCGATAGTTTTCCCACCGATCCGCACGAGGTGATCTTCAACGAGGGGTCCATTCACGCCTATGGGACCGGTTTGCTTACCGGAGTGGTGGACATCGATTTCGATCTGGCGCAGGATCCGGCGACGGTCACCAGCCAGACCGACGGGACGATCCAATTGACGCTGTTATCGCAAACGGCCACGACGGCCGCCTACACGGCACATCTGATCCTGCCGGCCAACTTCGAGATGGTCCTGCTGGACGATCCGGAGAACCAGATCCTTATCGAGATGTACACCGTCGGGACGATTCGGGCGACGGGCCAGTACACCCGATGCCTCCTGGAGGCCGATCTGACGGGAGACTGCCGGGTGGACCTGGCGGATCTGGACGTGCTGGCCGGTCAGTGGCTCGCCGCGGGAGAGCCAGCCGACTGCCCGCTGACGGCGGACCTGAGCGGCGACGACTGCCTGGTCGATCTGAGGGATTTTGCCGTTTTGGCCGGCCAGTGGCTTGCCGGAGTCCCCTAGCACTGCCGGCGGTGAGAGTGCAACCGAAGGGGCGGTTGAGTACCGGTCGAACATTCGGCCCGCCGCCGGGAACAAACAGGAATACAGCGGGAGTGCCGCCAAATACAAATCCTCCTTTGATGGCAGGAGAGATCCAATGATGAATCAGACGCGTATCGTTCGAACAATCGCCTTGGTTCTGGGCCTGCTGGTAGTGTCGCGGGCGGGAAGCGCCCGGGCGGAGTTCGTTTGCGTGGAGGATTTCGAATCGCTGGCCCCGGGCAATATCGACGATCAGGGCGACTGGCAGGCGGCCGGCGACAGCAGCAGCGTCGCGGCGGACCCGGCCGATCCGGCCAACCAGGTGCTGCGGGTGACCACGGAATCGACCATCGTGCACAGGCCGCTGCTGATCGCCGAGGGCACGACCCGGATGCTGTTTTTCCGGTTTCGCTACGCCAGCCAGATGAACGTGTCCTTCGGCCTGTCGGATGTCGCCGCGCCGGACCAGTTCGGCCATTTCGAGGTGGAGCTCAGCATGCGCAACGCGATCCCCGAGTTGAAGATCAACAACGACGGCCGCTACGACGGGCTGATCAGCCCGGACCCGAACAACTGGTACAACGTCTGGCTGCGTATCGACAATACCGAGGATACGACCGAGGTCTGGTTCCATGGCGAGCCCTGGGTGCCGGCCGACGCCGGGGACAGCCTGCACAACGTCGCGGGCGAGACCGTGTTCACCTTTCGCAACGGCGGCGGCAGTTCCAACCTGGTCACCTTTTATATCAAGACCGGCAGCGGCAACAGCGAGAACTCCGGGCCCCTCTACATCGATGATATCTATCTGGAAGACACCGACGCCCTGAACCTGGACAATCCCACCCGCTGTCCCGCCGATTTCGAGCCCGACGGCGACGTCGATCTGCACGATTACGCCGTCCTGGCGGCGGCCTGGTCCAGCCGGCCCGGCGACGACCGCTGGAACGCCCTATGCGAGCTGGCCGGCGGGGGCGATCCGGTGATCGACCTGGCCGACTTACGGGTCTTTTGCCAATGGTGGCTCGCTTGCGGGCCCTGACGGTAGAGGCCTCCTGCGCCGGAACAGGCAGCAACTGCCTTGAGTCGATAGGGGGATAATCGATTGGTCGGGAAGAACAGGCGTTCGACGAGGCGGAGCGGTCAGCACTTCACGCTGTCGCAAAAGGAATGTGTTCTAGTGCATATCGACGGCGCAGGTGCCCAGGGCCGGCCGGTAATAGTGGAACTCCACGTTGGGGTGGTCCGCCAGCAGCGACATGGGCACGCTGCTGTCGGTGATCCGCTCGGCGATCATCAGCGCCGTCAGCCGCATGCCGAAGGGATTGTCGTGCCTGCCGGCCTGCCAGATCGAGACCTTGTCCGCCTGCCAGGTCTGCACCGGCCCGACCGTGATCGCCTGGGTGGGCACGCCCGTGACCACGCCGCCGCCGCTGGTGCGGGCGTTCTGCATGATGGTGACCGGATGCAGGTCCACCACCCGGGTGGACAGTTGCCGGTAGGTCTCGGCCGGCGGCGGCTCGTCGGCCCAGGGGCCCTGGCGCTTGGCCGGATCGTTGAAGGCCCAGTGCTTGATGTCGCCCTGGCCGCCCTGCATGACGGCGCAGCGGACGCCGTCCCAACTGCGTACGTACGCCTCGACGTCGGCCCCGGGGAAATGCATGTTCTCCGGCGGCATCCGCAGGGCCGGCGCGATCCGGTCGAAGCACAGCTCGTGGTTGGCCTTCCGAAATGAAAGCGGATGGCTCACATCGACTTCCTTTCCGTCCAGGCACCATTCGTCCATGGCCCAGAAGTGCGCGTCCCGCAGACTGAGCCCCAGCTCGTTGACCAGCCGGGCCACCAGCGGCAATTGCTCGGTCGGCCCGATCGGCCCGCAGATCCCTACGGGATTGTCCGCCGTGGCCTGCCGCCAGCAGGACAGGTATTCCAGGGCCTCGGCCAGGTAGAACTCCGCCAGCGTTTCGTGGAACGTCACCCGGAATCCCTCCCGTGACAGGCCGAGCAGTTCCCGCTCCGTCAGGCGGGCGGCCCGCTGGAGGATCGCGTCGTCGAGCGTGGTATAGTCCCACCAATCCGGCGCCAGAATGCTGTATTTACGCATCGCTTAGTCTCTCCGTCAACTCGTGAACCCGGTCGCCCAGTTCCGCGGCCAGCAGGTTGTCCGAGGGGAAGGCGTGCCCGAGATGCTGGCGGAATCCCTCGCCGTAGGCCCGGCCGATCTGCCGGCCCCGCCGGCTGGACAGGCGCTTCATCGTCTCGATGTATTCGTCCGTGCCGTGATGGGCCCGCAGCCAACTGCGCTGGCTTTCGTGGCAGGCCAGCATGTCCTGCTTCTGTTGGATGACCTCGGAGATGTCCACGATGATGTGAGGTTTCACCGCGCGGCCGAAATGGTCCTTGCCCTCGGCCGGGTCCAGGTAGTACAGGTGGGGGATCGGCTCGAACGGCTCGACCCCTTCCGTCTCGATGTTGGGGATCCCGCCGCAGAAGCACGCGGTCAGCGCCAGTTTGCCGGTGTGGACGTGATCGACCATGTAATCGTCCGGCGGCAGGGTGAAGACCAGCCGGGGCCGCACCCGGCGGATCAGCCGGACGGCCTTTAGCAGCGTGGGCCGGTCGTACATGATGAAGGCGTCGTCGCCTTCCAGGCAGTGATACTGTCCGGACAGGATCGCCGCCGACCGGGCGGCCTCGGCCCGGCGGATGCGGCTGATCTGCTCGCGGGTGTGCTGCATCGAGCCGCAGTCTCCGGGGGTCATGGTCGCCAGGTGGATCTGCCAGCCCTTCTGCCGCAGCAGGGCCAGCGTGCCGGCGCAGAAGAACTCCGCGTCGTCCGGGTGGGCGGCCAGGCACAGGGCAATCCGGTCAGTCTGCATCAGCGATCCCTTTCCTTGGCGGCCTACGGCATCGTGCCTGCGATACCGGGGATACATTCTATCCGGATAAGGTCCCCCCGTCTATCGGCAACATTAATTCTGACGAGGTAAAGGATCTACCCGGCCGGAACGCGTCCGCGCAGTGTGCCCTAGTAAAAGTCGATGGTCTCCACGGCGGGCAGGATACCCGCCCCGTGGCCGCGGCACAGCAGTTCGGTCAGGGCCCGGCGGCCGGCGGGGCCGTAGTCGAGCGTCCAGCGATTGACGTAGAGGCCGATGAAGCGGTCGGCCTGGTCCGCGTCCAGGTCGCGGCCGAACTGCAGGGCGTAGTCGATGGCCGCGCGGCGGTGGGCCAGGCTGTAGCGGATGCTCTCTTGCAGGATGCGGCTGATCTGCCGCATGGCGTCGTCGCCCAGGTCGCGGCGGATCAGGTTGCAGCCCAGCGGCAGGGGCAGGCCAGTCTGCTCGAACCACCAGCGGCCCAGGTCGAGCAGGCAGGATAGGCCCCTCTGGCGATAGGTGAGCTGGCCCTCGTGGATGATCAGGCCGGCATCGACGCGGCCGGCGGCGACGGCGGGCATGATCTCGTCGAAGTCCATGACCTGGTAGGCAAACTCGCCCAGTGCCAGGCGCAGGGTCAGAAAGGCCGTGGTCAACTCGCCCGGTATGGCGATGGTCCGGGTTTTTACCTCCTCCAGCCGCAGCGGTTCGCGGGCGAGAAGCAGGGGGCCCTGTGCCGTCGATTCCCTGTCGGCGGCCACACTCGATTGTGGTTCGGTTTCGGTCGCAGCGATACCGGTGGACGTGAAATCATCGCTGCTGACGCGGTTGCCGTCCTCGTCGAGGTAGTCGGCCAGGTCGGTCGCGCCCATGCTGGCGCCGCTGGCCAGGACGGCATAGGTCTCCTGGAGATAGGCGTAGGCGTGGACGCTGACGGCGGTGACCTCGAGCTTGCCGGCGCGGGCCCATTCGTTGAGGGTCTGGATATCCCGCAGGACATGTTCGAAACGCCAGGGGCCGGTATCGACGGCCCCGCTGGCCAGGCCGTAGAACATGAAGGCATCGTCGCAGTCCGGGGAATGGCCCAGTTGGATGATGGTCTCGCTCATGGCTCCATTGAAGCGGCGGCGGGCGACAAATGCAAAGCAAAAATCTCGCCGGATGCGGGGACCGGCCATCGAGCGGAACGATGGAAAGGTGCCCCGACGGCCGCGGGCGTTTTACCGGGAGAGGTCGGAAAAGAAGGGGGATAATTATTGACTAATTTTATCCTGAAATAATTCGGCCGGCACGTTCGGCAGCCCCAGGTTGGTGTAGTAGATCGGTTTGTAGGCGGCGGCCTGCTCGGCCCGGCGGTCGATCACGCCGATGCCCAGGGCGACGCAGATGGCGTCGTCTTGCTCGCCGAGCTGTTCCAGCAATGCCTGCAGGTCGCTGAGCTTTTTCTCCAGCCGGGCCAGCAGGATCTTGTCGGTCCGGCCGGCGGCCAGTTGGGCCAGGACGATGCGGGCCGTCAGGTCGTACTGCTGGTTGAGCCGCCCGATGTGGCCCAGCGTGCGTTTGACCCGGACGGCCAGGTCCGGCTGCAGGTGGTAGATGCCGGTCGTCCGGCGGGTCAGTTCGATGGCGCGGACGATCTCCAGGGCGACACCCGGCGACTCGTTCAGGCAGCGCCACTGGTGGATCCAGTCGCAGCAGGATTCCAGGTGTTGCCGCAGTTGGTTGGCGTCGTCGATCTCCGCTGCCACCAGCGTACCCGCCGGGTCCGAATGATTGGGATCGCCGAGAGCCGTGTCAGCCGTGGCTGCCGTGGCTGCCGCCAGGGCGGCCGATATCGCCAACTCTGCCGGCGGATCGTCGAGGCGATAGGGCTTGCCGCCGTGGTAGTACGGATAGCACAAAACGGTAAAGACGCGGCTGGTCACCTGGGGGTGGTAATCCTGCCGCCAGAAGGACTGGTTGGGCTGCTGGAGGGGGTTCTTGTCGGAGGGGGATTGTGTTTGCCAGGCGGTTCGCTGCTCCGGCAGCAGGCCGTTCGGATCAATAGGTCCGGTGGGCGCCGCTGTGCTATCCGGATTCGTCTGGGCGGCGGCGGCAGCAGTCTTGGCCGCTGGGGCGTTCGCGGGTGCCGGTGGTTTAACGCCGGTGGCGTCCTCGGCGCGGATGGTGCCGGCGCCGCAGAGAAGCCCTGCTAGGCAAGCAAGCAGGATGATATGTACCTGATGGAATCGTTTTATGGTCATGGTCATACGGTCGGCCGGCGCATAGTGGTTTATCGGACGAACGGCCGTCGGCGATGCGCTTATGCAATAGTATCGGCAAAATCGCGTGCCGAATCAGTCAGCAGCGCGGGAAATATGGCCGAAAAAGG
>JAFGFX010000094.1 GCA_016930855.1 Sedimentisphaerales bacterium | reverse complement strand
CTGGAACAGGTCCGCTTCCCCAAGCCACTGCCGCTGGTAACGCTGATGGCCTACTCGGATGCGGGAGACATCCGGGACCTGACCGAGTTGGTCGAACCGGACGGGGCGCTATCCTGGACGGCGCCGGCGGGGACCTGGACGCTCTACGCCGTCTTCGAAGGCTGGCACGGCAAGATGGTCGAACGCGCCGGGCCGGGCGGCGAGGGAAACGTGATCGATCACTTCTCCCAGGATGCGCTGGACCATTACCTCGCCAGATTCGACCGGGCCTTCGCCGGCCATGACCTCCATACCCTGCGGGCCTTCTTCAACGATTCCTACGAGGTCGACGACGCCTCGGGCGAGGCCGGCTGGACCGATCACCTGTTCGACCAGTTCCGCCGGCGCCGCGGCTATGACCTCCGCGAGCACCTGCCGGACCTGCTGGCCGCCGATACCGACGATACCAACGGCCGCGTCCTGTGCGATTACCGCGAGACCATCTCCGACCTGCTGCTGGATGAGTTCACCAGACCCTGGAACCGCTGGGCCAGGCGCCACGGCGCGATCATCCGCAACCAGGCCCACGGCTCGCCGGGGAACCTGCTGGACCTGTACGCCGCCAGCGACATACCCGAAACCGAAGGGTCGAACCGGCTGGGATTCAAGCTGGCCAGCTCGGCGGCCCACGTCACCGGCAAACGCCTCGCCTCGGCGGAGGCCGCCACCTGGCTGGACGAGCACTTCTGCGCGACCCTGGGCGACGTCAAGGCGGCCCTCGATCGCTACTTCCTGGGCGGGATCAACCACGTCTGCTACCACGGGACCACCTACTCGCCGCCGCAGGAAGACTGGCCCGGCTGGATGTTCTACGCCTCGGTCCATTTCGGCCCGACCAACCCGTTCTGGAACGATTTTTCGGCCCTGAACGACTACGCGGCCCGCTGCCAGTCGTTCCTGCAGGCCGGCGAGCCGGACAACGACGTGGCCGTCTATTGGCCCATCCACGACCTGTGGAGCCGACACGGCCGGGGCCTGCTGCTGCACGTCGCCGCCGACGTGCCGGGCGCGGCCAAGGACGCCGGCCAGGGGCTTCTGCGGGACGGCTACACCTTCGACTTCATCTCCGATCGGCAGTTGCTCGACGCCCGCTTCGCCGACCAGGCCGTGCAGACCGCCGGCGGCCGCTATCGGGCGGTGCTCCTGCCGGAGTGCCGCTACATCCCCCTGCCCACGCTGGCCAAGCTGGTCGAGCTGGCCGGCGACGGCGCCGTCATCCTGGTGCAAAACCAAATGCCGTCGGAGGCGGCCGGCTGGGCGGATCTCGAGCAGCGGCAAAAGGCCCTGCGGGAACTGACCGGCCGGATCTCCTTCGCCCCGTCGGCCGGTTCGGATATCCAGGCCGCCAGCGTCGGTGAGGGCCGGTTCCTGCTGGCCGACGCGCCGGGGACGCTTTTATCCCAGACGCCAATCAAACCGGAGCCGCTCGTCGGAGCTGGCCTGGAATTCGTCCGCCGCCGGCACGAACACGGCAAGGAATATTTTCTCGCCAACGCCGGTAAGGACTCCCTGGACGGCTGGGTTTCCCTGCGCGACGGGGCCCGCTCGGCGGTGATCTTCGAGCCGCTGGGCCATAACAAAGGGCTGGCGGCCCTGCGGCTGGGCGCAAACGGCGGAATAGACGTGTACCTGCAACTGGCCGCCGGCCAGACCTGCATCGTCAAGACCTTCGACACGGCCCTCGCCGGCCCGCTATATCCCTATCGGAAATCCGCGGGCCCAGCGGTGGCCATCGGCGGCGGCTGGTCGGTGCAGTTTGTGGAGGGTGGCCCCCAATTGCCGCCTGCGGTCGAGATCGAGCAGTTGGTTTCCTGGACCGATTTCAACGGAAACGACCCGGCGTATAAGAATTTCTCCGGCGCCGCGCGGTACGCGATCTCATTCGCCCGGCCCGCCGTATCAGCCGGGTCAGCCGACGGCTGGCGGCTGGATCTGGGCCAGGTGCACGAATCCGCCCGGGTCCGGATCAACCAACAGGAGCTGGCCACGCTGATTACCTCGCCGTTTCAGGTTCTCATCCCTGCGGACCTGCTGCGGGAAGACAACCTGCTGGAGGTCACCGTCTCCAATTCGATGGCGAACCGCATCGCCGACCTGGATAGGCGTAGCGTGGCCTGGAAAAAGTTCTACAACGTGAACTTCCCCGCCCGCAGCCGGGACAATCGAGGGCCGGACGGCCTGTTCAGCGCCGCCCAATGGCCGCCGAGATCCTCGGGCCTGCTGGGACCGGTCACACTCGAGCCGGTTACGCTGCCGGATGAGGACGCCCTTTCTGCCAGCCAGAGGGCCGCCGCAAGATAACACGCCGGGTAACGATTTGTAAGGGGGTACGGATTCAAGTAGTAAGTGCAACAACAGCCTCAGTTGGATCATTGATTTCCAGGCAGAATCCAGAGAAAAATCGTTTGGGCAGACGGGTACCTTCAGATCGACGCGGGCCAAAGGAAGTTTCGACGCTCCCGTTGATCGCTTCGTTTTGGCGAGAAATAATGCCGCGACGGGCAATTCGCCAGTGGGGCTATTTGGCCGGCTGGGGTCCCGAACGATTTTTCTCGTCGCTAACCAATTGTCATATATCCAGTTACTTTGTGTTGCACTTGGAAGTTGAATCCGCGGATTACTGCTGGCGTTTCTGCTCGAGCAGCTCCCGCAGAAGGCCGCGGATCTCCTGCATCTCTTCGCGCATCTCGGTGACCTGGCCGCGGAGCTCCTGGACCTGGCCCTCCAGACCGCCGCCGGGTTCCGCCGGCAAGCGGCCGGGACGCTCCCACTTCCAGCGTTCGCCCACCGGACGATCGACAATCCGCTCGGGCCTGTCCGGCCGCGGCCGCTCGCCGTACATCGGCCGCCGCTCGCCGTCCAGCAATTGCCGCTCGACGTTGAGAAGCTCCTCGGTGGCCTCCTTTAGCTGCCGCTCCAATTGGCTGCGGGCCTCCGGGTTGTCGGTTTCCTGGAGCTGCCGTTTGAGCTGGGCCAGATGCTCCTTGAGCTCCCGCCGATGCTGCTGCAACGGGGGGCCGGCCTTGGGGCGTTCCAATTGGGGGCGCTGGGCCTGCTCGATCTGATCCTGGGCTACCCGCCGGGATTCCTGTTCCAACTGGCGAATTTTTTCGACAATCCGTTCCCGCTCGATATGGAGGTTCCGGATCATTTCCTCGTGTTTTTCGCCGATTTCCGCCAGCTTGCCCTCAATATCGATGACCTGATGTTCCAGATCGCGCCGTTGCTGCTGCATGGCACGCTCCTGGACCATGATCTGTTCCTGCTGCTGGCGGACATCCAATTCCTGCTGTACGCGGTCGATCTCGGCGAGTTCGCGCTCGACGGCTTGGATGCGGTCGCGAATCTCGCGCAGCTCCACCCGGCGATCCTGAACGGCTTCATCCTCGGTGTCGCCGGATTCCTCCAGGAAGCGGGCGATATCGCGGGCGCGGTCCTGCAGGTCTCGCAGTTCCTGCTGCAGGGCATTGCGGCGCTCGAGCCGCTGGCGGGCCTCCCTCTCCATCGCTTCCCGCATCTCGTTGCGGGCCCGCAGAAGCTCCTGCTCGATAAGGCCGGTGTCCGTCTTGATATCGCGCATTCGATCCTGTATCTGCCGCGTCCGTTCCTCCTGGCCGTCGCGCATATCCTTCATCAACCCTTCCATATGGATCCTGGCCTCCTTGAGCTCGTTGAGCTTGTCGGTCAACTCCTGGATGTGGGCATCGCGCTGCCCTTCGACCGGCAGGTCACGATCCATGGCCTGCTCCCTGGGGACCATGTCGCGCGGCCCGTCTAGTTTGGACTCGACGGCCCGGGTCTGGGCAAAGGCCAAACCCAGCGCCAGGCCGATCGTCGCCAGGCCAATCAGCCAGGTCCAGCGGGCTCGAAGGTGCGAGTGGTTGTGCCGATTCTCGATAATTCTTCGGATACGCTTTTTCATCTCTTTCTTGCCTCCTGTCATGGTAGGGATCAATGGGGATCCCGCCTGGGCGACGAGTTTCAGCAGGGAATCCGCGTAATCGGTTTTCGACTGGCCGGCCGCGACGACCCAATCGTCGCAGGCAAGCTCGCTGAGCCGAACCAGCCGCCGTTGTGCCCACCACATCAGCGGATTCGGCCAGAAGACGCACACCGCCGCCCGGGCCGCCAGGCCGTACCAGTGGTCGCGCCGCCGCCAGTGGGCCAGCTCGTGGCAAAAGACGCTGGTCCAGTCGATATGGCCGGCGTCGCGCCCGGCCGCGTCCGGGACCAGCAGGACCGGCGGGGCGAACCAGCACCAGATCATGGGGCCGGTAATCCGACCGCCGCTATGCAGCAGGACCGGCTGACGGATCCGCAGCCTGGCCAACGCCTGCCGCAGGGCATGGACCAGGTGTTCCGACTCGACCGGATACGTCCCGCGCAGCAGCCGGACGGCCCCGGCAAAGTGCCGGGCCAATCGTATCAGCAGAACCAGGCCGATCAGGATCCAGCCGCCGTATATCCAACGGGGCCAGACAGTCGTTTCGGGCTCGCCGGAGGTAGCCGGCGGCATCGCGGGGGATCCGGCGGCATATTCTGGTTCCTGCCTCGCGGGGGCCGCATCCAGCGGCGGCGGCCCCGGCAAGACCGCAAAGGCAGATTCCTGGGCCGTTTGCGGCAGAATCCCCTCGGATGGGAGCCCTGGCGGTGACAAGGGATATTCGACGGCCGGCTCGATATACTCTGGCGAAAGGGCCGTAACGGCGGGCTTCTGCGGGACAACCGGGGCGACCAGGGCAGCCGGGGCGGCCGGGGCGGCCGGGGCGGCCGGCGGGATGAGACCCAGGTTATAATGGCGCACCAGCAGGCT
>JAFGFX010000093.1 GCA_016930855.1 Sedimentisphaerales bacterium | reverse complement strand
GGATTTTCTGTCGGCCGCCCGATCAATCCAGCCGCTGTAAACAGCCGGCGGCATCCGAGTTCCAGGCGGCGGGGATGCTGCCAACCATTTTACCGTTTTTTTACCGGATTTCGACGAAACAACCGCTGCCGCTTTGCGTCTTTACCAAGGTGAAGTCTCCGCGAAACGTATGGATTGGCCTATGTAATTGGAGGCTGTTTTCCACCACCGGTAAAATTGATTTATCGCAGTGAAAACGCCACTACGGCGGGCCAGGAAACAAGAAAACAGGTAGGAGGGTCTCGGGAGAAACTGGGGTTGTAGCGGAAAGGGTGAACCGATGAAGCAGTCGATCAAAATCGTCGGCGGTCATATGCGGCGGATGTCGGATGAATGGGTTCTGGTGGCGGTTTTCCTGCTGGGCCTGGCCGGATTCGGATGGATCGTGGCCCATTATTGACGCCGGGGGGCCTGTCGACGGAGAAAAATTTCCAACCTTTTCTCATGTTGCCGTGTCCCATATCATAAAGCGGCCTTCCCGACGGAGTACTAGATGGAGGCGTCAGAGGCGGCTATCAAATCCAGGCAATTGAGAAAGGGCAGAACATGAAACGGATTATGCGCATGGCGGCTATCGGTCTGATCGGATTCAGTGCTTTGTTTGTGGGCGGCTGCCTGGCGATCCACGCCGAGGAAGACTGCCACTGCGTCCGGGACCGGGAGAAATTCGCCCGGCAGATCGCCCAACAGGTCGTGGAACTGCAAAATAAACAGGACCAGGACCAGCCGGAGCACCATTGACGAGGCCTCCCTCCGGGAGGTTCATCCGCAGAGACACTCCAAGGCGGCCAGATGCACCACGGGGACAGGGACCGCCTGCCGGCGGCCAGGGGCGTCGCCGGGACAGGCAGCCGGGTGACCGATCGGGATACAACCAGTCGATTTCCCCCTGCCCGAGGCCCAAGAACGCGAGGTACCGGGCGACCGGTTGGAATGCGGCCGGTGGATTTTCCCTTTGCCCAAGGTCCGGGGGGCTCCGGAACGCAAGTGAAATGTACTTGACGCCGCCGGCCGTCCAGGCGATAGTACGCTAATCGATCTTGCCCCTCTCCCGCGGAGAAACGATCAATGCCTCCGGGAATTGCGATGTTTCGGCTGCGACGGCCAACATGGGATCAAGGCCGCCGTCTTGGGCTGCTCATACTGTCGGTCCTGCCGTGGCTCGGGCCGGCCTGCCAGCCGTCGAACGGCAGATCGGCGTACCTGGGCGTCGATCCCCGGACCACCCAGATTCTGAGCATCCGGCTGCACGGCACGGCGGGGGAAACGGTCAGCGGGACCCTGTATGTGGACGGCGAAACACGGCCGGTCAGCGGCACTCTGCCCCTGGAATTCCAGATCGAGGCCTGCGACCTGGTCTGCTGCTTCAAAAAACAGACCGAGCCCAGCATGCTGGTTCTGGAGATATGGCATCTGGATTCCTATCTCGGCGGCACCACCACCTGGGGCGAAATTTGCGGCGTCCGGGCCGAAATCAATCCCCGGCACAGCCTGTTTACCAACTTCCCCTGACCGGTAACGACCCCGCGGTGCATTCTGTCTACTCGTTTGCCCAGCCCAAACAGACGTATCCCCGGCGGATTATCAGGCGAAACGGAATGGTCATCCACCGGCAAGACTGGCGACGAGAATTTCCTACGAAACTAACTCGAATCCGCTGCGGTTTGACCGTTTCAGTCCACCGGAAAGCCGAGAATTCGGAGCCGTTCGGCCAACTCCGGGTGGGGAGGATCCAGATGGATACGGTAGTGGCCGGCCTCGCGGCGGACCGGGTACTCGCGGCGGAGACGATCGAACGCCGCACCGCGCCCCTCGGGCGGTTCATCCCGGATCGCCCGCAGGGCGCGGTCATCGGCCTCGATCGGATAGATGGCGGTGAGCGCCCGGGCCAACCGCTGCTGAATGTCGCCCCGCGAGTCGATGGTCAACGGCCCGACCGGCGGGGCCGGCAACAACGATTCCAGGGATCGGCCCGCGGGACGATCCAGGAACCGGCACAAACCCCGGTACAGCATCATCGTGCCGTTGGCCTTGCCGTCGAGGGAATAGCCGGCGATGTGCGGGGTGGCCAGATCGACCCGCGCCAGCAGGTCCGGATCAATCGCCGGCTCGTTCTCCCAGACATCCAGGACCACTGGCCCGAAGGGATTTTCTCCCTGCAGGACCTGCCTGAGGGCCTGATTGTCCACCACGCCACCGCGGGAACTGTTGATCAACAGGGGCGGCCGGCCGGTCTGGGCGCGCCGGGCAAGTCCGGCCAGCTTCTGGCCATCCATCATATGCCAGGTCGGGTCGCTGCCGCCGCGGGTCAGGGGGACATGCAGGGTGATGATATCGGCCCCCAAGGCATCCGCCAGGCCGACGAACCGGGGATCGCCCGTCTGACGCTGCCGGGGCGGGTCGTTGGGCAACACGCGGAGGTCCAGGGCGCGGGCCATCGCCTCGACGCGGGAACCGATATTGCCCACGCCGATAACCGCCAGCGTCCTGCCCGCCAGGGGCCAGCCCCTCTGCTGGGCGATAACCAGGATCGCCGTGATGACGTACTCGGCCACCGAAACGGCGTTCGAGCCGGCGGCATCGACAAACACGATCCGGCGGCTCCGCAGATACTCCTGGTCGATGTGGTCGGTGCCGATGGTGGCCGTCCCGACAAATCGAACGCCTGTCCCCTCTAGAAGGTCGGCCCCAACCGAGGTGACCGACCGGACCAGCAATACGTCGGCATCCCGAAGGGCATCCGACCGCAGGCAGCGCCCGGGCAGACAATCGACCTGACCCAGATCCTGAAATAATTCCTGGACATAGGGGATATTTTCATCGGCGACGATCCGCAAGCTCGACTCCTTTGGCCCCCATCGGCAAAATTAACATTACTTCCTTTTTCATAACGGCTTAGTGAAATTTACCCCTTCAAGATCCATCTCGATTGCGTCTCCCAAAGATGGCAGGTTTTACCCGGATGAGCAAGAAAAAATCCCCCGACCGGCCGGGCTGGAAAACGCGGATTCAAGTATCACCTGCAATACCGGCCATGGTCAGTTGATTGGTTTGGCGGCCCGTTGACCAATCCGCCGAATTCGATTATAGTACCAAGATAATACCGTTCCTGATGGGAGATTCAAAAACGCATCGCACCGCCGCCGGCGCGGCCGGCGACCTGGGGCGGCTGATCCGTAAGCCTTTTTTTAACAATGAGTTACCCGATAGCAGGCGCATCTTGAAGACCATGTCGCGTAGCTTGCGTTTGCAGAAAGGAGCCCGGTTATGAGCGCTGAGAACAAGGATTCGCTGATGGAGCGGATACCGCTGGAAATCGACGATGAACCGCTGGAGGAGGCTCCCCCCATCAAGATCGAGGGCGACGACCTGATGGGAGAATCACCCATGGGGGCACAAGCCCAAGAGTCGAAAAAGATTCGGTCCTTCGACACCAGCGATAAAATCGGGGCGAAAAAGGCGGACCATAAATATAAACGGTCGCTCACCATGACCGGCACCGGCGCCTCGCGGGTGCGCACGTTCCACACCAAGCTGAGCGATACGGCGATGAGCTACCTGGACGGCCTGATCAACGACTGGCTGGACGAGAATCCGGATATCGAGGTGAAATTCAGCAATACCACGGTCGGCGTGGTCGAGGGCAAACGGGCCGAGCCGCACCTGATCATCACCGTATGGTACTAGGGTGGCACTGCCACCCGATATCATAGTGCAAAATTGTGGTGTCGCCTGCGGCTACATTGTTTTATCTTGGGGTTCTGCCCCAAACCCCGCCCATTTAACCTCCCCCCTTGGGCGAGGTGCGAATCGCTCCCATAGATCGCCGCGGGCTCTCGGAAGTTTCGACGCTCCCGCTGGTCGTTTTTTCAGATCGACGCGGGCTGCCGTGACTTTCGACGCTCCCGTTGGTCGTTTTTTCAGATCGACGCGGGCTGCCGTGACTTTCGACGCTCCCGTTGGTCGCTGCCACTTGGCGAGATATGAATCGCACCTCGCCCATAAGGCAGGTTCAGAATGAACCATCGATAGACTAACCGTGATCGCGGCGAACAGGGGGTGGCTTTGCCACCTCGCGGCGAATTGCCGGTCTCGGCAAGCGACTGGGGCGTCTCAGCCGTAGATTACCCGCGGACGCCTATGCGAGCGGGCCCGGGCGGAGGGGGAACACTTCTCAAACAGCGGCAACTGGACGGGATGTTCTCCGGAAAACTCCGCCAAACATTCGAAGCCGTACCGGTTGGCGCGGGTCTCCCAGTTGCCGCTCAACTGGCGGGTCTTGCACAAAAAGTGATAGCATTCATGGCCGGCGATCCAGACGAGGGCCTGATCCTCGGTCGCGATCGTCATCTCCTGCCAGATATAGTCGAAGCCGCAGCGGCGGCGGCGATTGGGGCGGCTGGCGACGGGCTTGGCCAGGCTAAACGGCAAAGGCAGACGCTGATGCACGGCGGCGACGACCAGAAAATCGCTGTACCGGCAATAGCCGCTGAAGATCTGGTCCTTGCGGCGATGACGCTTCAAATGCAGGCGAAGCCGGCGGGTATCGTACCGGCTCATCTTCCGGCAGATCCAGTCGGCCGCCAGGGTCAATTCCGTTGCGTTGACGAACTCTTTCATGAGCAGGAACGATCCGGAACCATCGCGGTTAAGAGGTCCCGGAACGCTTCAATTTCCGCCGGCTGCTCTGGAGGGGCCGGCGGCTCTTGTGGCCCAGAAAATAGGCCCGGATCCCCCAAAACAGCAGGCCCAAGGCCACCAGGCCGCCGACGATCAGCAGCATGCCGGGAAGCTGATGGACCAGAAAAAGGGCCTTTTGCTCCGGATCCGGCTCCGGCAGAAAGCGGCCCAGCAGCCAATGCGCCAGCCAGGCCGAAAGTCCGCCGGCCGCGGCCGCCAGCACGGCAAACAATCCGTATCGGCGCAGCGCCTGGCGATTCCGTATCTTTTTGGGACCTAGATCACGCCGCCGCTTCATGACGTCCTCCCGTTGGCGGATTCAAGCATCACCTGACCGGCGATGCCGGCCCGCAAGCCGTCCGGCCCTATTCCACCCCCGCATCCTTTATCCATGCCTGTTTACTATCGAACCGGAGGAACAAAGGCAATACTATTTATTTGTCGTTGCCGCTGCCGGACCGGGCGGGGGCGTGGTGTCGCCTGCGGCGACTTTTTTCAGATCGCCGCGGGCCCCCGGAAGTTTCGACGCTCCCGCTGGTCGCTTCGTTTGGGCGAGGTGCGAATCGCACTTATAAATCGACGCGGGCTAAATGTGTCTTATTGATGGTTCATTCTGAACCTGCTCGTTTGGCAAGGTACGTATGCAGGTAAACGGGCACCGTCAATCCCGTAATACCTGCCGGGTATCCCGCGAAACGTTCCCAGAGGCCGGTTATATGGCGTCATGCATGTCTATGCGAGCGTGGGCATGGCACCAAGTTCATCCGTAATGGATGCTGCTTGTCTCGCCAGACGAGCAGTCTCAGGATGAGACGTCAACTTGCCCCCCGCGCCCGCGG
>JAFGFX010000092.1 GCA_016930855.1 Sedimentisphaerales bacterium | reverse complement strand
GTGTCCCAGAACAGGACGGCGAATTCATCCCCGCCCAGGCGGGCGACGATGTCGTGGCTGCGGCAGCAGCGCCTCATGAGCCGGGTGGTCTGGCGGAGGACCTCGTCGCCGGCCAGATGGCCATAGGTGTCGTTGTAGTATTTAAATTCGTCCAGGTCGAAGATCAGCAAGGTCACCTCGGTATCCCGGTTATCCGTGGTCTCGATGACCTGCCGCAGGAAATATTCCAGGTAGCGGCGGTTATACGCCCCGGTCAGCTCGTCGACGGTCGCCAGATGCTTGAGGCTTTCATCCCGCTGGGCCAGGTGCAGCAGCGTGGCCAAAAACTCGCCCGCCGTCTCGACGGCGCCGTTGGAGGCGGCGGACCCAGACCGGCTCGGGCCCAGCCGCATCATCCCCAGCTTGCCCGCCGGACCGCACAGCGGCAGGATCGATCCGTTCGCGGGCGGCTCGGCCGGTCTATTTTCGGCCGGCTGCTCGTCAGTGCGGATCTCCAGCCACTCGACCGCCAGCAGGTCGGCCAGCTCCGATTGGGCCCGCTCGATGAGGATCTCCCTGCCGCGGGGGATCAACTCCGCCAGGCCGCGAAAACAGTGCAGGTATGAATGTATGTGGTTCACGGCCCCGGCGGCAGGATCCGCTTGGCCCGTCGTTTCGGCGGGGTCCGCCATCGAATCCTGGCGGGCGGCCGAAATGCGGCCGGTTGCCGGGTTTGTTTTCGGGTCGGCGGCCGGATCAGCGGCAAGGCCGGATCGATCGCCAGCGGGCCGCAGGCTTTCGTAGAGTTCCCGGGCGGGGATCGGCCAGATCAGGTAATCGTCGGCCCCGGCCGCCAGGGCCTGACGGGCGTATCCTTCCTGGTGGGCCTCGCCGTAGAGCAGGATGCGGCAGGACGGCCGAACGCGCCGGCAGGCGTGGACGGCCGGGGCGGCGTCCTGCTCCAGGCCGGCCAGGTTGATCAGGACGACCGAACAGGGATCGGCGGCCAGCCGGCAGATGGCGTCCAGGGCGTGCGGCACCTGCCGCAGGCGGACTAGACCGCCCAGCCGACCGATCAGGGCGGCGATTCTCCCGTCGTCCGCCACCAGCATCAGGTCGACGGCCTCGGATCGGGCATTGCCGCTTGATGTTTCCAATCCAGTCATATTCTCTCCCGCTGATGAACTGTTCAGCGGTGAAATCCCAGGGTAGTCAGTTATGAAACACGGCATACAGATCGTTTAGCCCAATAAGGCATCCAATTCCTCTTCGGTCAAGAGCATCTCGTCCGAGGCGGCGGACTGGATACCCGCCCGCCCGCCCGGGGGTGTTGAAATTACCTCGGCCGGCGGCATCGAAATCGACTCGGCCGGCGGTTGACCGGACAGGTCGCGGTTAACCGCAGGGGATGTTTCCGGATCGTGTTGAGCCAGGGCCCCGGCGATATCCCGGGCGGTAAGCTCGGCAATCGTCTGATCGGCGACAGAGGACTCCGGTTGGCCCAGGTCCTCCCGGCCAGCGGATCGGGACTGGGCATCGTCCGCCTCCGGCGGGCGGCCGGAGGCGGCGTCCGGGGCCGGCCGACTCTCCTCGGCCGGATACGTCCCGGCCGCAGGCAATAGGATGGACGGGGGCGGTGAAGGGGCGAACAGCGGCCAGAGGGCATCGGCGCCCTGCTCGCCGGCCGCCTGCCGCTTATCCGGCAGATCGTCGCCGCAGCAGGCGACGGTGCGCACGCCCGGCCGATCGGCCATGACGGCGAAGATCCGCATCTGCCGGGGCGAAAGGTTGTCGATCAGGATGTAGAGAACCACGCCGCGGCCCTGCCGGTTCCTCTCGACCACCTCGGCGGCGGCCTGGTACACGTCCGGGCAGAGACTCGCCGGGCGCCGATCGGCGGCCGGTTCGCCGGCGGCGTCGATCCGCGCCTGAATCCGCGCCGCCCAGTGCGCCGGCGCCACGATGATGCGATCCGGATCCGGCATACCCATACCTTTAGAAAACGACAGATCTCACATGCTTCCCACGAAATTCATGATAGCAGAAACGGGCCAATTTGTCAAAACGTCTTACCGTGCAATATCTTACGTAGACCCAAGTCCAGCCGCCGGGCCGGTTTACGCTTGCGGGATCGATCCGGCCGCCCCGGCGGTCGATACCGGCCGGCGGCGATTGGGGCACCGCGGCGTCTCGGGCCCGGCCGGGCGGACCGGCGGTTTTTCTTGCATGGCCTGCGGGGCATTTCTATAGTGAGGACAATACTGGCTTCACGCCCGCATTTCTCGGATGATTTTACGGGCCTGGTTCAAACACAAAGGAAACGAGCATGACAGCCACGGACCGACGGCCAATTACGGAGCTGCGTTCGGCGGAATGGATCGAACAGGTGTTTATGATCTCCCAGCCCCAGTTGCGGACGACCTCGCGCGGGGACTACTACATCGCCGCCTACCTGAGCGACCGGACCGGCCGGATCAACGGCCGCATGTGGCAGGCGTCGGAGGATCTCTACCGGCTGCTGCCGGAGGAGGGATTCGTCTGGGTCAAGGGCCGCACGGAGAGCTACCAGGGCAACCTGCAGCTGGTGATCGAGGCGATCCGGCCGGTGCCGGCCGCCGAGGCGAACCTGGAGGATTTCCTGCCGCGCACGGAACAGCGAATCGACGAGATGTTCGACCGGCTCAAGAAGGTGCTGGCGACCATGGCCGATCCGCACCTGCGGCGGCTGGTCCAGGCCTTTCTCAACGACATCGACCTGATGAGGCTGTTCTGCCAGGCGCCGGCGGCGATCGCGCTGCACCACGCCTACCTGGGCGGCCTGCTGGAGCATACCCTCTCCCTGCTGGAGCTGGGCCAGCGGATCCTGCCGCACTATCCGGAGTTGCAGCCGGACCTGGTCCTGACGGCGCTGTTTCTGCACGATATCGGCAAGACGACCGAGCTGGACTACGACGTCAGCTTCAAGTACAGCGACCAGGGCCGGCTGGTGGGCCACATCACCCAGGGCGTCCTGCTGATCGAGGAAAAGATACGCCAGCTGGAGACCGCCTCATCCGAGAAGTTCCCAACCCTGCTGCGGGATCACCTGCTGCACATCATCCTGTCGCATCACGGCCGGTACGAGTACGGCTGCCCGGTCCTGCCGGCGACGCCCGAGGCGTTCGCGGTGCATCATCTGGACAACCTCGACTCCAAGATCGCCCTGACCCTGGCCGAGATCCAGAAGGACCCCGGCGCGACCCGCTGGACGAACTACGTTAGGGCCATCGAATCGCCGGTCTTCAAGGTCCGTACGGCGCAGGAATGATATTAGACTATGAAAAACAGACATCTGCTTATCGTTTTAGTGCTGACGTTCTTCTCCCTCTCATTTTCCTCACGGAATGGAACCGGTAAGCCGCCGGAGACGTCAGGAAAACGAAACGACCCTCCAAAAATTGTCAACATCATCAATTTCATCCGCCTGTGCGAACCACGAGATGACAGGATTACGGAGGACGTGCTTTATGACACCGTGGCAAAGCAGGTTGACATCATGAAGAAGTACGGCTTGGGAGGGACGTTTCTATTGCAGTATGATGCCTTGCTTGATGCCCGCTATCAAACCCTCTTGAAGAGTCTTCCTGCCGGTTCGTTCGACATTGGGGCCTGGTGGGAAATACCCCAGCCGCTGGTGGCCAATGCCGGCCTGAAGTGGCGGGGGCGTTATCCCTGGGATTGGCACGCGGACGTTGGTTTTTCCACGGGGTATACGCCTCCGGAGCGGGAAAAACTGGTGGATGTGTATATGAGGGATTTCAAACAGGTATTCGGCGCCTATCCGAAGTCGGTGGGATCATGGTTTATCGATGCCCACACCTTGAATTATCTTTACGAGAACTACGGCATCGTGGCTTCCTGCAATTGCAAGGATCAGGTGGGCACGGACGGCTATACCCTGTGGGGCGGGTATTGGAACCAGGCCTACTACCCCAGCAAACTGAATTCGTACATGCCTGCCCAACATGAACAGAACCAGATCCCCGTCCCCATCTTCCGGATGCTGGGTAGTGATCCCATCCGTCAATACGATACCGGGATCGGGGGAAGCCGGCAAGGCGTCACCACCCTGGAGCCGGTGTACAGGCATGCAGGAGGTGATTTGACCTGGGTACACTGGTTCTTCAGAGAATTTGTGGACGGCGAGGCCCTGGCCTATGCTTATGTCCAGGCGGGCCAGGAGAATTCATTTACCTGGGGTGGCATGTCAAAAGGCTTTGAGATACAAATGCCTTTGATTGCCCGTCTGCGCGATGAAAAGAAGATACGAGTGGAAACACTGGCGGAATCGGGCCAATGGTTCAAAGACCATTATAAAATAACCCCGGCAACGTCGGTGACCGTAAATCGGGATTTGCCCGGAGGCAATCGTAAAACCGTCTGGTTTAACAGCCGGTTTTACCGGGTCAATCTGATCTGGGAGGATGGGACCTTGCGCGTCCGGGACATTCATGTATTTGACGAAAACCTGCCGTCGGATTATTTGACCGAAAGAGCGACTTCCAACGAATGTTCGTTTTTTACGCTGCCTCTTGTGGATGGATACCTATGGAGTTCGCCCGAGAAACTGGCAGGACTTCGGCTTAAGGCAAGGGTTGACGGAAACGAGATGTTGATCAAGGGAGGGGATCCGGTGGTCGCCAGTGCCATGCCTGGTCAATTGCATATCACCTGGCCATTAACCTCGTTGAGCGGCGTCCTTGTGATTGCTATTGATGAAAGGCACATCGAGATGAAAATGGAAGGGACCAAGTCACTCGATTGGTTTCTTGACCTGACCACGGCCGGCAATGCCAATCTGCCGATCAAAACGATAGCACCCCATCGAGTTGACTGTCAGTTTAAAACACGGGATTATTCCCTGACGGCTGAACAAGGATCCTTTTCAAAACCGGAGGGTGACACCGTGTTTAGAATTACTCCTAAGGCGAATATGATAATCCTAAAGGGCAACCTGGCCTTGTGAGCGAAT
>JAFGFX010000091.1 GCA_016930855.1 Sedimentisphaerales bacterium | reverse complement strand
TACCGACAACGCCGCTCAACGCGCCCATGCCCGCCGGCAGGCTCACCGGCGTGACGTTCGGGACCGCCTGGTACTGCTCGTTGTCTACTGCCGGCGTTCTCTCAATCAGGATCAGGTACTGCCTGCCGTGTTCCCAGCCTTCGGCGTCATACTGAAAGCGGATGCCGGCGTAGCGCCGCTCCTTGGCGGCGTAGGCCTGGGCCTGGGCCAGGGCCGAGCGGACCAGGTTCTGGGCGCTGCTGGCCTTGTAGGAATAGACGAAGGCGTTGCTCGCCGGCACGATCAGGGAGATCATGATGGCGACAATCAGGATCACCACCAGCATCTCCACCAGCGTGAAGGCCCGCCTGCCCGCTGTCACTACAGAGCGGCTGCCCGCCGTCGTGAAGGGCCGTTTGCCCGATGTGTTGTATGCCGTCGTCATTGATCCGCATCCTTGGCCGGGCGGGGATGATGTCCCTTTGCCCGGCCGTCCGGCCGCAATACCCGTTTTATACCTTCTTATGCCTACCGGATTATACGAGCCGGCTGGCCACTCGCCCACCCGCGCCAACGGTACAGGCAAACCAAGGGATGGTTTTAACGTTTTAAATCGATTCCCGTCGCCCCCACGTATCACCACCGTGGGTAGCCCGGCAGGCCGGTTACGGCGATTAACTCGCCCCGTCACCCTGGTGGGAATGGTTCGTGGCCGGATCGCCGCGGTGGTGCACTTCTCCGCCGGCGCGGCGGCGCCGGTCGATCTCGCCGGCGGCTCCGGCCGGTTTCCGGGAGCGGCTTTAACGCGGCTCCGGCCAGCGCTGGGGGTCTCTTGGCGGCGCGGCCGGCCGGATTAGAGCCGGTCCGAGAGGATGTCATCCGCCGTATCGGCCGTCTGGTCCGGCCCACACGAGCGTATGGTGGGAAAGTTCCCCGGCCCGTTGTCTCTGTAGTCCAGCGGCTTTTTATCGTCCTCATCGCCCCAGACATCCAGGATCGTGTCGATCAGCCCGAGCTCGTCCTTGTTGGCGTTCCGGGTGTACTCCGACGGGATCTGATCCAGGATCTTGCGGCAGGCGGGCACCTGGGCCATCTGCTCCAGGGCCGAGCCCATGGTCGCGGGAAAGACGAAGTCCGTCCCGCCGCCGCTGTTCTGGTAGTTGCGGTACTCCTCCAGGGCGCTGACCACCAGGTGAATCATGCCCTTGGCCTTGTTGATCTGGGCCTGTTTGCGGACGTAGGTGCCCACCGTGATGATGCCGCTGACCACGATCACGATGATCGAGATCACCACCATCATCTCGATGAAGGTAAACCCGCTGGGTGGACGATGCCTTGGTTCCATGTGCCGCCGCGTCCTTTTGCCGCTTACTTGAAATTGGTGATATCGTCCGCCGTGCCGTACTCGTGATCGCGGCCGGCGTTGATCAGGATGAAGCTGTCCATGTTGTACGGCCGGGCGCTGGGATTGGTATAGGACGCCGGACCGGCCGTGGAACCGCCCGGAGGATAGCCCGTGTCGGGATTCCAGACGAATTTGTAAAACTCCTCCGGCGCGTCGAAGTCCTCATAGTAGGGATCGCCGCCGATCGTGTCCTGGGTGATCAGTTGGTTGTCGGCATAATTAAAAATTTGCGGCAGGAGGGTCTTGGAGGCATGGGCCCGGTAATAGAGAATCGCCCGGGGCTCCCGCGCGTCGAGTGTATCCATGAATACCGGATTATTGTTGCCGGCCGCCCAGTTCTCGCCTCCCGGGTGCGCATCCTGCATGGTGCCGATCTTGACGCTTTCCAGCTTGACGTAGGGCCCCCACCGCTCCGTGACGGCATCGTTTATATCGATCGGCTTGCCATCGACATTGGTATTATAATAATGGTCCTTCTGGTAGCCGATGTAGTCCATGCCCGCCAGGGCCTCGAAGAGCCGGTGGGCCCCCTGGTCCCAATTGGTGTTATCTTGCCCCCCTTGTACCAACAGCATGTGCCTCTGATCCGAGTCGGGGTAATACGTCATGTCGTTGGCGAAGTTCTCCACGGCGTTGTTGACTACCCGCAGGGACGCCTGGTCGCCCACGATCCGGGCCCGCATCCGGGCCTCGTTGAGCGCCGGGACCGCCAGGCTGAGCAACAGCGCGATAATCGCGATCACCGTCAGCAGTTCCACCAGGGTGAATCCTTTTCGTTTCCCGTTCATGATCACTCTCCTTACAACAGATTCAATAAGACCTTTGCTCGCAATGGTTATCACCATACCTTGGCAACCATCCTCGCTATCCTTTTCCCGTTTCGTCGCTGCGCCGTCGGCAGCGGGCGTGCCGCTCTCGGTCTTGGCCGCTTGCCACGGCTTTTCATCCTCCGGTCCTTTTTATCGTCGCCGGGGTTCCATCGGACGCTACGGCCTTGTTTCTGGTCGGCCGGTTTATCGTCGCCGGCTTTCGTCCGGTCGGTGTTTATTGCTGGAGGGACTGCATCATGGTGACCATCGGCAGGAACAGGCTGACCACGATGAATCCGCAGATCACGCCCAGCATGATCACCAGCAGCGGTTCCAGCAGCGAGACCAGCGAGGCCACCAGGCGGTCCACCTCCTCGTCGTAATTATCGGCGATCCGCACCAGCATCTTGTCGAGATCGCCCGTCTCCTCGCCGACGTCGATCATGTTGACCACCATGGCGTCGCAGACCCGGGCCTTGCGCAGGGGGTCGGCGAAGCTTTCGCCCTTGCGGATGCTGTCGTGCACGCCGGTGACCGCCCGGCGAAACACCTCGTTGCCGGTCGTTTCGCTGGTGATCTTCAGGGCATCCAGGATCGGCACGCCCGCCGCGATCAGCGTGCCCAGCGTCCGGGAAAAGCGGGCGATGGAGGTCTTGGATATGATCTGGCCCATGACCGGGACCATCATGCTGAACTTGTCCAGCACGAACCGTCCGGTCTGGCTGATCCGGATCAGGCGCAGCGTCAGGATGATCGCCACGGGCGAGGCCAGCACGATCGCCCAGCCGTACTGTTTCGATATCCAGTTGCCCATGCCCAGCAGCAGCCGGGTCGGTCCCGGCAGTTTGATCCCGAAGTCCCCGAAGATCTTCTCGAACTTGGGCACCACGAAATACATGATCCCCATCACGATCCCGAAGGCGATGGTCAGCACCGCCAGGGGGTAGATCATGGCGTGGATGATCTTGGCCTTGAGCCGGGCCGCCTTCTCCATGAAATCGGCCAGGCGGTTCAGGATCAGATCGAGCACGCCGCCGGCCTCGCCCGCCGCCACCATGCTCGTGTAGAGCGGATCGAACGACCGGGGGAATTTCGCCATGGCCTCGGAGAGCGACGCGCCGGCCTCCACTTCGTCGGCCACCGCCCGGCAGACCATCTTGAGGGTGCCGGGCTTCTGCTGCTGCTCCAGGATCCGCAGCGAGCGCAGGATCGGCAGGCCCGCGTCCTGCAGGGTGCTCAACTGGCGGGTGAACTGGGTGATCTGCTTGACCTTGACCTTGCCGCCCGTGCCCCGGGGTCTCCGGGGTTTGGCGCCGGGTTTGGCGGCCGTCTTGCCGGGTCGGCGCCCGCCCTTCTCGCGGATCTTGGTGGGGAAATACCCCATGTTGCGGATCTTGCTGATCGCCTCTTCGCTGCTCAGGGCCTCGATCTCGTCCTTGACCTCCTGGCCCTGGGCGTTCATCGCTTCGAATTGATACGTAGGCATCGTTCCATCCTCGCGGCCTTAGGGCCGAGCTGCATCAATCGTCCCTCGTTTCGTCTTTTTTGTCTTGCCGGCACCCTTCGGTCAGGGGGGCCATACTGTATACGTCTTGTCCAATGACCTTGCCGGCGAGTACTCGGCATACCGCCGGTGCGGGGGCGGCCTAAAGTCTCGGCACGTTTTGCCGCCGCCGGAGCGCCGACTACACCTCGTCCATGACCGTTTCCTTGACGACCTCCTCGATCGAGGTCAGGCCGTCGAAGATCGCCGCGATGCCCGAATCCCGCAGGGTCTTCATCCCCTTTCGCAGGGACTTTTCCCGCAGGACGTTCGTCGAGGCGTGATTCATGATGTCCTCCCGCAGCTCGTCGTCCAGCCGCATGATCTCGTAAATGCCCAGCCGGCCCCGGTAGCCGGTATTGTTGCAGTAATCGCAGCCCTTGCCGAAATAGAACTCCCGGCCCGCGGTCATCTCCGGGGTCAGTTCCAGTTCCATGAGCACCTCTTCGGTGGGCTGAAAGGCGGTCTTGCAATTGGTGCAGATCTTGCGCACCAGGCGCTGGCCGACGATCCCTTCCAGGGTCGCGGTGACCAAAAACGATTCCAGGCCCAGGTCCAGCAATCGGGCGATGGCCGAGGGCGCGTCGTTGGTATGCAGGGTGCTGAACACCAGGTGGCCCGTCAGGGAGGCCTGGACGGCGATCTCGGCCGTCTCCAGGTCGCGGATCTCGCCGACCAGCACGATATCGGGGTCCTGCCGCAGGATGCTCCGCAGGCAGCGGGCGAAGGTCAGGCCGATCTCCGGCCGGATCTGCACCTGGATGATCCCGTCGATATCGTACTCGACCGGGTCCTCCGTGGTGATCAGCTTGCGGTCGATGGTATTCAACTCATTCATGGCGGAATACAGGGTGGTCGTCTTGCCCGAGCCGGTCGGCCCGGTGACGATCACGATGCCGTTGGGCTTGTTGATCAGCCAGCGGAAGGTCTCGATATCGTGTTCCCGCATCCCCAGCCGTTCGATATCCAGCTGGACCTGGGAGCGGTCCAGGACGCGGAGCACCACGCTTTCGCCGAACAGGGTCGGCAGCACCGAGACCCGCAGGTCCACCGGCTGGCCCTGCACCTGCAGGGGAATGCGTCCGTCCTGCGGCATCCGCCGTTCGGCGATGTCCAGGTTGGCCATGACCTTGATCCGCGAGGCCAGCGCCACGGCGATATGGCGGGGCGGCGGCACCATCTCGTACAGCACACCGTCGATGCGGTAGCGCATCTTGAATTCGTCCTCGAAGGGTTCGAAATGGATGTCCGAGGCCTTGTCCCGGATCGCCTGGAGCAGCACCAGGTTCAGGAGTTTCTTGACCGGGTTGGAATCGGCCAGCTCGCGCAGCTCGTTGAGATCCAGGCTCTCGCCGCGGTCCTGGAACTCGCTGAGCAGGTCGTCGTCGGCCAGTTCGCCGATCAGGTCGTTGATGCTCTCCGATTCCGTATTGTAGTAGCGTCCCAGGGCGGCCTCGAGGCTTTCCGGCTCGGTGATCATCGCCTTGACGTTGAATCCCAGCAGGGTGCGCAGGTCGTCGGTCGCCCGGAAATTGTCCGCCGAATCCACCGCGATGGTCAGGGTATTGCTGGCCTGGTCGTACTCGACGGGCAGGACCCGGTAGGTCATCGCCATCTGGGCCGAGATGCGATGGATGATCTCCTCGGCGATGTCGATGTCCTTGAGGTTGATATAGGGCATGCCCATCTGGAAGGCCTGGGCCAGGCTCAGGTCATGTTCGGTGATCTTGCCCAGGTTGATCAGGACCTGTCCCAGCGGGACCGCTTTGGGCGACTCCTTCTGGACCTGCAGGGCCTTGTGGACCTCCTCCCGGGTCAATTTACCCATCTTGATGAGTACCCGGCCCAGAGGTCGGCTCTTCAACTGATCTACCGGCGGCATTTTGGCCATGGTTTATACCTTATACACTCTCTAAAGCGTTGTCGAAGACGTCAGTCGGCCCAGCGGGTCACGCCGGCTCACCGGCCATTCGGCCGGCGCCCGCGTCGCATCACGCCCGGTTGACGTCCCGGCCCGGGGCGTTTTGACGGAGCAATACGCCAACATCACTCCTTGTCCGGGCATCGCCACGCCCTGGTCTGGCCGACCCGGTCGTTTTATTGTACGCCCTTACGGTTGTCTTCTGCTGGATTATACGGACCCGCCGGGGCGGCGACCACCGCCTTGCAGGCGGTTAGAGCGGCGCCGAACGGAAGGTCCCCCCGCGACGAAGGGTGGTTGGCGGCGGCTCGAAGCCGGCGTTGGGGCTATCGGCGTAAAATCGGTTCGGACGATTCCTCTTCCTCCTGCCCTTCTCCCTTGCCCTTGGGCTTGGCCACGATCAGGCCGGCCGCCTTGGCCGCCTTGTCGTCCAGCTGGCCCGGATCGCGGGCCTTGTCCAGCATCTCCTCCTTGTCGATCGTCCCGGCCCGGTACAGTTCCCAGAGATGATCGTCCATCAGCTGCATGCCGAATTTCTTTCCGGTCTGGATCGCCGAGTTGATGCGGAAGGTCTTGTTCTCCCGGATCAGGTTGGCGATCGCCGGGGTGACGACCATGAACTCGTAGCCGGCCACCCGGCCCTTGCCGCCCTTCTTGACGCAGAGGCACTGGCTCAGCACGGCGATCAGGTTCGAGGCGATCTGCACCCGGATCTGTTCCTGCTGGTTGGGGGGAAACTGGTCGATGATACGGGTCACGGTGCCCTGGGCCCCGGTGGTGTGCACGGTGCTGAACACCAGGTGGCCCGTTTCGGCCGCCCGAATCGCCGCCTCCATCGTCTCCAGGTCGCGCAGCTCGCCGACCAGGATCACGTCCGGATCCTGCCGCAGCACCCGCCGCAGGGCCTCGGAGAAGCTGGGCACATCCACGCCCACCTCGCGCTGATTGATGATGGAGCGCTTGTGGTTGTGGTAATACTCGATGGGGTCCTCGACGGTGACGATATGCCGTTCCAGCCGTTCGTTGATATAGTTGATCATGCAGGCCAGCGTGGTGGTTTTGCCCGATCCGGTCGGTCCGGTCACCAGGAACATCCCCTGGGGCCGGCGGCACAGGGCCCGGCAGATCTGGGGCAGGCCGATCTGCTCGAAGGTCATGATATCGGTCGGGATCAGGCGAAGAACGACGCTCAAGTTGCCCTTCTGGCGAAACACCGCGACGCGGAAGCGGGCGGCGTCCCCGAAGGCGAAACCGAAATCCGTGGTCCCTTCCTCCTGCAGTTCCTGCTGGTTGCGTTCCGGCGTGATACTCTTCATGAGGGCCACCGTATCGTCCGGTTCGAGGACCTTGGTCTCCAGGCTTCGCAATCCGCCATCCAGCCGCAACACCGGCGGTCGGCCCACGACCAGATGGATGTCCGAGGCCCCCTGCTTGACACAGGTCTCCAAAACGCGATCGATGTGTATTGTCTGTGTCTGTGCCATCCATTACTCCCAATGCACCTGCCTGCGTTTGCTTGTCATGTATTTGTCCGCGGGATCCGGGGCATTCCTCTATTCCGTGCCGCCAACTCACTGGTCCGCTATCCGGAACAGATCGACCCGGCATCCAAGCCGCCGACGATCCTGGCCGTCTGCCCTTTCGAATCGCCGGTCGGCCCACAAGTGGCCCAACCGTCTGTCTGTCGGCACCGACCGGTTAGAACCACAGCGGTCCAGGACCGCTCCAGGTAAATGACCCGACCTTGGTTGCCATCAGGCGGGCCAAAGGCAATCTTGCAGGCCGATATTTACCACAAATTATTTACATATAAGGATTTATATATACCCTACTCCAGGGTTATCTCTATATCTTCCGCCTGGGCGACGCGGGCCACCTCCGCCAGCGTCGTGATCCCTTCCAGGATTTTCAGTTTTCCGTCCTCGATCAGACGGCGCATACCGCTGGCCACGGCCGCCGCCCGGATTTTATTGGTGGGTTCCCGCCGAAAGGCCATTTCCCGGATCTCGGTGTTCATCAACATCATCTCGAAGATGCCGATCCGGCCGTGATATCCCGTCTGGTGACAGCGGGAGCATCCGGCGCCGTGGTATACCGATTTTTCCGCCAGGTTTTCCTGGGTGAAATTCAGCAGTTTGAGGTACTTGGTTTCGGGCTCCAGTTGTTCCTGGCGGCAATCCTGGCAGATCTTTCGCACCAGCCGCTGGGCCATGATCGCCTGGATGGCGCTGGCGACCAGGAAGGGCTTGACGCCCATGTCTATCAAACGGGTTATGGCGCTGGGGGCGTCGTTGGTATGCAGTGTACTAAAAACCAGGTGTCCAGTCAGGGCGGCCTGGATGGCGATCTCTGCCACCTCCAGATCGCGGATTTCACCCACCAGAATGATGTTCGGCGCCTGGCGGAGCATAGACCTCAGGATCACCGAAAAGGTAAGCCCTATATCGGTGCGGACCTGGCACTGGTTCATCCCGCTGAAGTTGTATTCGACCGGGTCCTCGGCGGTGATGATCTTCTTATCCGGGCGGTTGAGTTCCTGCAGGGCCGCATAGAGGGTGGTGGTCTTACCGGATCCGGTCGGCCCGGTGACCAGGAAGATACCATTGGGCCGCTTGATGATCCGCAGAAAGCGTTTGTAGTCATCATCGGCGAATCCCAGGGCCTGGATGCCCACCCGGACCGATTCCGGCCGCAGGATACGCAGCACCACGCTTTCGCCGTGATAGCCGGGCAGGGCGCTGACGCGGAAATCGATGTCCGAGCCGCCGAAATTCTGCTTGATGCGGCCGTCCTGGGGGACGCGGCGCTCGGCGATATCCATGCCGGACATAATCTTAAGTCTTGTAAGAACAACCGGTTGCAATTGTTTTGGGATGTTGTCCCGCTCGGCGCACACCCCATCGATCCGGTAGCGAACCCGGACCCGGTCTGTCATGGGCTCGACATGGACGTCCGATGCCCGTAGTTTGACGGCCTCGCCGATGATCTTGTTGATCAGCTTGATGACCGGGGCCGAATCGTCTTCCAGCTTGCTTTCCGCCAGGGATTCCAGGTCGATGGAGGCGTCGATGGAGGAGTCGATCGACTTGTGCAGCTCGTCCACGGTGGCATCCAGGCTGGAGTGGACCTTGTCCAGGAAGGTGTCGATGTAGCGTTTGATCTTGCTCTTGGAGGCGAGCGCGCATTCCAGTTCCGTGTTGAGGCGGAACCGCAGCAGATCCATGGTGTCCAGGTCCAGGGGATCGTGGATAATGATCTTCAAACGGCCGTTTTCCTTGCCGATCGGCAGGATCAGGTAGCGGCGCATGAGATCATCCGGCATGAGTTCCAGGGCCGAGCGGTCCACCACGTGGTGGTCCAGGTCTACATATTCCAGATCGAACTGGGTGGCCATCGCCTTGGTGACCTGTTCCTCGTCCACCAGCCCCATTTCGACCAGGGCCTCGCCCAGGCGGTGGTGGGTGCTCTCGGAGTGAGCGACGGCATCCTGGATCTGCTTGTCGTTGAGGACCCCCCAGGATACCAGGATGTCCCCTAGCTTTTTGCGTTTTCGAGCCATAGTGACTGCTGTTTCGGTTCCCGGATGATTCTGTGCGTTTGAGGCAATTCTAGCGGCTGGTGCTCTATCAGGATTGTACCATTTTTTTATGTCAACAAACCATTATTTTATAACGAATTAGGTAAAAAAATCTCCTCTGGCTGACCTCCCGGCGAAATTGGGGCGTTTTTTGGGACAGATATTGCGCGTTTTTGGCCGGGCATAATGGGCCAGATTCGGCCATCGGGGCGTCTCCCGACCGGCGGGCGATTGGGCGGGGTGGCAGCGGTGCCGGCTGATGACTGTTTTGGCCGGGTCGTATCGGTGGCAGATGCTGGCCGGGGCGGCCTTTCGGGCCGGATGGTGACGATCCCGAATGGCGGCCGGTGCGACTGGAGGGTGTTTCTTAGAGGCAACGGACGATTTGTCCGAATGGTGGGGCTGGAATGCAGCCGGGGCGGCTTTTTGGGCTGGTTTGTCAGGCTTCGGTTGGCTACCGGGCGGGCCGTTTGGTCCCCGTGGGCCTGGTCGGCCGGGGGATATCCGGGTAGATTACGGGGTTGGTTTGGGTTTGGTCGCCGTCCTTGGCGGATTAGTTGCCGGTTACGTTGGATCATTAGGGATCAGGATATCTCCTTTTATGTCTTATACATCTATACGCCAGGTATATCGGTTTGGCTCGGGGTAAAAAGGCCGGATGTCGTTTGGGCTTGTTTTTCCCACGGGGGGCTGGTGTGATTTTGTTTGCGGATCGCGTGTTTGATCACCCTTGCCGACACATATCCCCTACAAGGGGCCGGCGCGGCCCTGGGTTGCTGTATAAATAATTTTTTACAGTTATGGGTTGTTATCAAACAAACAGTGATGCAAAAGTCTGTCCTTACCCATATTGCCCATTATACCGCCACGGCGACCGATCCGTCAAGGATAAAGCGGAGAAATCAACGGGCCGGTGAGTTAAGCAACGGCCGCTTGAGTTGGTGAATCTATGTTGATGGAGACCAACTCGAATTCGACGGCCTTTTCATCGATTCCGTCTATCTGTCGGCAGACGTTTTTGACGATCAAGAGGATGCCGATCATGCGGCGAATGAGGCTTGAGCAGCCAAATTAAAGTCTTGATTTGCTGTAACGGAAGCATAACTTTAAGCAAGGCGCGACTTGGCCACCAGGAACCAACGTGACGCGTGCCAATGTAAGCCTGATAGGCCACGGATCAAACGGCTGGAACGGCGGATAAAAGACATTTCTCCTGAACATAGACTAAGGAGCCGAAATGGGTAAAAACCCCACCTCCATTCACGAAGCCTTGCAGGCATTCGGCGCCGCTGTGACGGCCAAGATGACGCAACTCACGCACGGCGAGCCGGAAGACCAGGTGCGCGGGCCCTTCGAGAACTTCATGGGAGGCGTGGCCGCCGCCCTCGGCTGGAATCTTGTCTGCACAGGCGAAACACCGCTGCCCGGCCGCCTCGGACGCCCTGATTACGCTGTCCACCTTAACAGGCTCCTGGCAGGTTATGTGGAACTCAAAGCCCCCGGCGTCGGCGCGACCGCCACACTCTTCAAAGGCCACAACCGCGACCAGTTCAAACGCTTCTCGGCCATCCCGAACATCCTCTACACCGACGGCAACCAATGGGCTCTCTACCGCGACGGCAAACTCGTGGACAAAGTCGTCCAGCTCTCGGGCGACGTTGCCGCCCAAGGCAAGAAGGCCGTCGCGCCGCCGGACGCCCACGCCCTCGAACGCCTACTGCGCGATTTCTTCTCCTGGCAGCCGATCATTCCCACCGACCGCAAGGGAAGGATCGACCTGAAGGGCTTCGCGGCACTGCTGGCACCGCTGACACGAATGCTGCGCGACGACGTAACCGATGCACTCAAAGACACGGCCTCGCCACTCGTTCAACTCGCCAAGGACTGGCGGCAACTGCTCTTTCCCGACGCACCAGATGAGCAATTCGCCGACGCGTACGCCCAGACGGTCGCCTTTGCCCTGCTGCTGGGACGCAGCGAAGGGGCCGATCCGCTCACGTTGGAAAATGCCGAAGCCTCACTGGCCGTGCAACACAACCTGCTCTCCCGCGCGTTGCAAGTCCTGACCGATCCCAGCGCCCGCGCCGAAATGGCGGCATCGCTCGATCTGCTCCTGCGCGTTATCGCGGCCGTGCCGCCGGCCTCCTTCAGAAGTGGCACGGGCTTCCAGCCCGTGAATCATGGCCTGGAAGGCCATGCCACCTCAATTGACCCGTGGCTCTATTTCTACGAGGACTTTCTCGCCGCCTACGATCCGACACTCCGCAAGGATGCCGGGGCCTACTACACGCCAGTCGAAGTCGTTCGCTGTCAGGTGCGTCTGATTGACAACCTGCTCATTAATCGCCTCAATAAGCCATTGGGCTTCGCCGATCCCGGCGTCGTTACGCTCGATCCCGCCGCCGGGACGGGCACCTATCTGCTCGGCGTTATCGAACACGCTCTCGGCCGCATCGAGGCCGAACAGGGCAAGGGCGCGGTGGCCGGACAGGCCACCGAACTGGCGAAAAACCTTTACGGCTTTGAACTGATGGTCGGTCCCTATGCCGTGACGGAACTGCGGGTAAGCCGCGCCCTGCGCGACCGCGGCGCCCAACTGCCCCAGGACGGTACGCACGTCTATTTGACCGACACGCTGGAAAGTCCCAACGCCGTGCCGCCGCAACTGCCGCTATTCCTGCGGCCCATCGCCGAGCAGCACTCCAAGGCACTGAGGGTTAAAAGCAACGTTCCCGTCATCGTCTGCCTGGGCAATCCGCCCTACGACCGGCATGAAGCGGCCACCGATGAAAACAAAGCCCGCACCGGCGGCTGGGTCCGCTGGGGCGACACGGAGAAGGGTACGGACGCCATTTTCCGCAATTTCCTCGATCCCGCCACCTCGGCCGGTCATGGCGTCCGCGTTCATAATCTCTATAACCTATACGTCTATTTCTGGCGCTGGGCGCTGTGGAAGGTCTTCGAGCAAAGTAGCACGGGCGTCTCGCCCGTGAATCATGGCCGGGACGGCCATGCTACTTCAGGGCCGGGCGTGGTCAGTTTCATCAGCGCGTCGAGCTACCTCGATGGCGACGCCTTCTGCGGGATGCGCGAACACCTGCGCCGTCTGTGTGATGAAATCTGGATACTCGATCTCGGCGGCGAGGGGCGCGGCACGCGCATAAGCGACAATGTCTTCGCCATCCAGACGCCCGTGGCTATCGCCATTGCCGTAAGAGGTGGCGTAAACGGAGGTGGCAGGGGCTTCCAGCCCGTGAATCACGGCCAGGATGGCCGTGCCACTTCAATCAACATCCGCCAAGGCGCCTACCTGCCGCATTGGACAAAAGATCATGCCATCTATTCCGTTTCATTTCGCCTGGGGGATTCGCTTCCCAAGCGCATCGTCGAAGATTGGATAGCAGAACGCGACAACATCATCCAAACGGCGAAACAGATGAACCGCCCTCCTTCCGTATACGAGGAAAAACGACTCCAATACCTCTTCTCGAAAAAAGTGGACAAATACCTGGACGATGGCCATGGTAAATGCTGGATGAAACAGGAGAAGATAGCGGGAATCGTCGCCGACGCTCTCAAACATTTTAACGGCGAACGATACCGTCTTCTGGCCTGGTGCATCATGCCCAACCATGTTCACGTAGTGGTGCAGCCGCTGCCCGGCAATGAACTGGCGGATATTCTACATTCCTGGAAATCGTTCACGGCGAACCAGTCTAATAAGGTGCTGAAACGGAAAGGAGAATTCTGGCAGCCGGAATACTATGACCACATGATTCGTGACGAAAACGACTTGGCGCATTCTATTGAGTATGTACTGCGCAATCCCGATAAGGCAGGTCTTACAGGTTGGAAGTGGACGGGAGGTGGCCTGGCCTGCCAGCCCGTGAATCACGGCCAAGATGGCCGTACCACTTCAAGGCCCGCCAAGGTACATTACGCACGCATCGAAGGCGAACGCGACGCCAAACTCGCTGATCTCGACGCCATTAACGATTTCAGAAAGGTCAAATGGCAGGTTTGCCCCGAAGAATGGCAGGCCCCCTTCCGTCCGGCGGGAAAGGGCGGTTATTATGAATGGCCACTACTCACCGACCTCATGCCGTGGCAACAATCCGGTGTCAAGGCGGGTCGTACCTGGGTGATTTCGCCGGAAGAAGAAACACTCAAGAAATGCTGGCGCGTTTTGCTTACTGCAGAGGAAGACGAACAAAAGACGCTTTTCAAAGATTCGCCGACTGGCCGCAAGGTACATGAGGCGGCAACTCAGCTTCCTCCTTCCGAAGCCAAACTGAAACCCATCTCCGAATTGTCAAAAGGTTGTCAACCGACAAGTATTGCACGATACGCCTACAGATCCTTCGATCGACAATTTATCTTTGCTGACGCCCGTCTGCTTGACAGGCCGGGGCCGGGCCTCTGGCGTGCGCACGGTGAACGACAGGTGTATCTGACAAGCCTGTTCTCGCAAGCGCTGGGATGCGGCCCAGCGCTTACATCTTCTGCAATAATTCCTGACCTTGACCACTTCCGAGGATCATACGGTGCAAAAGCCGCCATCCCCCTCTACCGTATTGCCGACGCCTCAGAGGCGAACATACTGCCCGGTCTGCTGGAACTGCTGTCAGAAGCGTTCAAAGGGAAGTGGCACGGCCATCCTGGCCGTGATCCACGGGCTGGAAGCCCGTGCCACCTCACAGCGGAGGATTTCCTGGCCTATGTCTATGGCGCACTGGCGCAGCCGGCCTTTACGGCGCGATTCGCAAAGGAACTGGAGACGCGCGAGCTGCGCGTGCCGATCACGAAGGACGCCGGGCTATTCGAGCGGATCCGCGATGCGGGGGCACGACTGCTCTGGCTGCACACCTACGGCGAACGCTTCGTACCCAAGGGAAAGAAGCGCGGTCAGGTTCCGCGCGGAGCGGCCAAGTGCGTCAAGGCCGTGCCCGGCAAATCGAGCGGCTATCCCGAGTCGTTCCAGTACAACGACACCACCCGCACGCTGCATGTCGGCGAGGGCGAGTTCGCACCCGTGGCGCGGGAGGTCTTCGAGTTCGAGGTATCGGGCCTCAAGGTCGTGCAGTCGTGGCTCAAGTATCGCATGAAGAGGGGCGCGGGCAAGAAATCCTCGCCTCTCGACGACATACGCCCCGAGCGATGGACAGGTCAGTTCACCACCGAACTGCTGGAGCTTCTCTGGGTGCTGGAAGCGACCATCGAAGGCTATCCCGCTCAGGAAAAACTGTTGGAGGCCGTCATCTGCGGTCCCTCTTTCCAGGCCAACGAACTGCCCGCCGTCCCCGATGAAATGCGCAAGCCCCCCGCCGCCCGCAAACCCGGCGGCGATCTGTTTGACGGAATTGAAGAGGAATAAGGAAGCTATCATTGTCAC
>JAFGFX010000090.1 GCA_016930855.1 Sedimentisphaerales bacterium | reverse complement strand
TCGCCGATCCGGTCAGCGGCGTGCTGACCTATCGCGACCTGGTCCGCGGCATCTACATCCTGCGGAACCGGATCCGCGCCTTTCCCGGCGAGTATGTCGGCATCATGATGCCCGCCTCCGTCGGCGTCGGCGTGATGTATCTGGCGGCGATTTTTTCCGGCAAGGTCCCCGTGATGATCAACTGGACGCTGGGCGCCAAGATGCTGCTTCACACCGTCGAATCGGTCCCGGTCGGCCGGATCCTGACCTCCCGCCGGCTCGTCGAACGGCTCCGGGAGCAGGGCTACGCCATCGAAGAGTTGGCGGACCGCTTCGTTTTCGCCGAGGACATTCGCAAACAGGTGGGTCTGGCCGAGAAACTGCGGGCCTATCTGGCCGGCCGCTTTATCGGGCGTTTCGCCGGGCGCAGCTTGGCGGTGCAACGTCTGCCCGAGACGGCCGTCATCCTCTTCACCAGCGGCTCGGAAAGCCATCCCAAGGCAGTCCCCCTGACCCATGGCAATCTCCTGACGAATCTGGGCGACATCTTCGCCTGCCTGAAATTCCGGGCCGGCGATGTCCTGCTGGGTTTTCTGCCGCCGTTCCATTCCTTCGGCCTGACCGTCACGGTGCTCCTGCCGCTCTGTTTCGGCATACGGGCGGTCTACTATCCCAATCCCACGCACGGTCGGAGTCTCGGCGGGATTATCGAGGCCTATCGCGTGACGATCCTGGTCAGCGCCGCGACCTTCCTGGACGGCATCCTCCGCCATGCCGCCGGCGACCGTCTCGCCTCTGCGCGGCTGGTCATCACCGGCGCCGAACGATGTCCCCCGCGGCTCTACGATGCCCTGGCCGCCCGCTGTTCTGGCGCCCTGCTGCTGGAGGGCTACGGCGTGACTGAGGCCTCGCCCGTGATCAGCGTGAACGACGAGAACGACCCCCGGCCCGGCACCATCGGCAAGGTCCTCAAGTCCGTCGAGTACGCCGTGGTCGATGAGGAGACCGGCCGGGCCGCCGGCGTCGATCAACCGGGCATGCTGCTGGTCCGCGGGCCGAGCATATTCAGCGGCTATCGGGATTATGACGGCCCCTCGCCCTTCGTCGAGTTCGAGGGCAGGATGTGGTACCGCACCGGCGACGTGGTCAGGCGGGACGACCAGGGGATTCTAACCTTCGTCGCCCGCGAAAGACGCTTCATCAAGCGGGGCGGCGAGATGATCTCGCTACCGGCCATCGAATCCGTGCTGGATAAACATTTCCACGACGACCGGGAGGGCCCGCAACTGGCCGTGACCGCCGCCGACGGCGACCATCATCCCGAGATCGTCGTCTTTACCACCGGCAACCTGGATAAGCATCGCCTCAATCAGGTCATCCGCCTGGAGGGCCTTTCGGGACTGCACAGCGTCCGGCGGGTCGTCCGCCTCAAGGAGATGCCCCTGCTGGGCCCCGGCAAGACCGATTATCGGGCCCTGGCCGAGACCCTCAAAAATAAGACGAACCGGCCGACCTCTTCTTTCGGACAGTAACTGAAAACGTCGGCGATATCCCGCAATCCGCCGGCCGGCCGGCGGGCACGCTGATCTAGCCGGACCACCAGGACCTGGTCATAATCTGCGCTGCGGTTCAGCGGCAAAAAAAGCTTTCGTAACCTGAACTGCCTGATACACTTGTGTCCCACAGGAGCCGAAATCATGACCAAGCGACGCATCGACGACCATACGCTGGAGGTGCTGGAGTTTTCCGCCGTGCGGGAGACCCTGGCTGCCTATGCCTCCAGCGGCCTGGGCCGGCAGGCGGCCTTGGGGCTGTATCCGGCCTCGGATCCAGACTGGATCGGCCAGCGCCTGGGGGAGACCTCTGAGCTGAAGGGATTGCTGGAACGCCAGATCCGCATCCCCCTGGCCGGCATCCGCGATATCTGCGGTATCCTGGACCACGACGGCTCCCAGCCGGTCGTCTTCGAGCCGCGCCAGTTGATGGATATCCGCGACACGGTCGGGGTCTGCGGCCGCTTGAAGACCTTTTTGGCCGATCTGCCGGCCGAATCCCATCCGCATCTGCGCTGCTTGGGCGACAAACTGGACTGTTTCGACGATTTGGCGGAGCAGATCCAGTCCTGCATCGAGGGCGACGAGTCCGTCCGCGATGATGCCTCGGGGCGGCTCGGCGAGATCCGCCGCCATATCGGCCTGCTGGGTTCCCAGATCCAGCAGAAATTCCAGGCGCTCATCTCGGCCCCCGAGATGCGCAACGCCGTGGAGAACGATAAATTCATGACCCGCCACGGCCGGGCGGTGGTGGCCCTCAAGGCCAACTATCGCCAGTATCTCAAGGGCATCATCCTGGATCGTTCCAACTCCGGGGCCACGTTGTATGTCGAACCGTACGCCTTGGCCGAGTTGAGCAACCAGTTGGAGGATGCCCTCTCCGAGGAGAAAAAGGAGATCTGGCGGATCCTCTGGCAGTTGACCCGGGCGGTGCTCCAACACCGGCAGGCGATTCAAGAGAATGTACAAGTGCTTTCCTGGATCGATCTGACGTACGCCAAGGCCCGCTACAGCCTGGCCTACCGAATGACCGAGCCCCGGATCCAGCCCGATACGGGCCTGGTGTTGCAGGAGGCCCGCCATCCGCTGTTGATGCGCTGGGTCCTGGCCCGCCAGGACACGTCTCTGACGGAGATCCTCCAGCAGGTGGTGCCGCAGGACGTGCGGCTGGGCGAGGACTATGATCTGATGCTCATCACCGGGCCCAATACCGGCGGCAAGACGGTGGCCCTCAAGACCATCGGCCTGCTGGTCCTGATGGCCCAGAGCGGCATGCACATCCCCGTCCGCCCGGACAGCCGCGTGCCGGTCTACCGGCGGATCTACGCCGACATCGGCGACGAACAGAGCATCCAGCAGAGCCTGAGCACCTTTTCCGCCCACATGCAGCAGATCATCCGCATCCTGGGAGGCATCGACAACCATTCGCTGGTCCTGCTGGATGAGCTGGGGGCGGGCACCGATCCGGCCGAAGGGGCGTCGCTGGCCACGGCGATCCTGGATGAACTACGGCAGAAGGGCGCCCACGTCGCGGCGACCACCCACCTGGGCCAGCTCAAGAACTACGCCTATACGAGCCACCGGACGGAAAACGCCTCCATGCAGTTCGATCTGGCGACCTTGCGGCCGACGTATCGGCTGGTAATCGGCACGCCCGGCAGCAGCAACGCCCTGGCCATCGCCCAGCGGCTGGGGATGTCCTCGGCGATCATCCGCCATGCCCGCGGCCTGCTCGGCCGGCGGGACGACCAGGTCGGCGAGCTGATCAACCAGGTCCAGTCCCTGCGGGCCGACGCCGAGCAAAAGCGCCAGCGGGCCCGCCAGATCCTCCAGGCCGTGCGGGCCATGCACCTTCTCGCCGATCAGCGGCTGCGGCGCACGGACGAGGAACGCCGGCAGGTCTTCAGCCAGGCGGACGAGCAGATCGAGCAGGTTCTCCGCCAGGTCCGCCAGGCGGCCGTCACATTATTGCACGAGATGCAGAACGCCCCCAAGCCCTGGAGCGAGCGGGCCGTCGAGTTTGCCGGGCAGATCCAGCGGGCGGCGGCCCAGTCGCCGCTGGCCCGCCGCCAGGCGGATTTCGTCGAGACCGTCCGTACCGGCGACAGCGTCTATGCCCTGCCGCTGGCCGCCGTCGGCGTGGTCTGCAAGATCCGCCGGGCCAAGGGGACCATGATCCTGCTGCTGGCCGGCAAGGAGGCGGAGGTGGCCTTTGGCGATATCTGGCCGGTCCCTGTCGGACCGACCGGCTAACCTGGTCGGCCGTTTGGTTAGGCCGTTGGAATAAAAGGATTCAACGCCGCGGCGCGGCATCCGATCGCGGAGCCGGATACGGTGGGACACCGCCGCGGCCGTCGGCAAGCACCTCTTCAGTCATCTTTAGCAAATCCGGCCAGTTCATCGACCATCTGGATGTAGGACAGCAGTTGCAGGCGGGTCAGTTCGTAATGCTGCCGCAGGAGGCAGAGCCGTTCGCTGTAGCGGCGGTGGGCGGCCATGACGCGGCGGCAGAGGATCTCGGCGGCGCCGTCCGGGTCGCGATCGAGGCGGGCTTGCAGCCGGTGGCGGTTGATGTGAAAGGCGATGCGGGCCGCCCGCCGCCGGGGGCGATCGGCCCAGAGGTCCGCCAGCCGTTCCCGGCAGAAGGCGTCGATCCGCTCCAGGTTTTGCCGGGCCCGCCGCTGGTATTGTTGGCAGGAGGCCAGCGAATAGACCGTGCCCAGGTGGAGTGAGCGAAACTGCCGGATATCCTCCCGCGGATCGTAGGGCAGGATGCCGGCGGCGAATTCCACGTCGAATTGCAGCCGCAGCTCCAGGCCGTGGAGATAATCGCCGCCGAACATGCCGAAGATCTGCCGGCGGGCGGTGGCCTGCCGGCCGGAGAACACCTGGCGGAACAATTCCCGATGGGCGGCGTGGAGTATTTCGAGCAACTCCTCGCCCCGGTCGGGAAAGTCGCTCAGGATCAGCCGGTCGGTCGCTTCATGACGCCAGAGAAAATGCTGGGCGTTGAAATAAAGCGGCGCGGTGGCCGGGACGTGCCGTTGGTTCATCCGGCGGATCCAGCTTCCAGTGCCCATGGCGATCTTGCGCATCGTCAGCGTGAACCAGAGGGGATCGGGACAGCCCACCAGCGTTTCCCGCAGGCGGCAGGCGGCGGACAGCCCCACCATCCGGCGGACGGCCCGGATCGTCTGGTGGGCGGCGTACTGTTTCTTGAGCTTGTTGTCGTTCAGGGTGAAGAACGCCCCGTCGTACCAGTCTTCCAGCAGCGAGAGGTTGCAGCCGGTCAGCGCCTGTTCCAGTTTCTGCGGCAGGGAATGCTTCAGGGAGAAGTCGGCCCGCCTGACGAAATCCGCCTTCGTGGCCCGCGCCAGCTCGCCCAGGGGGCAAAAGGGAACAACGAACTTGAGTCCGTTGCCGCAGTGGTCTTCGGCCGCCGGCCGACGATCCGCCTCCGGGATCTGCGACTTGGCGGCCGGGTCGTTTCCGGCGGCCGCCGGCGAGGATTCCTCGGGAAATTCAAGGCTAAATACCCTCTCCCAGAGCGTCTCCAGATGACGCGCCGTATCGGCCTTCTTGCGATCTTCCATGAGATTCATGGCGTTGGCGTCGGCCATGAGGATCCGTTCCGAGCGGAACAGGTTGGAGACGGCGACCAGCGTGTTTCCCAGGCCGAACGTCAACAGCGCTACCAGCGCCGGCAGCAGCATCGCCCGGACGTTGTTCACGGAGAATTGATACCCCAACCGGTTGCCCACCACCTCGGCCAGCATGGCGCCGCCGCCGATGCAGGCGGCGATGACGGTGTACTTGACGCCCTGGCGCTTGAGGGTACGGCCGGCCACGAACAACAGCTCCGTCAGGCCGATGACGCGTCGATAGTCGGAAAGCCGGAACATGCGCCCTGTTGTACGGCATGAACCACGATAGATCAACCGGTAAGCCCGTCCGGTTTTCCACCGGGGTAGCGCCCCCTGCCGCTCCCGCCGGCCCTACTGCCGGCGGGCGTCACTTAGCCTGGGAGACCTCCAAATCGATCGGGCTGGCCTCGCTGCGGATCTCCGGGTTGTAGTATTCGTACACGGCCGAGGCGCCGCTCTGCGCCTTCAGGGGGAACTTAGCCAGCAGCTCATAGGAGATCTCCACGGGCTTATCGTGTTCCACCTGGCGCAGATAGACGATGATCTGCCGGCCCGTCGTCGAGTACTTCTCGATGACCTCCTTTTTGACCAGCTCGTTGAGCCGGTCCGGAATCAGCGTGAAGCCCGGCGGCAGGCCCAGGTCGACGATCACCATCTTGGCGGTGGCCCGGCGGTTGTTCGTCACGGTCGCCGTGACCTGGATCGTGTCGTTCGTCTCGAGCCGTGTCCGGTCGTAGTCCAACCGGATCGCCATCGGCTCGCCCTCCGCGCCGATAACCAGGTCCGGTCGGACCGGACCGGCCGGCCGGGGCAGATAGTAGCGCCCGACGATCTGATACAGCAGGGAGCCTTCGCCCTGGAGGTTCAGCTTCACCACGTTGTTGCCCTGGCGGGTCTGATCCTTCAGGTCGACCAGCTGCAGCACGTCGCTGTTGTCCTCGTTGACGGTCAGCGTGGTCACGGTCTGATCGTGGATCGAGACCTCGATGGTGGCGTTCATCCGGGCGGTCGCGCCGCGCTCGGCCATCAGCATCGCCCGCAGGGCCTGGATGGTCGCCTGGGTCGATTGCCAGGTCCCGTGGGCGTCCTTGGATTTGACCAGGAAGGCGACCGCCTTGCTGACGGTGCCCAGCTCCTGGCCGCAGCGGATGAACGCCTGGATCGCCAGGGCGGTGGTCTCGATATCCGCCGCCTTGCCGGTCCCGTGCGTGGGCGTTTCCGACTGCGCCTGCCAGTAGGCCGTCTCGTCGGTTTCCACCCGCATCTCGTGCAGCGTCCGCAGGACCTCCAGGGTGGTCTTATCCTGGGGGGCCACCGTCGCCAGGGCGTTGACCACGAGCACCCGGGTATAGACGTCCTTCATGTTGTCCGGGTGTCCGCGCAGGTACTCAACGCCCTTGTCCAGCTCCGGGCCCTGGTAGTTCGTGGAGGCCAGCGCCCAGGTGATGTACGCCGTGTTGCGCAGGACGTCGTCGGTGAACTTGTTGATCGCGCCCTCGGCGATGCCGCCCTGGCTCGGCCGGTAGGAGCCGTCCTTTTCCTGGCAGGCCGCCAGCCATTTCTGGGTCCGCTCGATGATCGCCGGATCGACCGGATGGACCCGGCTCATGTCGAAAAATTCCATCAGGCCGTAGGCGGTCAGGATCCGGTGGGCGGGGGCCTTGCCGAACCATTCGAATCCGCCGCCGTCCACCTCGAAGGATACCAGCCGCTGGTAGCCGGCGTTGATGAATCCTTCCGCCTTCATCTGCAGCTCGGGCGTGATCTTGCCCGTCGATTTCATGTAGTCCAGCACCAGGATGTTCGGGTAGGTCACCGACGAGGTCTGCTCGAAACAGCCGAACGGCATCCGCAGCATGCTGTCCAATCCCTCGACGACCTGGCTGAGCACGCCCGGATACACCTTGACGAATATCTTGCTGGCGTCCTCGAGGGCGCCGGCGGGGATGGCGATCGTGTGGGTGACGGTCCCCTCCAGCCGGCCGCTTTGGCTGACGAGCTGTTCGCGGCCGTCCGGGACGATCTCCACCGAGCGGGCCACGGCGTCGCTCTTTTGGCTGCCGCGGGCGGTCACGGTGAATCTCTGGAAGCCGATCTTGCGGGCCACGATGGGGAAATAGACCGCCCGGATCTCGCCCGCGGCCAGGGTGACGGACTTTCGGTCCAGGCCCTTGAGCTCGAACCAGTCCTCCTTGGTCACGGTCAGCTCGATCGTCTGGTCGGTCTGCAGGTAGTTGAAGATCGCCACCGGCACGTGGACCTCATCGTTCTGGGTCAGCGCCACCGGAAAGTCGATATCTACGAAGAAATCCTGGAACACCCGCATAGGCGCGCTGGTCGAGCCGAGCTGGCCCCGGGCCGAGGATGCCATGGCGGTCAGCCGCCAGGTCGTGATCGAATCGGCCAGCGAGACGTCCAGCGCCGCCCGGCCGGAACCGTCAGTAATCACCGCCGGATTGAAGTACAGGGTTTCCGGGAAGATCTGGCGGATCCGGATCGGTTCGCCCGCGCCACTGGAGCCGCCGGCGGCGTCCGAGAGCGACCGATCGCTGGTGGCCGAAAGGGCTTTCATGGGGGGCGCCGCCGTCGGGGGCCCCGCCATATCGAACGCCAGTACCCCATTCTGCTCGGCCAGCCCTGCCCGGGCGACACCTCCTTCCAGAAGCCGGAAGCGCCATCCTTCGGTTCCTCCGAAACCCCCGAAACCGCCGAAGCCGCCCATCCCGCCAGCCAGGCCCGGCGGCGCCGCCGCATCGTCGGCGGTGTCCCACACGCCATCCACGCCGGCCGAGAGCAGCACGAAGCCGTGATAATTCTGGCAGCTCTGGCACCAGTAGCCCGCAACCTTCATCAGCGTGCCCCAGGGATCCTCGACGTCCTCGGGCCGCAGGTAGCCCTTGTCCCGCAGGAGTTCCAGGTTCGCCCCGGTCGTCAACTGGTCGGCCTTGTCCTTCTTCTTGAGTTCCTGGGCCAGCTCATTGAAGGCCCGGCTGATCTTCTGGTACCTCGGCATCAGCAGATCGACCATCTTCTGTTGAAACACGGCGGCCTTGTTGTCCCGCTGGTAGGTGTTGACGTGGAGCGGGTAGTCACCCACGCCCTTGGCCGAGGCGAACAGCACCCGGGCGGCCGTGTCCCGGCGGCCTTCCAGCGCGCCGGCCTGCGGCCGCGGCATCGGCACCGGCCCGTCGCTCGGCGGCGGGCCCAGGCAGTCGTCCAGCTCGTAGCCGTGGACTTCGTAGCGCGGCGTGGCGATCTCCTTTTCCAAATAGAAGTACACCTTTTCCAGGCCCGGCTGCATCTCCTGCAGGGCAAAGACCGCCTCGTCGACCACCATCACCCCCAGGGCCGAGGCGACCGGCTTGCCGCGCCGGTCCGTGACCGTGAAGGTCAGCTTCGCCTGGCCGCCGGGCCGATACGTCTGCTGGTCGCTGGCCACCGCGATGTGCAGATCGTCCGCCGGATCCACCACGATCAGCCGCCGGTCGCGCACGATGACGCCGTTGGCCCCGATCAGATAGGCGTTGATCTGCACCGTACCGGCAAGCGTACCGTCCAGGTTGAACCGGTCCGCCGCCCGGCCGTCGCGCAGGTCCTGCGTGCGGGTCAGGCAGGTCTGGCGATCCTTGATCACGTCGATATACACCGTCCCCTGCGACCGGGTGGATAGGATGGACAGCTCCACCGATTCACCCACCCGGTAGAGGCTCTTGTCGGTGCGCAGCAGGATCGAGTCGTCATCCAGCCGCGCCCGGCTGGTCAAATCGACGCTCGCCTTGCCGGTGTTTCCCTGGGCGTCCTTGGCCGCCAGCGTTAGCTTCAGGCCGCCTTGCTCGGGGCCCGCCAGCGTGATCTGGCCGAAGCCCGCCGCGTCCGTTTCCAGGTCGCCGCTTTTTGGGCCGGCCTGCCAGGAGATCCGGCAGGCCGCCGGCGTCGCGTCGGCGTAGGTCGCCACGATATAGATCCGGTTGTCCAGCCGGCTGATCAGCTCGCCGCTTTCCGGGACGGCGACGATCAGGATCGGCGCGGCGGTCACCGAGACGTTCTTGGTGACGGTTTCCTTGTGGTCGGCCGCGTCAATTAGGCTGATCTCGAACTTGGCCGAGGCCTTGCCCGCCTCCAGCGGCTGGCCCACGAAATGGTCGGGCAGCTTGGCCTCGAATGTATAGTGACCCTGGTCGTCCGTCTTGCCCTCGATGACCTGGAATTCCTGATACTCCAGGTCGAACTTCGAGCAGGTGATCTTCACCTTGCCGTCGGCGACGGGCTTGCCGAAGAAGTAATCGACCTGGATCTCGCCCTTGACCCGTTCGCCCGGCTGGTAGAAGTTTCGATCCGTCTGCAACTGGATCTTGAACTTCGGCAGGACGTACCGTTCGACCGTCACGGTTTTTTCCTGCTTCATACCCGCCGCGATCACCCGCACCGAGAAAGTGCCCATGTTCAGCTCGTTCGCCAGGACGAAATCGCAGTGGGAGATCCCGAAGGCGTCCGTCTGGCGTTGGACCTTGAACACCTTGTTGCCCTTGGCGTCGGCCACCTCGAAGGTCACCGCCGCCTGGGTCAGGGGCTTCAGCGACGGCTGCACCAGCGACAGGGCGCGGATATGGATCGTCTGGCCCGGCTGGTAGAGGGGTTTATCCGTGGTCAACAGGGTGCGGATGGGACTGCGGACCTGAATGGTTTCTTCGACCGTATCGGTGCCGCTCTCGGTGGTCACCACCACCTTGAGCTTGGCGTTTTCCAGGGGCCGATCCGGCATCTCCAGCCCGGCGGCCGCCTCGCCGCGGGCGTCAGTCCGGGTGCTTAGTTTCGCGATCACCTGGTTGTCGTGGATCAGCTCCAGCACGACCGCCGCGTCCGCCAGCGGCCGGCCGGCGGCGCGGTCCCGCACCAGGATGCGGATGACCGGCCGGGTGCCGGCGACGAACTCCTTCTGGCCCAGGATGGTGGTCTCCAGGATCTCGCCCAGATAGAACAGGCTTCGCTGCTGGAATTTCTCGCCCGCATCGAACCGGTAGCGGACGTAATAGTTGGCCGGATTGCGGCGGTCCACCTCGGCGACGAAGAGGATCGTTTCCGGCCGACCCGTATGGCGGCGGGTGACCTTGGCCAGCATGGTTCCCTCGAGGTTATAGAGTTCGGCCTCCAGGGTGCCTGGCCGGCCGCCGGGGGGGCAAAATCGCACCTCGACGCCCTGGTCGGTCAGCTTGACCAGGTCCAGTTGGGGCGGATTTTCGGCCGCCGCCAGCGGCGAATCGGGTCCGACCCAATGAGTCAGCAAAAGGATTCCGGCCAGCAGCCCCGCCAGCAGTCCGATGTAAATTACTTTTTTAGCCATAGTTACAGCCCTCCGCCGCTTGATGTTTCCCCTTGGCGTCTTTGTTGGATCATATATTTTTGAGACGTCTGTCCGGAGGATTTAGTTGTCAAGGCCCAGGTGGCGTTCCGTAAAAATACTGTAAAAGCCCCGGGCGCCAAATACAAACCGATTCCGCTTCGCCCGGCGGCGGCCAACGGCGGCCAAATTCACCCTTTTGCTGGACGCCTTCCTCGGCGATAATCGGCGGCCGCGGCCCTTGTCGGGACCGGGGCTTAAAGGGAAACGGAAAGGGTATCTGACATGATGATGTATTTACGAGTACACTGGCGGGTGTGGGCCACTATGGTGATCTTCCTGGGACTGCTGGGCGGATTGGCCGGACCGATATCCGCCCAGCCGCCGTTGACGGACCTGATCGAGCGGGCGGCCCGCGTCCGGCCGCACCCGCGCCAGGTCGCCTGGCAGCAGCGGGAATTCATCGCCTTTATCCATTTCACCGTCAATACCTTCACCGACCGCGAGTGGGGCACCGGAAAAGAGGATCCGGCGATCTTCAACCCCACCGAGCTCGACGCCCGCCAGTGGGCCCGCGTCTGCAGGGACGCCGGCATGAAGCTGATCATCCTGACCGCCAAGCATCACGACGGCTTCTGCCTGTGGCCCAGCCGGTTCACCGAGCATTCGGTCAAGAACAGCGGCTGGCGAGACGGCCAAGGCGACGTCGTCGGCGAGCTCGCCAAGGCCTGTCGGGAGTTCGGCCTGGCCCTGGGCCTTTACCTGTCGCCCTGGGACATGCACGAGGCCACCTACGGCGACCAGGAGAAATACAACGCCTTCTACAAGAACCAGCTCGTCGAGCTCTTGACCAATTACGGCGAGCTGGCCGAGGTCTGGTTCGACGGCGCCAAGGGCCCGAACGCCCGGGACATGGAATACGACTGGACCGGCTATTACGCCCTCGTCCGCGAGCTGCAGCCGAACGCCGTCATCTTCAACGGCCCCGACATCCGCTGGGTGGGCAACGAGGCCGGCTACGCTCGGCCTTCCGAGTGGAGCGTCCTGGGCCGCAGCCGCGACTGGTCTTTCGGTCAGCCTAACGCCCAGGATGGCGACCTGGGCAGCCTGGAGAAACTCGCCGGGGCGGACCGGCTCGTCTGGTACCCGGCCGAGACGGACGTTTCCATCCGGCCCGGCTGGTTCTATCACGCCGGCCAGGACGACAAGGTCAAGTCGCTGGCGGCGCTGCTCGATATCTATTACTCCTCCGTGGGCCGCAACAGCGTTCTGCTGTTGAACCTGCCGCCCGACCGCCGGGGCCTGATCCATGAAAACGACGTCCGGCGCCTGCGGGAATTCCGCGCCGTGCTGGATGCCACCTTCGCGACCAATCTGGCCCTCGGGGCGCAGGCGGCCGCCTCCTGTGTCCTTGACCAGGACACCGCCCACGCCGCCGGGGCGATCACCGACGGCGATCCGGACACCTACTGGGCCAGCGGCGACTGGGTCACCGCCGCCGAGATCGAGATCGACCTGGGCCGGCAGCGCACCTTCAACCGCGCCTGCCTCCAGGAATACATCCCCGCCGGCCAGCGGATCGAGGAATTCGCCCTGGACGCCTGGCTCGACGGCCAGTGGAAACCGATCGCCCGCGGGACCGCCATCGGCTACAAGCGGCTGGAGCGCTTCGATGACGTGACCGCCCGCCGGGTGCGGATTCGGATCCTGCGGTCGCGGCTGTCGGCCACACTGGCGAATTTCGGCCTGTACTATCAGGGGCCGACCGAGGACATCCTCAACAAGCTGAACTAACGGCCGGCGCCAAAGAGAACTTGGCAGGCGGCGTAGCCGCCGACTGATCACGCCGGGCGAAACGTGCGGAATGCCTCATGTTGCTTGTTGGCAAGCAAGAGGGACAAGACTATGTCAAGGACCGTTCGAGTCATCATGATCTTCGCGGCGGTGGGTGGGACGTTTACGGCGGCAGGTGCCGGGGCCGCCGAGTTCGATTCGGTTCCGGGTCATGTCATCTTTCACAGTCCCGCCAGCTCGGGCATCTATGTCGGTTCACCGGGCATCGCCATCCTGCCGAACGGCGAATATATCGCCAAATGCGATGAATTTGGCCCCGGTTCCTCGGAACGATCCAGCGGTCGGACGCGGATATTCGCCTCGACGGACCGCGGCGAAAGCTGGACCGAGCGGGCCACGGTTGGCGAGATGTACTGGGCGACCGTCTTTGTCCATCGGGGCGGCTTGTACCTGCTGGGCAACCACAAGTGCTATGGCGACATCGTCATCAGCCGATCGACCGACGGCGGCCGGACCTGGACGGCTGTTCGCGATGCCGAATCCGGTCGCCTGAAGACGGACGGCCAGTACCACTGCGCCCCCGTGCCGGTCCTGGTTCATAATGGCCGCATCTGGCGGGCCATGGAGCGGCTGGGCGTCGAGAACCGCTGGGGCACCTTTCAGGCGGGCGTCATGAGCGCCCCGGCGGATGCGGATCTTTTGCAGGCCTCCAGTTGGACGGTTACGAATTTCCTGGCCGTTCCGGCCGGCCATCCGGCCCGACACTGGCTGGAGGGCAATGTCGTTCTCTCCCCGCAAGGGGAACTGCTAAATATCCTGCGCAGCGGTCGGCCGGGACCCGTCGAGATGGCGGTCGCCCTGCGGATCGACGCCGACGGCCGGGGCATCCGTCTCGATCCGGACGGCGAATGGATCGCCATGCCCGGCGCGGCGGGAAAGAAGTTCACCATTCGCCACGATCCCGAATCGGGTCGCTACTGGGCCCTGATCAATCCCATGCTGGATATCCATCGAAACGACGCGGCGCCCGGCACGGTCCGCAACACACTATCCCTGGCCAGATCGAAAGATCTGCGGCACTGGGAGATCCACCGGCGGATCCTCTACCATCCGGACGTGAAAAAGCACGCCTTCCAGTACCCCGACTGGGTCTTCAACGGCCGGGACATCATCGCCGCGGTCCGCACCGCCCATGACGATGGCCTGGGCGGCGCTCACAGCGCCCACGATGCGAATTTCCTGACCTTTCATCGCATCCTAAACTTCCGGAACATCGCGCCCGCCGGCGAGCAGGTGGTAATCCCCTGACAGTGCGGCCGAACGGATCAGACACGGACAGGGATAAATAAACGATGGACCTAACGCGACTGCCCATCGCGATGGCGACCGCGAGGCGTCAGACCAGAGGAGGTGCCAACCATGCGGCGGATCTTTTGGATAACGAACATATCGGTAATGGTCTTGGGCATCCTGATGCCATCGGCCTGCCTCTACGGCCAGCGCAGCGAGACGGTACTCAACGGCGGCTGGCGCTTCGCCCTCGGCGAGATCGCCGGCGCCGAG
>JAFGFX010000089.1 GCA_016930855.1 Sedimentisphaerales bacterium | reverse complement strand
TTCTGCGGGTCCGGCGGCTCGATGCTGCTGTTGCCGGCCAGCACCTCGTTGATCACCAGGGAGGGCCCCCGGAACAGCCAGTTGCCGGCCAGTTGGCTGTAATCGGCCAGGTTCACCACGGTATCGCCGGTCAGGTCCGCCCGCTCGCCGGGGCTGTCCAGCCACTCGCCCCAGAGGATATCCAGGTCGGCCAGGTCCACCCGGTTGTCGGCGTTCAGGTCGCCCAGGATCGCCTCGTTCAGAATGACGGTGACGCGATCGGTATTGAACTTGTCGCCGTCGCTGCCGAACAGCTCGAACACGTAGCTTCCCGGATCGTGTGAAAAGGTGACTTGGGGATCCTCGGCGAACGCGTCCGGAGCGAAGGCGACGGTGCCCGGCCCGCTGATGTACGACCAGTGCCAAAAGAGGTAGCCGTCCGGATTGCCCAGTCCGTCGTCGGTGACGGTCCCGTCCAGCGTCAGCGTGTCGTTGTTCGGCAGGATCAGCACCCGGTTCTGGCCGGCATCGACCCGGGGGGCGCGGTTGCCGGTCCCCGTCACGGTGATGTGGTCGAACTTGACCTCGGTCATGTTCGCTCCGTCATGGGAGCTGACGGCCAGGCCGATATAGGCGCTGGTCGCCATGGCGATCGTGCGGGCGGTTCCCTGCTGCGTCCAGGTGGCGCCGTCCTGGGAATAATAGCCGGCAAAGGTGTTGCCCACCCGGGTGATCCGAACCCAGGCCGGCCAGGAATAGCCGGCGCCGCTTTCGTTGAAGCAGGATCCGCCCACCTCGTTGGTGAATTCCCGGCCCTGCCAGGCCATGCCGTTGTCCGGGGTGATGGCCATGAAGGTATGGCGGCTCATGCTGTTGGTAAGGTCCTCCCGGATCATGACGCCGGCCTTGCGCCAGCCGTTCGTGCTGGTCCCGCCGGTGAATCCCAGGCAGCGGGCCTGGATCTCGCCATCGCCCTCCAGGTACTGATACACGTAATGGCCGTTGTCGCCGCCGTCCCAGATGTCACTTCCGTCGGCGATGATGGTGAATACCCCGCTGGTCTCACTGGCGCTGCCCGGCAAGGGGGCCCCCAGATCGGCATTCTCCCAGGGATCAGGCAGTTCGCATAAGCAAGTACCTGTAATTGCGGTAGTTATGATGAATGACAGCAGGACGGCGGTTGGTTTTCTCATCATGCTCGCTTCTCAAATCGTGTTCCGGCCGCCGCGGCGGCGTCCTGGGTTGATGATCCCGGCTGTCACGGGCGAGGTACGGACCGGTTTCGGTGCCGTGGTCCCGCCGCGGCGCGATCCGCATCGGACTGACCCGGCGATCAAGCCCGGGGAAAACAGGCCGGCCGCGGCCGCGGAATCGTTGGCAAAACATTGAGGCATAACACGTAACGGCAATTTCCCCCCTCATCTTCAATCAGACATACCATCGGTGCCGGCATCCGCCGTCGTCGTGGGGACGAACTTGGATGCCTTCCGATAACTCCTGTACCAGCAATAATTATATGGCCCGAAGGCCGCCATAAACAAGGTGTGGCCCGGCTCGATTCCGTTACGATGTAATTGAAAAATGCCTCCGCGGCGCTGGTTTGGCCAGGGTGCAGCGGGCGATCCCTTGTTTGGCAGGCAACTAAGGACTCGACATATTGTTTCATCACAAAACGACGATTGGCCGTCTAGGATTTCCTCCGGGATGATGGCGAAAAAAACCGGACGTTCGAAATGGATCGAACGTCCGGTTCGCTTTTGCCTATCTCAACATCATTACAGACGGCATCAGGGCCGTAACGGCATCGTGTCCTGAATCCTACCAGCAGGAGGGATTGTTCAGGTCGGTGCAGTTGAGCCAGTTGCCCGCCATAATGTTGAAGTCAAGCAAGTCGACATAGCAGTCGCCGTTGGCGTCGCCGGGGATCTGGGCGCCCTCGATGCTCAGGATGCAGTCGGCCAGGCCGACCTGGTCTTCGACCGCCATCAGGGCCACTTCGATCGGAGTCAGCACCCGGTCATAGACCCGGACCTGATCCAGAAGACCCTGGTACCGTTCGGTCGTGGCCTGGGCCTCGATGGGCTGGCCGAGCCGCAGCGGGGCGCCGATGTTGTCCGCCGTCTGGGTGATGCCGGACAACGTGGCCGCTTCCAGACCGCCGAGGTAGACCTTGCCGGTCGCCGACGCGCTATCGAAGGTGACCGCCACGTGGGTCCATTCGTCGGCCGCGTATTGCCCCGTGGCGCTCTGGACGAACGTGTGGTTGCCTTCGCTGCCGACTTGCAGCCAGACGGAACCGTCGCCGCGGAGCTTGACGTTCCAGCCGACGCCGCTGGCGTCGTTGAGCAGCTTGTCGATCGGGATCGCATGGCGAATGTCCGCGGGTTTCATCCAGAAGCTCGCGGTCAGGTCGCCGCCCACCGGGACATTGTCCAGGTTGACGCCCTGATCGATGTTGATGCCGGAGTTGACGAACTGCAGGGCGCCGTCGATCTTGCCTTCGGTGGTCCAGAACGGCTCGTTCGGATCACCCGCCAGGGTGCCGTCATAGCCGTTGCCGGAGTCGTCGGTCGCGGTCGAGCCGGCGCCGTCATCCAGCTTCCACATCCCCAGCAAGCCGTAGCCGGTGGTGGCCTGGTACATGATCCCCATGTCGTCGGAGACGACCCAGGCCGGATTGATGCCGTCCGTGGCCGTCAGCGTCAGGGTGTACAGCCCGTAAGAGCTGCCGTCGAAGGTCACCGTGGGGCTCTCCGACGTATCGTCGTTGAAGGTGACCGTGCCCGGTCCCGCCGCCGTCCATTTGACGGTGTAGTTGTTGGGGATGTCCGTCACGCTCGCCCCGGTGATGGCGATCGAGTTGCCGGCCTGATCCTGGACCAGGCGGAGATCCGGACCGGCGTCCGGAACCGGCGCCAGGTTGCCGATGTCGGCGATGTCGATGATCTCCTGGGCCGTCAGGGCGCGGTCGTAAACCCGGAAGTCGTCGATCACGCCGTCGAAGAAGTAGCCGTTCCACCACCCGATGCGCATCGGTTGGGCATCCGAGGTGTTGATGGTGCCGACCTTGCCATCGAACAACTGCCCGTTGGCCAGGATGAAGCTGGCCGTGCCGTCATAGACCAGGGCGAAATGGATCCACTCGCCGAGGGAATCGATGCTGAAATCGAAATCGGCGCCGCCCCAGTACTGGACCCGCCACCTGTTGGTCGTGGTCAGCGTCCGCAGGGAGAAGTTCGCCGAATCGGAGTAGGAACCCATGTCCCAGATGCCGCCGTCGTTGAACGCCCGGGTATAGACCCAGGCCATGAAGGTCCGCGGCTGGCCGCCCCGGATCATCATGTTCGGGTCCATGCCTCCCAGCTCGGACTGGACGTACTGCCGTCGGACGGGATCCAGCTCGATGGCCTCGAGCAAGTCCGCCTCGGAATCGAGCACATCCACGATCGTGCCGTTCGGGCCGGCCACGATGTTCGGATCGTAGGCGGGATTGCCGGTGACGGTCACGGCGTCGTGGTCATAATGGATGGGATTGTCGTCCTCGTCGAAGGACCACTGGGAAGTGCTGACATCCTCGACGTGCGTGTCGCCCGTGGTCATCCCGTCGAAGCTGTAATGGATGACCAGGCCGTCGTAGCTGCTCGGGTTGGCCCGCAGGGTCACCACGCCATTGGCCTCCTTCTCCCCGTCGCTGGCGTTGAGCATGATCTTATAGATCCCGGCCGTATCGACGGTCACATCGGGATTGAGATCGCTCGCGCCCGGGTCGAAGCTTACCGTCGAGCCGGCGGGTTTCTTTTCCACCGTCCAGCCGTAGGTCATGGCGCCCGGGGGATTGGGCAGGCCGTCGTCCTGGGCGCTGCCGGTCAGGGAAAAGGTCGCCGTTCCCGAGACGCCGTCCAGGACGTCATGCTGATCGGGACCGACGCTGACGAGCGGCGGCATATTGACCACCGTACCGGTATAGCTGACGCTGTTGAACTGCGCTATGGTGTATTGGGAACCGTTATGCGAGGTCACGGCCATGCCGATATGGACCTGGGACGCCATGGCGATGGTCCGGGCGGTTCCCTGCTGGGTCCAGGTGGTGCCGTTTTGGGAATAATAGCCCGTGAAGGTGTTGCCCACCCGGGTGACCCGCAGCCATACCGGCCAGGAATAACCGCTGCCGCTCTCGTTGAAGCAGGTTCCGCCCACTTCGTTGGTGTATTCCCGGCCCTGCCAGGCCACGCCGTTATCCGGGGTCACGGCCATGTACGTATGGCGGGACCGGCTGTTGGTGTTGTCCTCCCGGATCATGACGCCGGCCTTGCGCCAGCCGTCCGTGCTGCCCCCGCCGGTGAAGCCGGTGCAGCGGACGGTCACGGAGCAGTCACCGGTCACGTTCGCATAGACGTAGTAGCCGTTGTCCCCGCCGTCCCAGATATCGCCGCCGTCGGCGGTGATGTTAAAGGTGCCCGCCGAATGGGTGACGCTGCCGGGCATGGGGCTGCCCAGATCCGTACTCAACCAGGGGCTGGGCAATTGCCCCCAGGTTGTTCCTGCGCACAGTGCCAGGAGAGAAATTATTGAACATACAAATGCTTTTCTCATCTTTGATTTCCTCCGAATCGTAACCATAATCCATATCCTTCCCACAAATTGTCAGACAAGTCATTTCCTCCTTTCTTGGTTGGGAATCGTGTCTTTGATTCGATCTCTGGTTTCACGAGATGGTTCAAATAAAAGAACGTTTTCTCGCCCTCTACCTCCTTTCGGGAGACGGTCTCGACTCGAACCTGGTTTCCAAAGCTCCCGGACGGATCAAGTTTTAAAAGTACCCGGTTTGCACCAGGTTCATAAGTATGCGGCCGGACCGCCTGTTCGCTTTACGGAATCAAGGCACTTGTTCCTGTATACCCGGCCCGCGAACCTGCGTCACAGGCCCAGGAACTTGGTGTACGCCCCGATATCAACTATAGATATCGGCTCGAAAAGGGCCTGATATTTGTATGAATGCTAATGAGTCATAGACAGAAGCACACACCTCATACCTTTTACACTACTAAAATGAAGGCTTCGTGTCAATATATAAAGGAGAATTATCGGAAACGTCTTGCGGGGGCAGTTGCCGGGGAAAGCCGGCGAGAGATAAAATCGTAAACTGTTATCGTATAACGCTATATGGAACTGGCGGCGATTTGGCCTCCCGCCGCGGGCCGCTCGCTGCGGCATCCGATAACGCCCAAACGGTCCGGATGATCCAGCCCGGCCCGCCGATCGCCGGGGGGGCACTGCCGACATCCGCCGGCGGGGTGGGTATGATAGAGATATTTGACCGGTCGGATTCACCGTTGCCGGAGGGGGTATTACCAGGCCGAACTCGACGCCCAAGCCGCGGCCGGCGGCGCCGGCCGCTCGGCAGGACGGACATGTTTGGATGCGCATCCAAAAATATACATAAGTGTTTTATATACAAATACTTAAGCCGTTTGCATCGTCGGGGCTCTGTCGGATCCGTCTGGCATATTCGTCTGATGGATCTGGATGGGAGGGATATTTTCCCTTTTCGAATTCGCCCGCTGCAACTTGCCGGCGGGGCGAATGCGGGGCCGGTCGCTGTCGAAATCCGAAATCCGGCAAAACCAATAATCTGTATTTTATCCCAAATGCTATTGCCAAGGCCATTGGTTATCGGTTACTATCTTACATGTAGTTAGTATGTGATCCTGTGTCTAGTGGGAGGCGGGATTGCCGCGGCATTGGAAAGTAGGCAAGATGGGTAAGATATCTTGCCGAGTCCTGTCGGCCGGGGGTATCCGCAGGCCGTTTCAGGACAGGCCGCCGGGGCACTGACGCAGGGGAAATCGCCTTTTGGCGTAACGGCAGGGCGGAAAGGATGTTTCCCTGGGACCGTTCGAGTTGGCCAGTTGCCGGTGAAGCAAGAGCGGGCGACCGGGTATGCGCCTTTGGCCAGGCGGTTTGTTCCTCGGCGAAAACAAACCGAGGACCATGAGCGTATCATAATCGGCGGGAGCAAAATGGGCGCGTCGATCGTGGTCCAGCCAGCCAGAGAGCGTGCGGGGCGCCGTCAAGAGGGCGGCTAAAAGGGCTGGGCCAGCCGTTCGGCGCGGCGAAGGGGGTAGATAGAAGACGATCCGTCGCGGGCGGACGCGGCACCCGGATCCATCGACACCACGTATTCTGAATGCCGGCGGCGATTGCCTCCAGACAGGCTGGCCGTGACGCCGCAGGCGCAGGGGCCCGAGGATCCTTACGGAGACGGGAAGGTTACCGTAATTTACCACTTCTAACATGATGCGCGACCGGGACATTCAACCGTCCGGATCGGACCATCTGCCTTCATCATGTTAGACGCCCTTAATTAAAGGAGATATGCCATGGGGCCCAGGAAGAACCGAGCGTTTACCCTCGTCGAGCTGTTGATCGTGATTGCGATAATCGCCCTGTTGATTACCATCCTGGCACCGGCCCTGCAGGTGGCCAAGCAGCAGGCCAGCGGATCGGTATGCCTGAGCAATCAGAAGTCGCTGATCAACGGCTGGGTGATGTATTCCAGCGAGAACAAGGGCTGGATGGTCGGCGGTAACAATTACAACTCCCAGAGCGACGGCGCGACGTGGGCCATATCCCGGGACCGCTGGGTGGAGCGGCCCAAGAATACGCCCTATTACGCCGGCGATCCGGTCGGCCCGCCCTATAACGATTACGCCAACGAACAATACTTCATCAACGACCGGGAATTACGGTTCAACGGCCTCAAGGCCGGCAAATTGTGGGATTATGTCAAGACGGTGAAGGCCTACCATTGCCCCGGCGATCACCGGTTCGCGGACAATTACCCCAACAACCTCTATCAGACCTACTCGATCACCGGCGCCATGCGGGGCGAGGAC
>JAFGFX010000088.1 GCA_016930855.1 Sedimentisphaerales bacterium | reverse complement strand
TTGAGCACCCTGCACACCAACGACTCGGCCTCGGCGATCACCCGCCTGCTGGACATGCACATCGAGCCGTACCTGATCTCCTCCTCCCTGCTGGCGGTGATGGCCCAGCGGCTGGTCCGCGTGATCTGCCCCGACTGCAAGACGGCCTGCCGGACGGAACCGCCGGCCGGCGAACGGACCGGCGCGATCGATCCGGCCGCCGCCGGACGGCCGGTGTATACCGGCGCCGGTTGCGAGCACTGCCTGCACACCGGCTACGTCGGCCGCACGGGGATTTTCGAGATGCTGCTGGTGGATCCGGCCATTCAGGATCTGATCGTCCAGCGGGCCGCCGCCCATGCGATCAAGCAGCAGGCCGTGCGCTCCGGCATGCTGCTGCTGCGTCAGGACGGTCTGCGGCAGGTGGCCGCCGGGATCACCACCATGGAAGAGGTCCTCCGCGTGACCCAGGACTGCATCAGCGACGCCCAGGAGGCCAGCGTACATGCCGACGCCGAATAACAACGTTAATCGACCCTGGCCCGACTCGACGGCCGCTACCATGCCGCCGCCGGCGCCGGCTGTTCTGACGCCGGATGACCGGCGATCCCGGTCGATACCGGCTGGCAAAGCGGTTATGAAACCGACGCCGGCGGACGATCAATCGAGCGAACCGGTCGGCCGCGTCAAGACGCGGGATCTGGCCGTCGCCACCGGCCAGTTGGCCGGCCTGCTGGAGGCCGGTCTGCCGCTGGTCTCGGCCCTGACGGTTTTGGCCGAGCAACTGGAAAGCCGGACGCTATCGCGCCTGATCAACGAGCTATGCGACCGGGTCAATGCCGGCACCGACCTGGCCGGGGCCCTGGAGGCCTATCCGACCGTCTTCGAGCCGCTGTACGTCAATATGGTCCGGGCCGCGCAGGCCAGCGGCACGCTGGAACAGGTCCTGCGCCGCCTGGCAGCGATGCTGGAAAAGCGGGCCCGGCTGGCCGGCAAGGTCAAGGCCGCGCTGGCCTATCCGCTGTTTATGACGGTGTTTTCCCTGGGGGTGGTGATCTTTTTGATGGCGCTGGTGGTGCCGAGCCTGACGAGGATCTTTCTGGAGATGAAGCGGGAGCTGCCGCTGCCAACCCGGATCCTGATCGGCGCCAGCACGGTAATGCAGCAATACCTGATCTTTGTGGTGCTGGGGATGTGCTTATTGGTCCTGGCGGCGGTGGCCTATCGCCGCAGCGAGCGCGGCCGGCTCCGCTGGGACACCGTCAAGCTGAAACTGCCGCTGATCGGACGGCTGTATCTGCGGCTGGAATCCGCCCGCCTGGCCCGCACCCTGGCGGTGCTGCTGGCCAGCGGCATCGGGATCCTGGAGGCCCTGGAGCTGGCCCGCCAGATCATCCAGAACCGCTTTCTGGCCGAGTGCCTGGGCCGCGTCCGCCGGGACGTCAGCCGCGGCGAGGGGCTGGCCCGGTCCCTGCGGAACGCTGGGGCGTTCGGGCCGCTGCTGTATCATGCCGCGGCCATCGGCGAGAGCAGCGGCAGTCTCGACGTGCAGTTGTCGAAGGTCGCCGACATCTACGACGAGCAGGTGGAGACCGCCGGACGCTGCCTGACCAGTCTGCTCGAGCCGGCGGTCCTGCTGGGGATGGGGCTGGTGGTGGGATTCATCGTGCTGGCGATCCTGCTGCCGATCTTCGAGATCCATCAGATGCTGTGAGGGGGCGGGACAAGGAATGGAAGAGGCGCTGTCAAGGAACGATAAAGGTGCCGGGAACGAATGATAGAGGTTGTTGAGGAGATATGCACATGTGCCCGAGGTATCGTAATCATTCCGTGGGATTCACGTTGATCGAGTTGATGATCGTGATCGTGATCCTGAGTCTGCTGGCCACCATGGTCATGCCCAAGATCCTGCACCGTCCGGAGCAGGCCCGCCGCACCAAGGCGGCGGTCGACATCCGCAACATCGAGACCGCCCTGGGCCTCTTCAAGAACGATACCGGGCGGTTTCCCAGCACCACCGAGGGGCTCCAGGTGCTGGTCAGCAATCCGGGGATCAACGGCTACCACGCCGAGGGGTACCTGGACGCCGTGCCGAACGATCCCTGGGGCCGGCCCTACATCTACCTGTGTCCCTCGCGCAACGGCCGCGATTACGATCTGGAATCCTACGGCAAGGACGGCGAGGACGGCGGCTCCGACGAGAACGCCGATATCGAGAGCTGGCGGCTGGACCAATCCTGAGGGATGCGGTCAGGCAATCACTATCGGCAAGCTTGTCTATCTGCGCACGATTGTCACGCCAGCGCAGGCCGTGACGGGGGGGCAGTACCTGGCAAGCAGCTTATGGCTATAAAGGAGGAAGGACTCGCAATCCGTATGACAGGTAAACGGGCATTTACCCTGTTTGAGGTCTTGGCGGCCCTGGCGGTGATCGCCATCGCCCTGGTGGTCCTGTTGCGCCTGCAGGTCATCAATCTGCGGACCGTCGGTCAGGATTGTCAACAGACCGCCGCGCTGTTGACCGCCCGGGAAAAGCTCGCCGAGGCCTGCCGCCCGGAAAACCTCCGGCAGGCTGCCAGCCGGGGAACGGCCCAGCGGGCCGGGCGAACCTTCTACTGGCAGACCACGAGCCGGCCGTACGAGCTGGCGGGCTATCCGCCGGACGCACTCAATGCCCTGCGGCTGGTCAGCGTGGAGGTCCGCTGGGAGCAGGCCGACACGTCGCCGGGAATACATTTGCATACGCTGGTTGCGGATTCCGCCCTGCCGTAAATACTAGATTATATGAATATGTAAATACATGAATACACGACATCGACATGACGGATTTACGCTGGTGGAGCTGCTGATCGGCCTGGCCATTGTCGGGGCGATGGCGGCCATGGTCTACGGCACCCTCCTGGCGGTGATCCGGTCCACCCAAGCGGCCCAGGACACCCTGGAGCAGAGCCAACAGGTCCGCTCGCTGGTTTCGGGCCTTTGGGGCCAGGTCGCCTCGCTCTATCCGTCAACGGATGCGGTCGGCCTGCAGGCCCCGGCCGTCTCGGGCCCGCTGGTTTCCAACCGGATAGTGCCGGCCGGGCCGACGGAGGTCCTGCGATATGATCCCCAGGATCCAGAGGGCGTTTTCCTGCGGCTGCTGACCACCGCCGGGGTTGGCGACAGCCAGGATGTCTGGCAGGTTGACTATCGCTATGATCCCGGCCAAAAAATCGTGTTGGTCCGCCAGCGGCCCTTTCGCTACACGAGCGAACCGGCCGCCGAATCCGGCGACGCCTGGAGGGAATTATGCCGAAACGTCCAGGACATCGAGCTGGCCTTTCTGACGGAGCGATCCAGTCGTAATACCTGGGACTCGCGGCGGGATGGACTGCCGCGGGCGGTGCGGTTGGATCTCACCCTGCAGGCGCCGTCCCGGCGGTCGCAGTGTTACTCCACCATCCTTCCGGTCGGCGCCGATGGAGGCCAGGCCAACGCCATCTTGGCCGGGGGCCCCCGATGAGATCGACACGCACCACGAATCGATCGAAGCCGGCGGCTGCCCGCGGCCGCCGGGGATTCGTCCTGCTGACGGTCCTGCTGGTGGTCGTCCTGCTGACGGGGATCCTCCTGCACTTCAACCACGCCGCCCGCAGCGGCCTGTCGGCCTCGAAACACTTCGTGCAGGCCCAGCAGGCCCTCGACTGCGCCCAGGCGGGCCTCCAGACTGCGCTGGCGACGATCGCCCGCCGGCCGAATCTGCAAACCAACAAGCTGCTCGGCGACCTGCTCGCCGGGCCGCTGGAACTGACCCTGCCCGAGGGGAAGTGTTACGTCTGGTTGGAGGACGAGGCGGGCAAACTGAATATCAACACGCTGATCACCGGCGGCGGCGAGGAACAGCGGCGGCCTCAGGATCTCTTTCTGCGGCTGCTGGACCGGTTCAACGGGCAGTTCGATCGGCCGATTGTCCCGTATGCGGTCCTGCCGGCCCTGATCGACTGGCTGGACCGCGATGATCAGCCCACGGTCCTGCCGTTTCTGGAAGGGGCCAACCGGGGGGCGGAGTCGGCCTATTACCAGTCGCTCCAGCCGGCGTATGCCTGCCGCAACGGCCCCATGCCGCTGCTGGCCGAGTTGCAGAGTATCAAGGACATGCCGGCCGGCGCCCTTACCCGGCGCGATCCCTATCGTGACGATCCGCCCGACCGGATCGGATTGGGCGAATGCCTGACCGTGTACGGCGCGGACAAGATCAATCTGAATACCGCCGGCCGGCTGGTCCTGGAGAGTTTATCGGAACACATGAATCCGCAGGCGGTCCAGGCCATCATGCAGCAGCGCCGGCTCCGGCCTTTCACGAATCTCGAGCAGGTCCGCCGCCTGCCGGGGATGAGCCCCCGGATCTTCAACGATATCGGCCGGCACGCCGAGATCGCCCTGGAATCGCGGTTTTTTACGGTGATGGCCCGCGGCTCGGCCGGGCCGTCCCGTAGCGTAGTGCAGGCGGTGGTGGACCGCGATCCGGAACGTGGTCGGGTGGTGATCCTGGCCTATCGGACCTGGTGAAATCGAGGGTCGGTTTGACCGATGAGGTAGTATGTGATCGATCCAGTGTAAGGCTGTGGAAAGACAGGTATGGTAAAACGAGCCATCGGCATTGACATGAACGCCTCCCAGTTCCAGGCGGTCCAGGTCACCCAGACCGCCCGGGGATACTGCGTCGAGAAGGCGTTTTTCGACGATCAGATTTCGGCCCGGCGGGATCCGGCCGATTGGATCGATTGCCTGACGGCCGAGCATGGATTCGACCGGCGGGCACCGATCGCCTGGTCGATGCCGCATGAGGATTGTTATTTTCGGCGGCTGGACGGGACAAGCGACCAGGGTTCGCCGCCTGATATAGAAGATTCACCGGTGGCCGAGGCCTTCCCGCTGCCGGCTGACGAGTGCCTGACGGTCTGCTGCCGGACGCCGGAACCGGTCGAGTCGCCGGATTCCGTCATGCTCACCGCGGTGGCCAAGACCGCCTGCCTGGACCGGATCCAACAGATCGGCCGGCCCCGCAACCGCCCGGCGGTCCTGGACGCCCCCATTTACGGCCTCTTAAGCTCGGTGATGATCAACCATCCGGATCTGACCGGCGGTGCGGCGCTGGTGATGTACACGGATCGCCAGCGGCTGCTGATCGCCGTGTTGTCGGGCCGACAGGTGCTCACCATCCGCAATCTGCCCTGGTTGGTCGACGAGTCCGATTCCGATCCGCAGCAATCCGACGGCCAGGGGGAAACGATTTGCCGGGAGCTGGAACTTTCCTGGCGGGCGGCGCTGGATCAGCCGATCCCGCAGGATGCCTGCCTGCTGCTGGCCGGCCAGGCGGCCAGCGACGACCGATTGGGCGCGTTCCTTGAAGAATCCCTGTCCTGTCGCGTCGTGAAGGCGAACCCCTTTAACCGAATGGAGGGAAATCCGCCCTCGGTGCTGTCGCCGTCGTTTATCATCGCCCAGGGTCTGGCCCTGCGGTGCCTGGATCCCGAGCATACGCTGGGCGTCAATCTGTTTCGCGCCCGGCGGGAGCAGACCTCGGGAGTTCATCTCAAACGACAGTGGTGGTATTTCGCCCTGCTGGCCGGATCGGTGGCGGTCGTCTCGCTGTCGGCCTTCTTCTGGCGGCTGAACGTCAGGGAGCGCTATTACCAGCATCTCAAAGAGGAATCCCGCCGCCTCTACCGCCAGAGTTTCCCCCAGGAGACCGTCATCGTCGATGAGACGGCCCAACTGCAGGACAAGGTCCAACAGCTGCGCCAGCGCTCGGCGCACTCGGGGGCCGCCAACCTGGTCCAGGCCGATCCGCTCGGCCTGCTGCATATCCTGTCCCTGCATACGCCGCCGGCCGCCGGGATCACCCTGCAGGATTTGTGGGTGACGCCCGAATCGATCCGGGTCACGGCCACGACCGCCTCCTTCCAGGCCGCCTATGACTGGGGCGACACCCTGCGCCGGGATCCGCGGTTTGCGACCGTGCGGATCAAGGACCCGAAAAAACTACACCAAAGCGATACCATCCAGTTCCTCGCCGAGATCGAGGTGGCCGCCGGAGGGGCCCCCATATGAGATTGACACGCCGGGAAAAACGCCTGCTGGCGGCGTCCGTCCTGGTGGCGGCCGTCTGGCTGAGCTACGCGGCCTGGCTGCGGCCCGCCCGCCAGCGCCTGGAGACGCTGGATCGGGTCATCCCCCAGAAGCAGCAGGCCCTGCTGGAACTGACCAGCCTGACCCAGGAGTATGTGCATCTGCAACAGCAGGCGGCCCAGGCCCGCATCAAGCGGCAATCGGCGCCGGAGGATTTTACCCTGCTGGGGTATTTGGAGGCGGTCGCCCGGCAGTGCCAGGTGTATCCGGTCTCCATGGAGGCCCAGCAGCCCGGCCCGCAGGAGGATTCATCCGAAACCGTCGTGATCATGGAGTTCGAGGAAATCGCCATGGATCAACTGGTTGGTTTTTTGGCCCGGGTCCGCTCCGAGGCGCCGGTGTGGCTGCCCCTGCAGTATCTGCACATCAGCCGCAATCCCCAGGGCAAGCGGCTGAATTGCACCTTACAGATCTGCCATGCCCGGTTTTCCGACATGCCCGCCGAAGGCCGCCAGGACTAGCCCGGCGTCCTGTCCGGCCAGGTCCGCGAAGGTCTATTCCGGCATCGCCCAATCCGACTCCTGCTTCAGGAGCCGCGCCTGGAAGAAAATTCCCGTGAAGGTGGGGATCACCAGCAGCGCCGGCAGCAGGAATACGTGGCCGTTCAATGCCACAGAGAGGCGTTCGCCCAGGTTGGGATAATCGTTTAGGAGAGCCAGCATCCCGATCACGACGAACATGGATCCCTGCAGGGAGGTGAACAGCATGATCGAGGTCTTGTAGGAGCTGAAGGCCAGCAGCCCGCCGGCGACCAGGCCCGCCAGGGCCCCGGCCCAGATCAGCGGATCCGGCAGGGCGATGATCCGCCAGAAACTGGCGCCCAGGACCGCCCCGGCCATGCCCCCCAGGATGGCAATGCCGAAGCGCATGAAGGGATACGACAGCGTCCCCAGGGCGCAGACCCCGATAATGCCTCCCCAGAGCCCGGAACCCAGCTTGCCGCCCAGGTAGATGCCCAGATACATCCCCAGCACGGCGAAGTTGATCACCACCAGCGCCTTGAACACCCGCCAGCCGTAGGCGAGGTAGATCACGCCGAAGGCGACGAACACCACCGCCTCCAGCCAGCTGATGTCGGCGATGAACTGCCAGATGTCGTCGATTGGAACCCGGCTTAAAAAGGAAGAGGGAACCTCCTCCTGCGCTTCGGTTTGTTCGGCCGCCAGGGAGGCGGCCTGTGCCAGTAGATCCGTTAATGCATTCATTCGTTTTCCTCTTTCTCGGAAGGAGCGGCGATTTTTTTGGTCCCGGCGAATGCCAGCTGCATCAGGCAGCCGAAGATCACCATCAAGAAAAACAGGGCCGGCAGGAAGCGGGGCCGCGCCTGCAGCGCCAAGACGACCGGCGTGCCCTTGGCCAGAAACACCGCGGACATGCCGACGATGGCGCCGCTGGCCCCGATGATGCTGCAACAGACGGCCATCATGATCCGGCGCAGCAGGTAGCCCAGCACCAACCCGCCCAGCGCCCCCAGGGACGCCCAGATCATCAGCATGGTCCGGTTTTGCCAGGCGATGTCCTGCCATTCCCGCCGGATCGCCCGCATGGTCTCCCAGCCGCCTGCACTGCCGTCCGCCGGCAGCGGCAGGGAGGTGGCCGCCGAGCCGGCGGGTGGATAGGCGGCGAAATCCGCCGCCGGGGCGGTGGTCGCGCCGTCCGGCGGGGCCTGGATCGCGGTCGGCTGGGCCTGCGGATCGTACTGGCGATCCACGATGTAGGTCATATACGTCGCGCCCGCGGCGACGGCGAACAGCGCGCCGGCCAGCAGGACCACGACCACCTGTTTGAGCAGCAGCGCCAGGATCGTCAGAACCAACGCGCAGCCGGCGACGGCCAGCGGCCGTTGTAAGGAAAACCACTGGGCCGCCTGGAGACCCAGAATCCCGCCCGAAACGGCGCCGATCAGGCCCACCACCAGGAAGGCATAGCGCATCCCGCCCAGCCAGAGAAACAGGCCCAGCAGGACCGCTACCACCCCCGGCAGCAGCAGGTGCCAGCTTTCCAGCCCCAGGCAGGCCTCCTGCATTCGTATGAGCATCTGGACCATGGCAAACCAATCCGTCGCGGAGTCCGTCCCGGTGTTGTCATCCGCATCCGTCGAATCCGGCCGGCGACGTCATTCCCATTTATGAGCGCCGATAGACAAACGCCCCGGGCGCACAAATCCCGCGCATAGGGTGTTATCGGCCAAACCCCGGATTTGCCCGTAATTTTGCCCGGGAAATTCACGCATCGCCGCCGGGAGGGCTCAAGGCGGTGGTCTATGTAATATCTTGCTGCAAATGGCATTACACCGACCGCCCTGCCCAGCCTACGCCGGATGTTTCCGCTGGGGGATTTTTACATTGCCCCGACGGGATTTATTTTGCATAGTCTGCCTTTCGCCGCTGCAACGAGATAAGGAAGAGAACCGCCTTCATGGACCTGATTCAACCGATAGGGATCATCATACTGTGCTGTCTGGCCCTGGCCCAGGGGGCCGCCTGGCTGGTCGATTCGTCCAGCCGCATCGCCCAGCGGCTGGGCGTGTCCGAGTTGGTTATCGGCCTGACGATCGTGGCGTTCGGCACCTCCGCGCCGGAGTTCGCCGTCACCGTCAACGCCGCCCTGCGGGGCCATGACGCCGTGTCCATCGGCAACGTGGTCGGATCGAACATCTTCAACATCGGCTTCATTCTGGGCGGTTGTGCCCTGGTCGGCGCGATCAAGACCCGCCCCACGCTGGTGTGGCGGGACGGCCTGCTGCTGCTGGTGATTACTGCGGCGCTGCTGGGATTCCTCGCCGATCACCGCCTGGCCCGCTGGGAGGGATTCGTTCTGCTTGGCGGTCAGATCGGCTATCTCGCGTTTCTCTTTTACAAGCGGGAGCCGATCCTGGATGACGAGATGATTCCCACCCAGAAGCCCAACGGCAAAGACGTGCCCCTTCTGCTGGCCGGTCTGGTATTGATCATCGCCGGCGGGCATTTCCTGGTGGAGTCCTCCGTGCAGTTGGCCCAGCGGTTCGGCCTGTCCGAGTGGGTCATCGGCGTGACCATCGTGGCGGCCGGCACCTCGGTTCCGGAGTTTGCCATCTCGCTGGTGGCGATCCTCAAGAAGCATCACGGCATCTCGGCCGGCAACCTGATCGGCAGCAACCTGTTCAACACCCTGGGCGTCCTGGGCGTGGCCGGGGCGATCCAGCTGCCGAGTCATCCGCTGGGCGTGGACAGCTCCGCCCTGGTCAGCCTGGCCATGCTGATCGTCCTGACGGGCGTGGTCATGGTTTTCATGCGCAGCGGCTGGCGGATCAGCCACGCCGAAGGGGGCCTGCTGGTGCTGGTGAGCCTGGCCATCTGGGTCTACAACTTCCTCTACGCCAAGCCGGCATCCTGAGTGTTGATGCCCATCTCCCGACGACGCTTCCCCCGCGGATTGGTCAGTTCCCGTGCAGCCGTATAGCTTCGAGCTTAATAAGCAATCGAGACATTCGACGCCCGGATGGGGCTATCTGCCTTATACACTCTAACATAACTACCGGCCGCTGGTTGAAACCACGCTGGTTTGGCCGATCGCATTGGTGAGGTTTAATGTCCATATTGGGCGGCAAACGTCTCCCCGAGCACTTGAAGATCCGCCTGGAGCGTCTGTTGCCCCGGTTCATAGGCGTTCCCGAAGGCCCCCCCAAAGCGGATTTGTAGATCCTGGAGGGAATTCAGGTAGGCCTCGAGCGCCCACCGGGAATTCGGCAGGGCCCCGATCCGGCTGTAGAGGTCCCGCACCGCGTTAAAACCGGTGGCGTAATTGCCGCGGATCAGCATGCCGGGATAGGCATTGACCATATCCCTGAGGGCCTCCCGCCGCGGCCGGCTGTCCGCCAGAAGGAGAATCGCCTGGCCGATGGACCGCTGGGGATCGTAGGCGGCCGGGTTGTAGCAGTAATCCGCGCAGGTGGCCAAGGGCAGGCGGTTCATCTGATTCTGCCGGCAGTGGGGATTGCTCATATAGCCGTCGATGACGGCGCCCAAGTCGGCATCGCGGTCCACCACCGGCCCCAGGTGCATGGTCGCCTGGTTGTCATTGACGGGGTAGTTGTCCCAGAGGAACAGGCGGTGGCCGCTGATCCGGCGGAACCTTTCGGCCGCCGGCCGCGTGATCTTGCCCACCACGGCATCGCCGGTCCAGAACAGATAGACCTCGCCGTCCAGTTGCCTGGCCAGGATCTCCAGGTAGGGCTTTTGCTTGGCCCCCGTCCCGTCGCCCCAGTAATAGGTGGGGCAGAAGATCATCTGCGCCCCCGGGTCCCGCAGGCACAGCCGGCGAAAGATCTCGTTGACGACCTTCGCCTGGCTCGACGCGTCGATCCCCTCGGAGGCGTCGTCGACGGCGATGTTGAACCATTGGACTCCCAGATCCTGCATCCAGACATAATGCCTGTACAGCAGGTCCACGCTCTCCGGCCGGCCGTCGTTGACCTGGCGGGCGGAGACGAAATTGGGATTCATGCTGAAGCAGAATTGGATGTTATGCTTGCGGCATTCCCGCGCGATCTGCTCGAAGGCCAGTTTCTTTTCCTCGGGCAGGTCCTCCCACCAGCGGTTGGCCCGGCCGTCCCACCAGTTCGAATGGTGCTCGTAATCGAACAGGGAGCCGTAGCAGTTCATGAGGAAGTTCATCTTGAAGCGGGCCAGGTAGGGGATCTCCGCCAGGTACTGCGAAGGCGTCCAGAACCAGCCCTTGGTGCCGCGCCACTTGAATCCCGGCGATGCCCCTTCCGCCAGCGGTTCCGGGAACGGCCTCGCCTTGGCCGGCAATTCCACCCAGAACTGCCCGGGCGCCGCCGGGAGATCCGCCTGCTGGGC
>JAFGFX010000087.1 GCA_016930855.1 Sedimentisphaerales bacterium | reverse complement strand
GCGGAATGGTCTCCGCCAAAGACTGCATGCCGGGCAGGAATCGAAACTCGGTGGGTTCCTCTATGAATGTGCTCCGCGCTACCACGAAGGTGTCCTGCGCGAACAGGCGGGGCAGATCCTGGGCATCCTCGGTGAAGAAGATGCGTCCCTCGCCGCGGCGGGCGACGTCCTGGAGAAACTCCGCGTCGGCATCCGTCGGCTTGCCCAGCCCGATCACGCTGACGGTCACGCCGTCCTGGCGGCAGGCGTCCAGCAGCTCTTCGTAGCTGCCGGGCTCCTCGGCGTCGGCGGCGTCCGCGAACAGCAGGATATGCCGGGTGCCGGCCTGGGCCTGCGAAACCATCCGGGCCGCCTCGACGAGCGCTGTATAGACAAAGATGCCCCCGCCGCCCGGCTCGATCCGGAGGATGTCGTTTCTCAGGTTCCCCTGGTCGCGGATCGGCCGGCAGGGGCTGATCACATGGGGGCTGCTGTCGACCGCGAGCACCCCCAGTTCATCGTTCGGCGAGAGCAGCTCCAACACCTCCACGGACGCCAGATTGGCCAGATCCATCTTCGTCCGACCCGCCCCGGCGGCCATCGACATGCTGCCGGAGCGGTCCAGGGCGATCACCAGGGCGAGCCGAAAGTCGCGGTGCTCCTGCCGCAATTCCATCGACACCGGCAGGATGGGATCCAGGGGCGAGTTGTAGTACCCGCCCGGTCCAAAGGAGTTCTTGCCGCCCGTAACCAGCAGGCCCGAGCCGGTCTGTTGCACCCAGGCGGCCAGCAGTTCCATCCCCGCCGTGCCGATCGTCTCGGCCGGTACGTCTTCCAGCAGGACGCCCGCATAGCCGGACAACCCGTCCAGCGTCCAGGAAAAGGCCTGCGGATCGACGCCCTCAATCTCCAATTGGCCCTGCCGTAGCAGCCGCAGCAGCCCGGACTGCTCCGGGGAAAGCGTCGCGGCCAGCAGGGGCCGCGTCCCCTCGATCCCCACCAGGATCCGCGCCTGGTTGTTTTCCGGGATCGGATCGTTCAGATCGGTTTGCAGGCGCAGGAGGTATTGCCGGGTCTGCCCCCGGCCGGCGCGATCCCGAAAGGTCAGCCGCGTCAGGCCGGCGGACACCGGAGACGATCCGGCGGTGAGCCGTTCTCCCTGGCGCCGCAGTTCATAGCGGATCTCCTGGCCGATGGGTGATCGGACAAAGGCGTGCAGCAGGTAGGATTGTCCCGGCGCCACCCGCCGGGGCGTTTCCACCCGTTCGATGGCCAAATCGCTTCCGGCCGGCCGCTGCAGGAGCCGAAAGTCGATGGCGATTTGCCGGGCCGCCGCCCGGGCGGCAGAGCCGGCAACGGACCGGCCGGTATTGTGTCCGTCGGAAAGAACCAGGATGCGACTGGGCTGGTCGGGCCCGATCAATCCCAGCGCCAGATCCAGGGCGTCCGCCAGGCGCGAGCCGTTGTGGTCGATCTGGTGGGCGAATCCGGAGAAGCTGTTCTCGAAGGGGGATTTATCCACCACGGCGTTTTGGGCGAAACTGACGACCGCCAGCCGGTCGTCGGCGGGCAGGGATTTCTCCAACAGCGCCACGACCTCGCTCTGGCGGGTGGGCCCGTCCGGCGGCATGGACAGGCTGCGGTCCGCCACCACCACCACGACCCCCGCCCGGCTGGGCAGATACACCGCCACGCCGCACAGGGCCAGGATCACCAATCCGTACCCCGCCGCCCGCAGGAAGGTCAATCCCCGCGCCGGCGCCCGCCACAGCCACAGCGAGAGTGCCGCGGGGATCGATAACACCAGCCATACCGGATGCAGCAGTTCCATACTGTATCGCTACCGTTTGCTTTCGTTTTGTCCTGGTGCCGCGCCGCTCAGCCAGGCCGGCCGGCCGTTTTCCTGTCCGGCCCCGGTGCCTCGCCGAAACGATACATTTGACTGTGTCGATGGATCAGGCCGGCGTGGACGGCCAATACGCCCAGGGCCCCCAGCAGGAACACCCAGTCGATCCGGCGATACTCCCGCTGCAGCGTCGCCTCGTCCCGCCAGTTGCCCCAGCGGCCCGAACCGTTCCGGCGCAGATCCGATTCGTCCGGCTGCAGGGCGTTGACGGCGAACCGTGCCGTTTCGGTCGATGACCGGATTTCATGGATACCGGGCCGGTCCGCCGGGGCCGTCAGGGAGTTTGCCTGCGGGATGAGCCTCTCCTGCCGGCCGGCCGGATCGACCAGGACGAATTCGTCGTTCGGGTTCTCGGTGACAAAGACCGCCTTGTCACCCAGGCGGCAGTTGACCCGCTCCAGGCCCGGCAGATGCCGGCGGCGCCATTCCAGAAGATTCCAGAACAGCACCGGCCAGGCCGCCGACCGCGTCAGCGACGAGAGCTCCGGGCGCAGCCGGATGCGGACGTAATGCCTCTCGTTGTCCGTCTGCTGATCGGTGATCAGCGGTACGTCGCCGGCCAGCAGGATCGCGCGGCCCGGCACCTCCTGGCGGCGTCCGGCGGCCCAGATCACCCCCTCGAGCGCCAGCCCTTCGGTGAGCCGATGGGATTCGTCCAGCAGGTACGGACCCAGGTAGGCCGCCGGCGGCTCTTCGGCCAGGATCGAAACGGTCCAGGCCAAGGGCTCATCCGCCACGGCGTTGGGCTCGTCCGTAATCAGCAGCCGATAGCGCCCGGGACCGGTTTCGGCGATCCGGGCGGCTGCAAGCGCCTGCTGGACCGCCAGCCGCAGTCGCGGGCCGGTGATATCCACCCGCACCGGCACCGGTTCGGCGCGTTCGGGCAGGAGAACCACCTGGTTATCAATCGACAGGGCGTCGCCGTCGGGCAGGCTCACCCGGACGGCCGCGGTCCCGGCCGGCGGGACCCAGCGAAACGTATTCTCCTGGCCGGCCGCCAGGCTGAACGCCTCCTCACGGATGGTAGCCCCGTCCTCGGTCGTCACAACCAGCCGACTGGCCGCGGGCAGGGCGGAGAAGTTGCGCACCTGCACCAGGCAGCGGTCCCCGGCGTCGGTCCCGGACCGCGCCGCGTGCACGATGGCCAGGTTCGCTACCGGGGCCCCGAAGGACCACCATTGGACGGTTCCCTTTTCCGGGATCGTCGGCGGCGGTTGATCGGTCAGGATCAGGATATGCGATTGATCGGCCGCCAGTTCATGGGCCAACTGCAGGGCGTCAGTCAGATTGCCGGCGGGCGCCTGGCAGGTCCACTGTTGGCAGATCCGGCGCACGCCGCGCAGGTCGGTCGCCGCCTCCGCCAGGAGCTGGCCGCTGGGGCCGGCGCGAAGGAAGCGGGCCGTGAAGCGCGGCGTGTCGCGCAGTTCTGCTTCCAGGGCCTCCTGGGCCCGCTGCCGGGCGGAGCCGTCGTTTTCGGCCAGCAGGGAATAGGAATCATCCAGCACCACGACCAGATGGCGCGTCACCCGTCCGGATCGGATCATCGGTTTGGCCGCCGCCGCCACGAACAGCAGCAGCACCAGCAGCTCCAGGATAAACAGCAAGGATCCCTGGAAGCGCTGGAGCCGGCGGCCGCCCTGCCGCGGACGCTGCGGCTCGTCCCAGAGAACCAGCGACGAGACCGTATGGCGGCGGAAGCGGCTGCGCAGCCAATACAGGCCGACCAAGACCGGTATCGACGTCAAACCGAGCAGCGCCAGCGGATAGGCAAAAAAGGGCATTAGCACACCTGCAGGATATTGGCGGCCAGGAAGGCATCCAGTCTCTGGCGTTCCCAGAACGTTTCCGCCGTCACGTTGGTCAGGGTGGCGCCCACCTGGCGGCAGGCGCGGTGCCAGTGTTGCTGGTGACGGGTGAATTTGTCGCGATACCGCTTTTGGGCAGCGGCATCGAGGAAGATATCCCGGACGCTGCCGGTTTCCGAATCGACCAGCCGCAGGTTGCCCCGTTGCGGCGGCTCGATATCGGCGCGGGCCAGCACCTGCACCACGTGCACGGCCGCGGCCCGGTCGGCCAGGCGGTACAGGGTTTCCAACGGTTCGCCCAGCCACAGCAGATCGCTGAGAAAGATGCGTATCCCTCGCGTCCGCCAGGCCGGCGTGTATCGGGCCAGCACCGCGCCCGGATTGACGGGCGCGGAAAAATCGATCCCCTCCCAGACGTCGGGCGGCTCGGCGCCGCGGGGGATCTGGCGGCATTGCCGATCGATCAGCCAGACCGTATGGCGATAGCCAGCGTTGCCGGCCGCCTCAATAAGGGCCGCGGCCAGGGCCAGGGTCGCCGGGCGCTTGGCGCTGCCGGCCAGGGTCATGGAGCGCGAGCCGTCCAGGATCAGATCCACGTGCGGATGGATCTCATCCCGGTACAGCTTCACGGTCAGTTTATCGCTGCGGGCTAGCGCGTTCCAGTCCACCCGGCGCAGATCATCGCCGGGCTGGTACTCCCGGTAGTCCATGAATTCCAGCGAGCTGGCGATGCCGCGTCCCAGCAGGATGCCCGTGCTGCCCTGCGGGACCGCGGGCGGCACCTGCAGGCGGTAACGCATGCCGATGCGCCGACCCTGCCGCAGCGCTGTTCGATCCGAGTGCTCCATCGTTTACCCGATTTCCAGGCGGCGATCCGCCCGCGCGGGCGGGTCGTCCGGGCCGTCCGGTCTCTGATAGGGCTGAAACTGCAGGATCTGGCGCATCATCCAGGGCAGATTCGCCGCCAGGGCCGCGACGGCCCAGATGCCGCTGGCGTACAGGAACATGTCGATGTGTCGGTTGTACCACAGCATGGCGGACGGATTGGCCAGGAACCATACATAGGACTCCGATTGCTCCAGTTCCACGTCGAGGAAGAAGGCCGTCAGCAGCGGCAGGATGCTCAGGACGATCATCAGGAGCACCGCGACGACCCAGGTCAGGCCCGGGCGGATGCGGCGGTGGCGTCCCAGGATGTTTTCCCGCAGCCATACGGCCGTCAGGGAGTAGCTCAAAAAGTAGCAGGTGAAGGCCCTCAGGTACACCAGGATGGAATTGAAGTCGCTGTCGAGACGAAAGTGCGGATAGTGTTCCAGCCAGAAGTACAGGCCCGCCAGGATCAGGCTCATGGACACCAGGGACCAGCAGATGCCGTTGGCGCTGCCGCTGTACCACAGGAACACCAGGATCCGCCCGGCCAGCCGGCGCGGGATCGTTCGGGCCACCCGCGGCCCCAGCCGGTCCCGTTCGCTGGCGCCCGCCAGCAGGGTCAGGCAGAGCAGACCGATACAGACAATGCACCACATGACAAGTGGCTCATGCTGGCGCAGCGACCGGCTCCAGGCGGCGGCGATCACGAATCCCAGCAGGCTGATCGCGTTGATGTAGATGCGGATCGGGGCGGCCCGATTGGCCGACGACGGCGTGATCATGGCCGTGGACAGCACGAACAGCAATCCCACCCCCATCAGCATGAATCCCAGCATGGTCAGGATGGGCCCCCAGATATTCCAGCCGCTCATCATCATCCCGCTGAATCCGAATCGCAGCATGCCGGAGGCCATTTCGATCATGAGCGGGATCATGGAGAGCATCCCCAGCAGGCCGGCCAGGTTCAGGGCGGATTTCAGGCCCTTGCTCACCGGGATGCACGCCAGGAAGATCGCCACCTGGATCCCGCAGACGACCACGGCCAGGCTGAAACCCAGCATGATGAATATGGAGAGGATGTCGATGCCGCGCAGCAGGTAGGTCAGCGTGACAAACGGCAGGCAGGCACTGTAGATCAGGATCACCAGGATCAGGGCGCTGACCATCTTGCCGCGGATGATGGCGGCCGGTTTCAACGTGGTGATGAACATCAGGTCCGTATTGTCGTTGGCGCACTCCGCCGTCAGGCGGCTGCCGGCGTGGCCCGGGATGAACAGCAGGCAGGTCACCAGCAGCACCGACCAGAAGAAGAAAAAGGCCTCCCGCCCCGTGTCGGTCTGGAGGCTGTCGGGATCGACCGACATGATGAAGCCCCACATGACCGAGACCGCCACCAGCAGGAACAGGATCAGCAATCCCAGCACGAAGCGGCCCTGGACGGCCTGGCGCAGTTCCTTGACCACGATCGGATTCAGCCAGTCGTTGGTGCGGGCCCAAACGGTTCTCAGGTTCTTCATTGCACCTTCCCCTGCGTGACGCTCATGAAAATATCCTCCAGGTCGGCCTGCTGCGGCGTGAAGGCGGCGAT
>JAFGFX010000010.1 GCA_016930855.1 Sedimentisphaerales bacterium | reverse complement strand
TTCCGCGTTCGGATCGCCCGCCGGGTGGTACATGATCTCAGTAATCCGCAGCGACTCGGCCACCGGCCCGACCGCATAGACCGCCTCATTGAGGGCGCTCCACTGGGTTACATTATTGAGGACCCGCGCCTTGACCACGACGCTATGGGTCAGGGCGACCGGGCCGGCGTACTCGACGGCGTTGGGATTCAGGCCGCCGCCGAACAGCCGCGGGTCCTCGCCGTTGGTGGTGTACCAAAGACCCGTCGGAACGGTGTCGTCCGGGATTTTGCCGATCAGCCGGGGCATCACCAGCATGTCGCTGCTGGTCAGCGAGATGTTGATGCCGTGAATGGCCAGCACGTTGGTGCCGGTTTGCAGCCGGGACAGCTTGCCGGTCACGTTGAAGATCTCGTAGGCCGAGCTCGCCTCGTGGTTGCCGGCGCTGGCGCTGCCGGGCGTGTCGTTGGTGATGTTGGAGGAGCGGACCAGTTCCACCGCGCCGCCGTTGAGATAGGCGATAAAGCCGTCGTCGTAGCGCATCTGCAGTTCCAACTCCTCGGGCGTCTGCTCGCCGTCGTTTTCGAACTCGATGCGGCAGTACACGGAGGTCGAGTTGCCGACCATCTGGGATTCGACGTCGGTATGGATCCAGCTCTCGTAGCCGCTGCCGGTCTCGTAGCCCACGGCCGTGGTGGTCGCCCCGTCCGTCCAGGCGCCGTCCGGGACAAAGGCCGTCTCGGTCCAGGTCAGTCCCAGCGCGTCATCGGTCGGCACGTGGACCCGGACGTTGGCCTCTTCGTCCACGAAGGGGATGTTGATATAGGATTGGGACGACGGCGCGAAGATGCCGAGAGCCGCGTCCGTCGCGACGTGGCCGCCGTGCTGGGGAGCCTCGTCGATCTTGAAGACCGGCGCCACGACGTTCGGATACAGGTTGTTGTTGCGGAACTGCTGCAGGACGACCGCCGAGCGTGTGGGAAGGTAGGAATTGAGAATCCAATCGCGCTTGGTGATCCATTCGTTCAGGCCCAGCGGCGGCTCGTGGTGCATGTCCCCCCAGCGGGCCGATTCGGCGACGATGGCCAGTTCCACCTCGTCGGACAGGTCCGCGAAGCGCTGGATCAGCGCATCGGCCACCAGGCAGCCGTCGTTGAAAAAGAGCCGATGCAGCCGGTCGGCAAAGAGCAACCGATACTCGGCGTTTTCCTTCAGTTCGTGATGCGGTGCGCCCGCCCCGTTATTTTCATAGTTGGCGGACACTTTGTCGTCCGCCGCAAAGGGGGTGCCCATCGTCCCCTCGTAATCCCAGCAATAAAACTTGAAACCGCTGCTCTGGTCGGTCCGCAGACGGCAGAGCCAATAGTTTCGATGCGGCCAGTCCCCGTTGCCCCCCCACATGTTGATGGTCATGTAATCAATGTAATTGGGAACGTCAATCAGGTTCGGGTACGCGGGATTGGGGCTGCCGTCGGGATTGTTCCCCTGGATTTCCTGGTAGGCCGCATTCGAGGCCAGACCGGCACTGCACTTCGACCGCAGGGTGTTCCAGGCCGTCAGACTGCCGTTGGAGACCTCGCCGCTATTGATCGCGTCCCAGTCCTCCTTGTCGCCGCCGTAATACGTCGCGCTGTGGGAGTGATCGGGACGCTCCACCGCGTTGTACAGGCCCCAGTACAGCCCGTTGAGATACAGGTGCACGAACGTCCCGTGCGAGCCCGCGTTGCCCGCCGCGCGCTGCAGGCTGCGGCCGAACTCGTCGCGGGTGTACTGCTCGCTCAGATACGCCGGGGACCAGGAGTACCCGTCGTTGGCGCCGGCCCGCAGGGTGATCGTGTCGAAACTGTCCGAGGCGTCCTTGTCGTAATTGAACAGCGGGTACCGGAGTTTGCCCGTGCCGTACTCGGTCTTGAACACCAGCCGGAACGATTTTTTCAAGGTCAGGTCGAATCGCCGAAACGCCCCGCCCTGGATCCGCAGTCCGCAGTCCAACTGAAGATCCTTCGAGCCGTCGGGGCTGAAAAGCTCCAGGGAAACGGGCCGCTCCCAGTTGACCCCCTCCGCGGTCGGATTCACATAGATGCCGGTACTGGTATTAAAGAGGTTGTCCGTCTCGGTGACGATGGACATCGTCGGCAGCGACAGCAGCGCCGCCGGCAACATCGGCCCGTAGGTCCCATCGGAGACAATGTCCGGGTCCATGTCGTAATCGGCCTGGTACCCCTGCCACGTTGTCGGGTAACCCGCCGGCGTGCCGTTCTGCGCTATCACCCGGTCCAGGTAGAGGTACGTTTGCGTGCCCGTCGGCGGCGATTTCCAACCCGACTTGAACGCCCCGGCGCGCAGGCAGGTGGTCTGGTTGATCGTAATGGACTGACCCGGCGTGTACACCGTGCCGGTGGCGGCCGTCGGGGCCGCACACGTCGTCGTGTAGCGAATCTCGGCGTCCGGCGTGGCACACGACAGCATGACCTGGATCTCCTGATCGTAGAAGCCGTGCCGGTGGCTGAATTGCACCGGCTCGATCAGTCCCAGGTAGGAATCGTTGTTGGATTCCTCCGGCGTCGGCGACAATGTGACCCAGTTGCCGCTGCTGTCGGGGTCCCGGCCGAAGGAAACATCCACCGTCTGGGCACCAAACGTGATGCCGTCAATCCGGGTGACGCCGTCCGTGTCAAACAGACCGATGTCCTCCCCGTTCGTGGCGTCCAGTTCGAAGCCGGCGTGCAGTCCGGGTTGATCGTCCTCGTCCTGATCGGCCCAGACGATCAAGTAGCCGTTCGCCTCGATGATGGTTTCGTCCGAACGATCCAGGGGGAACCGCCACTTGGTGGGATTGTCCAAATCGTCGGTCAGATACATCCCCGCCAGATCCAGCGGCACGTCCAGCAGGTTGAAGATCTCGATCCAGTCGTCATATTCCGTCTGCGGATCGGCAAAGGTGTTGGCGTTGCGAGCCATGAATTCGTTGATGACCAGCGGATACTTCACCATGAGCCAGTGGTCCGCCAGCACGGCGAAGTCCGCCAGGTTGACCTTCTCGTCGCCGTCCAGGTCGGCCACGGCGTCCGGCGTGTTCAGCCAGCGGTCCAACAGAATGAAGACATCCGGCAGGTCCACCCGGTAGTTCAGATCGATGTCGCCCGGCGGATGGATGGATTCGTTCAGGATGAGGGTCACGGAGTCGCTGGCGTCCTTCTCGCCGTCGGTGGCGGCCAGTTGGAAGGTATAGCTTCCGAGTTCGGGCAGGGTCACGAACGGTTGCATCGCCAGGCAATCCGGCTCGAAGGCGACCGGGGCGGGTCCGTCCAGCTGGGTCCACTGGAATTCCAGAAACCCGTTGGGGTCCCCGTGGCCGTCGTCGGTGACGGACCCCTCCAGCCGATAGCGGTTCTGGGGCTGGAACAGGACCCGGTTGTAGCCGGCGAACACCCGGGGCGGGTAGTTGTCCAGGGGCACCTCGATCAGTTCCACCTCGGCGATCTGCATGCAGATGGACGCCGAGGGCCGATTGCGGACCGCGGTGAACAGCAGTTGATAGTGGTCGTACGGGGTGTCGTTGACAAAGGTGATCGGCGTGGTGTTCTTGGTGAAGCGGGGCCAGGGCGTCGCCTGGTCGAAATCCACGATGGGCCCGCTGGCGATCAGCGTCCACGGCCCGTTGATGCTGCCGTTCGAGCCGTAGAACTCAAAGGAGATCGGATCCCGCTCGACCGCGTCGTTGGCGGTGGTGAGGGTCAATTCGCCCACGACGGTGCCCGGAATGGACGGGGTGACCTGGAACCCAGTCGGCTGGCTCTCGCCCTTGAAGTGCAGGTACTTGGTGGTGACGGTGTCGTCGATCGCCATTGACGGCGTTTCGTTGTACGGCCAGTCTCCGTCGTTGGGCACCGCCTGGAGGGGATCGCCTGGCTGGGTGAGATCGACCCGTTCCGGCGCGTCGGTCGCCGACAGAACGGCCAATGATCCAGCGCTCCAGCGGGCCGTCTGCCCGCCGCCCGTCCCGGCGTACGCCAAATTCACCGGAAGCAGTGTCGCTATCAGGCAAAGGGTCATCATGGAAGATTTGAACGTCATGGAATCCCTCATTGCTTAGCGTATCCTCTGCTGCTGCGACCATGCACCTTCGATGGTAGCGTATACATCCTTTTATCGTTGCGGCCGCCACCCCACTGCAATCTATTTATAACTACACTTATAAAATAAAGACCAGCAGCACTCAAACGCCCGGTGTGAGCTGTCCGCCGGCCTTTTGCCGGACGCCCTCATGGGTATTTCCGATAACAAAACCGGCGTTAGCGGCATCGAGCCGCCCCGGGCGCCGGCCCGCTGACCCTTGGTGGCCCCGACGATCCGAGTGCCCATGGCTCCACCGCGGCATCGCCTTTTTGGCCCAGAGGGCTAATCCATGCGTCGGCGGTGTAAAAGGGACGTTTGCTTTGCCGGGGCCCTCCCGGGGGTCCATATTCCTCATTCCTCATCGGGTTTCCATTATACCATAAATCCCCCGGCAATTCACGCAAATTCCAGCGGATGGTATATCGGTGCAGGTGGGTCGGTTGCCTTGAGAAGGGCGCACACTGAGGGTTGTCCGGCCGTTTGGGTCGGAGTAGTTTGTCCAGCAATCGCTGTCGTTACGCGTTCGGTCGGACGGATAGTGCCGCTTGATCGCCGGGGAACCGATAGGTCCTACGGCCCAGCGGATCTTCTCCGTCGTCAGGGCGGATTCGCCCCGTTTATTCTACCAGGGCCAGCTGTTGGGACAGTTTTGCATCCAGGCCTGGGACAGGATGTGGTAATCGACCAGATCGACGCGGTTGTCGCCGTTGAGATCCGCGGGAATGCCGGCGCCGCTATCCAGCCAATAGCCCAAAAACAACGACAAGTCCGGCAGATCGACGATGCAGGCAATGCCCTGCGGCCAGAATCCTCCCTGGAGAAGATAGTCCGCCCCGCTCATCGTGCCGGCATCCGGCTGGCCGATCGTGCCGTCCAGGCGGTACGGGCCGCCGCTGCCGCCGCCGCCGCCGCCGTCGATGGTGTGCCAGCTCAGATCGTAGGGTCCTCCCGTTTGGGCGAGGCTGTACGTACCGAGCAATCCCGTCCAGCCCAGAACGATCAAGAAAATCGCATATCGATTCATCATACACCGGCCTTTCTTTTCGGTCCGAAGCGACTATCGGCTGTGGGCGAGCCGAGAAGTCGTCACCTTGTTCCGGCACGGCCCGTCGCTTTTCGGCCGGGCCGAGATACGTTACGGCCCAGCCCACAGGAATCACTTCGGGTGCGGTTCGGATCAATTTTGGCCCGAGGCGACCAGATGTTCCAGGGCCGCCAGGCGGTTTTGCAGATCCAGATTTTCCGCCTCCAGCGCCTCCAGGCGGGCCGCCAGGTAGGCGTTCTGCTGGCTGAGCACATCGCCGGTTGCCAGCGTCTGGGCCGTATTGGTCAACGCGGCGCCATACCAGCCGGGCTGGATCACCGCGACCACCGTCCCCTCGGCATTGCCGTTGTAGTCCTCCAGCGCCACGCCGATCGTGGGGCCGGCATGGGTCATGGCCATCGCCACGCCCGGAATCTCGCTGCTGGTCAGGTAATCGCCGATGCGAACGACACCGACGACCCGGACCGGCACCCGGCCGACCAGGGCCACGTTGACATTGCCGCGCGACCATTGATCGATCTGATCCTCCAGGGCCTGTTTCATCTGCGAGAGGACCGGATCATCGCTGCTGAGAACCGCGAGTCGGTCCAGGAGAAAGGCATGCGTCCCGGCGTCGAGTTCCTCGGCCGACGGCGAGGCCAGAACGGCCTGGATCTCCTCGAGCTCGGCGGATACGGCGCCGGGGCGCGACTGGGCGCTGCGAACGGCGTCCAGATCGTCATAGACCGGGTACACGTCGGCGGTGGGCCCGCCCATCAGGATCCCCGGCCGTCTGGAGACGACCCCGAC
>JAFGFX010000009.1 GCA_016930855.1 Sedimentisphaerales bacterium | reverse complement strand
TTCCGCGTTCGGATCGCCCGCCGGGTGGTACATGATCTCAGTAATCCGCAGCGACTCGGCCACCGGCCCGACCGCATAGACCGCCTCGTTCAGGGCGCTCCATTGGGCCAGATCAGAAAGAACCCGCGCCTTGATCACGACGCTATGGGTCAGCGGGATGGACCCCGTCTCGGTGTAGCTTTGCGCCGAGGGCGAGATGATCTGGCCGATGATGTCCTCGTGGCCGACGTACATTTGGGCCGAGATCAAAAAGTCGCTGCTGGTGGTCCCGACGTTCAGGCCGTGAATCGCCAGGATATTCGATCCCTGCCGGAGCTGCTGGAGGAGGTTCGGATCGGTGATCTTGTAGGAGATCAACTGCCGGGCGAGATTGTCGTCGTGCCCGTTGCTGGCATGGGAGTACCAGGTCGGGGTGTCTTCTTCATTGAAGTTGACCTGCTTGATTTTGGTGCCGTTCAGGTAGGCGATAAAGCCGTCGTCGAACCGTACGTTCAGCAGCAGGAAGTTCAGCGAGGCCGGGTCCTCGTACAGCGTAAACGGTATCCGGATATAACAGGTGGCGTTCATGTTGAACATCTGGCTTTGGACGTCCAGGCTGATCAGGTCCGTGTAGTTGACCGAATCGCCCGGATTGTTTTCGTAGCCGACGCCCCCGGGGCCCAGAATGCCGGAATTGTACCAGGTCGGATCGCCCTGCAGTGCGCCGTCGAAGTTGCCTTGGCTGTCGTGGGCCACCGTCCCGCCGCTCTCGTCGAAGGCCCAGTGCGCCACCAGGCCGGTGGGCCACGATCCGGTGTCGATGAGGGTCTGGATCGCCGCCGGGTCCAGGGCCGCGTCGTAGAGACGCATGTCGTCGATGATCCCGTCGAAGCAGTACGATCCCCATCGTCCGATCACGAAGGCGGTCTCGTCCGAGGTGTTCAAGGCGTGCGCCTCGGAGGCCACCAGTTCCCCGTTGGCGTAGATCCGGGTCTGCGTGCCGTCGTACACCTGGGCGAAATGCACCCAGGTATTCAGCGACTCGTAGGTGAAATCGATGTCGGGGGACCCCCAGTGCTGCACCCGCCAGGTGTTCTGGGTTTCCAGGGTCCGCAGGGAAAAGTTTTGTCCCTCGACGAACGAGCCGCAGTCCCAGAGCCCCCCGTTGTTGAAGCTGCGGGTATAGACCCAGGCGCAGGCGGTCCGGGCGTGATTGCCCGCGATGTTCAGATCCGACGCCGTGGCGCCGGTGGTCACGCAGTCATTGCCGCCGTCGAAATCCAGGGCGAAATTGTCGGACCCCATCGCCGTCCAGCCGGAATCGTCGTACGGCTCGCTCTGCCCCCGCCAGGCGGTTCCGATGTTGCCGGTCGGCACCAGCACCTTCTTGCTGGCCCGTTCGGAGAAGACCTGGACGCTGCCGATCTGGCTGCCCGCCGGAACCCGGGGATCGACGCCGTCCAGGCAGTAGTAGATCGTGCCGGAGCCGTTGGGGTTGTCCATGCTCAACAGGGCGTTGGATTCCACCGCTCCACCGTGCTGATGGATGCCGCCGATGCGGAAAACCGGGGCCTCGAGATCCTGGGGATACAGGTTGGCGTTCTTGAAGAATCCCAGGGCGATAGCGGTCCGCTGGGGGAAATAGTAGTTGAGCAGCCGGTTCCTCTCCGTGAGCCATTCGGTGTCCCGCGTATAGGGGTAGGCCCGGCTGGAATCGCCCCAGCGGGCGGACTCGCCCACGATGGCCCGGTCGATAAAATTCGCCAGTTCCTGATAGCGGGCGGCCGTCTTTTCCGGCGTCAGGGCGCCGTCGTTGAACAGGTGCTTGTGCACGTGGTCGGCGAACCGCACTCGGAATTCAGCGTTGTTGCGCAGTTGGCTGTACAGGTACGAGGGTTTCTCGTACTGGCTGATGCCGGACCGATCGGTGCCGGTGATCTCCTCCAGCGTTCGCTCGGCGTCCCAACTGACGAACTTCCAGCCCGCTCCCTCCTCGCGGCGGCGGACCGCGTACCAGTTGTGGTCGTCCCAGTCGATGTTGCCGGCGTAGATGTTCAGGATCATGTAGTCGATCAGGTTGTCGATGTCCACGTATTGGCTCAGCGCCTGGTAGCCGGCCGCATCGGCCAGGGGGCCGCTGGCCAGGCTCTGGGCGGTGATCCAGGCCTCCGCCGTGCCGTCCACCACGCTGCGGGGATAGGAGTTCAGGGCGTCGTAGTCCTCCTTCTCGCCGCCCAGGTAGCTGGCGCCGAAGTCGGCGTTGCAGCGCTCCACCGGATTGTACAGCCCCCAGTAATGGCCGTTCACGTACAGATGCACAAAGGTGCCGTGCAGGCTGATATCGCCCATGTCCAGCTGCGTCTGCCGCATCCATTCGTCCCGCAGCAGCTGGGTGTTGAGTTCCTCGGGCTCGTAATGCCGATGCCAGCTGTTGTTGAAGCCCGCCCGCAGGATGAGGGTGTCGAAGGCGTCGGCGGCATCCGGGCCGAACAGGGGATAGCGCAGCTTCGTCGGGCCGTAGTCGCCCTTGAACAGGCAGCGGAACGTCTTTTTTTCAAACTGCTCATAGCGGCCGACGCCGCCGTAGATCCGCACGCCGCAGTTCACCTGGAAACCGTCGTCCGGCGCCGTGTCGGGATCCGGCCAGATCAGTTCCAGCGATCCGGGCCGTTCCCAGGCCACGCCCTCGTTGCGGGGATTGGAGTAGATCCCCGACGAGCCGAACAGGTCGTCCATCTCCATGACGATGGACATGGTGGGGATGGACTTCAGGTCGTCCTTGATCGTGGCGGCGTAGATCCCGCCGAACAGGTCCTGGCCCGACTGGCCGACCACGTCGGGGTCCATGCCGTATTCGCCCGGCGTGGAGTTCCAGTAGGCGGGAAACCCTTCCGGATTGGCCGGCTGGACGATCACGTCGTCCAGAAAGAGGTAGGTATGGGTGTCGGTGTTGCTGGGTCTCCAGCTCGGCAGAAAGGCCGCCGCCCGCAGGCAGGTCGTATGGTCGATGGTGATCGGGCCCTGGTATTCGAAATTGGCGGGGCCGGCGGTGTCGGTTGGTTCCTGGCAGTTGGTGGTGTAGAAGATGGTCGCGCCCGGCGTGGCGCAGCTGATCGCCACCTGAATCGGGGCGGTATAGAATCCCCGGTCCAGGCTGAACTTCGTGTCCGCCACCAGGCCGATGTAGGAGCCGGTATTGGACCAGTTGGGCGTGGGGATCATCGTGCCCCAGTTGGCGCTGCCGTCCGGGTCGCGGCCGTAGGAGATATCCGTCGTCTGTTTGCCGAAGGTCAGCGAATCCAGCCGCGTCAGGCCGTCGGAATCGTACAGGCCGATCGTTTCGCCGTTGTCGACGCTCAGTTCGAAGTCGGCGTGCAGTCCCGGCGTATCGAGTACGTCCTCGTCAGCCCAGATCAGCAGGAAGCCGTGGCTGGGGATGATCGTCTCGTCCGGGCGATCCGTGGGGAAGCGCCATCTCTCGGGCGTGTTCAGG
>JAFGFX010000086.1 GCA_016930855.1 Sedimentisphaerales bacterium | reverse complement strand
TCGATCCTGGTTCTGGTCAACGCCCCGGAGAGACTGCCGGAATCGCTGGATGCCCTGGGCCGGTCTCTGGAGGCCGTACGGAAGGAGGACATGCGCTGCGTGCCGATTTTGTATCCCTGGCAGAGAGAGCAGGCCGAGCCGTGGCGCCGGATGTATCAGGCGGAACCCTGGTATAAGCCGCTCAAGGAAGAAGACCTGAAGCGAATCCTGTCCGGGCAAGACGCCGCCGCCGGCGGGGGCGACGACGACCGCCCGGCTCCGAAGGAACCGTCGGATTCGGTCCCGACCAAAGCCCAGGAGCCGCGGTTTGCCGGCCGGGTACTCATCGTGGAGGACCATCCCGTCAACCAGATCGTCGCCAAGCGCATGATCGCCATGTTGGGCTGTCAGGTGGAATTGGCCGACAATGGCAGGCAAGCCGTGGATATTCTGCAGGATCAACCCTTTGATCTGGTCTTCATGGATTGCCAGATGCCGGAAATGGACGGATACGAAGCCACGGCCCGGATTCGCCGTTTTAAATCCCGGGAGGCGAATATTCCCATCATCGCCATGACGGCGCATGCGATGCCGGGGGATCGGGAAAAGTGCCTCAACGCCGGCATGGATGATTATATCTCCAAACCGCTCTTAAAGAATGCCTTGATACCGGTGATGCAGCGTTGGGCCAGGCTCGATGCCTCGGACGCCGGCCGGCCGGATGACCCGGCGGCAGAATCGCCCGAGCCGACACCGGAGCCGCAGGCGAAAACAGAGATGAAGACGGAGTCAACGGCAACCGATGAATACATTATCTTCGATCCCCGGCAGGCGCTGCGGGCCTTGGATGGAGATATCGATGTTTTAAGAGACATTGCCGAGTTGTTCCTGGAATCGACGATGGAAGATCTCAGCGCCCTGGCCCAGGCGCTGGGGGCCAACGAGACGGACAGCGCCTCTCGCTTGGCGCATAAAATCAAAGGGGCGGCGGCCAATCTGGGCGCCGAATCGGTACGGGCGGCGGCACGCGAACTGGAACTGGCGGCCAAGGCCCAGCAGCAGGATCGGTTGGCACAACTGATGCAAACCGTGGAAAGCGAATTCCAACAGCTTCGGACGTATTTGAAATCGGATCCTTGGGATTCATGGAGCCAGGAGAGTTCACATGCAAAAGGTACTGGTGGCGGATGATCATCTGGTGACGCGCAAGTTGCTGCAAGTCACCTTGGAGAAAAACGGCTATAGTGTCGTGACCGCCGAGGACGGCGCCCAGGCCTGGGAGTATCTCCAGTCGGAACCGGATATCCGCCTGGTGATTCTCGACTGGATAATGCCGAAAATGGATGGGGTGGAGATCTGCAGTCGGCTCCGCCAGGAGCAGAAGGCCGGGATCTTCTATATCATTCTTCTGACCGCCCGCGAGGGGACGGAAAACATCACCACCGCCCTGCAGGCCGGGGCCAACGATTATGTCATCAAGCCCTTCGAAAAGGAGGAACTGCTGGCGAGGCTGCGGGTCGGCCAGCGGATCATCACCCTGCAGCGGGAACTGACCCAGGCCCAAAAACTGGAATCCATCGGGCAGTTGGCCTCCGGCATCGCCCACGAAATCAACACCCCCATTCAATACGTGGGCGACAATATCCGCTTCATGCAGGAGGGATTCGCGGATCTGAGCAAGCTGCTGAAAACCGGCGCCGACATCATGGAGCAGCTCAAGAGCGTCGCCGGCGGCGCCGAGCGGGCCGCCGAGTGGACCCGGATGGTCCAGGAAGTGGACCTGGACTACCTGACGACCGAGATCCCCCAGGCGATCCAGCAATCCATCGAGGGGGTCGAGCACATCAGCACCATCGTGCGGGCCATGAAGGAGTTCGCCCACCCAGGCGTCACGCAGAAGACCGCCCTGGACATCAACCAAGCCGTGCAGAGCACCATCACCGTGGCCACGAACCGCTGGAAGTACGTGGCGAACGTCGAGACGGATTTCGATCCCGACCTGCCGCTGGTCCCCGCCCTGGGGGCGGAATTCAACCAGGTGGTTTTGAACCTGATCCTCAACGCCGTGGATGCCATCACCGACGTCGTCGGCGAGGATGGCGGCACCAAGGGCACGATCACCGTCCGGACCCGCACGGTCGACGACGGCGTGGAAATCCACGTGGCGGACACCGGCGGCGGGATCCCCCGGGAAATCCAGGACAAGATTTTCAATCCCTTCTTCACCACCAAGCAGGTCGGCAAGGGCAGCGGCCAGGGCTTGAGCATCTGCCAGTCGATCATCGTGGACAAACACGGGGGGAAAATTCGTTTTGAGTCCGCGAAGGGCGAAGGAACCACCTTTGTGATCTGGTTGCCGTTAGCGCATCCTTCGGACGAAAGCACAATGGAGGGCGGCCATGAACGCCAAGAAGAAAATTCTCTTTGTGGATGACGAGCCGAACGTCCTGGCCGGACTGCGGCGGATGCTCCGCGGCCTGCGGGACGAGTGGGAGATGTCCTTTGCCGACGGAGGCCGCGCCGCCGTCGAACTGCTCCAGAGCCGGCCTATTGACGTGCTGGTGACGGACATGCGCATGCCCGACATGAACGGCTTGGAACTGCTGGAATGGGTCAAGGTCCATCAGCCCTACATCGCCCGCGTGGCCCTGTCGGGACAGACCTCCAAGGAAAAAATCCTGCGTTCGGTCGGCCCCACCCATCAATACCTGTCCAAGCCCTGCGACGCCGAAACGCTCAAAAGGGCGATCGATCGGCTGGGATCCCTGCATCGCCTTCTCCACAACGAATCGCTCCAGGGGCTTGTGGCCCAGATGGAGTCGCTGCCCTGCCTGTCGAGCGTGTATACCCAGTTGATGCAGACCCTGCAGTCGCAGGAGTGCTCGGCGAAGGCGGTCGGCGAGATCATCGGCCAGGATATCGCCATGAGCGCCAAGATCCTCCAGTTGGTCAATTCGGCCTTTTTCGGCGTCCGTCAGCGGATCACCGGCATTCCCCAGGCCGTCGGGCTGCTGGGGCTGGATACCATCAAATCGCTGGCCCTTTCCATCAAGATCTTCACCCAGTTTCCCAAGCAGGAAAAATCACACTTTATCCTCTCGGATCTGTGGGATCACAGCCTCCAGGTCGGCCAGTGGTCGAGGGCCATTGCCCAGCAGCTCCGGGCCGAACCGCCGTCCCTGGATAACGCCCTGCTGGCCGGCATGCTGCATGACGTGGGCAAGTTGATCCTCGCCACCCAGTTGCCCGAACAGTATGAAACCGTCATGGAGCGATCCGAAACGGACCATCTGACCAGCGAGCAGGCCGAGAAGGAGATCCTCGGCAACACGCATGCCGAGATCGGGGCCTATCTGCTGGGATTATGGGGCTTTCATCACGAGATCATCGATGCCCTGAGCTATCATCACCGGCCGTCCGAGGCGCAACGTCCCGCATCGGTGGCCCTGACGGCCGTCTACGCGGCGAATTGGCTCAGCCGCGAACAGGAATCGGCCGATAATCCCGATGGGCCGCGCGAGCCGCTGGATGGCGACTATCTGGCGGGCCTGGGGCTGGCGGATCACCTGGAACCGTGGCGGAACCGGTGCCGATCCGCCGTTTCCGTGCCGGGATGACGGCGGAGGTTGCCTATGAGTCATAAGGTATTGTTTGTCGACGACGAGCCGAACGTGACCCGTTCCCTCAAGCATATGTTGCGCAGGGAAGCGTACGAAATCTTCAGCGCCGGGGATGCCAAGGAGGCCCTGCGCATCCTGGCGAAGGAAGAGATCGACGTGGTGGTCTCGGACGAACAGATGCCCGGCATGTCCGGGACGAAGCTGCTCAGCGTGGTCCGCGCCGATTTCCCCGATACCGTTCGGATCATCATGACCGGCCATGCCCGCTTGGAAACCGCGGTCACCGCCATCAACGAGGGCGAGATATACCGCTTTCTGATCAAGCCCTGCAACGGCCTGGACCTGGCCATCACCATCCGCCAGGCGCTCCAGCATAAGCAGCTGATCGCCAAGAGCCGCCAGCTGCTGCGCGTTGCCCGTCGGCAATTCACCCTGTTGCAGGAATTGGAGCGCAAGCACCCCGGCATTACCCGAATTGACAAGGGCCCCCAGGGAGCGCTGATTCTGGAAGCCCCGATCGAAAGTTTCGACGTGTTGATCCAGAAGATCGACGCCGAGATTCAGCGCGCCGAGTGCCGGCTGGCGGCCGAGCCGGCCGGGCAGGGGTAAAGGGAACGACGAATGCATGAGAAGATCCTGTTTGTCGATGATGATGAAAACCTTCTCAACAGCTACAAGCGTCAGCTCCGCAAGCAGTTTCAGCTGGAGACCGCCAACGGCCCGCAGCGCGCCCTGGAACTGACCAAGGACAACGGACCGTTCGCCGTCATCGTTTCCGATATGCGCATGCCGGGCATGAATGGCATCGAGTTTCTGGGGCGCGTCCGCGAACTGTATCCCGACAGCGTCCGCATGATGCTCACCGGCAACGCCGATCTGCAGACCGCCATCGATGCCGTCAACCAGGGGTGCATCTTCCGCTTTCTCAACAAGCCCTGTCCGCCGGAGATGATGGTGGAGACCCTGCAGGCGGCCCTGGCCCAGTATCGTCTGATCCACAGCGAGAAGGAACTGCTGGAGAAAACCCTGCGGGGCAGCATCAAGGTCCTCACCGAGATCCTCAGCCTGGTCAATCCCACCGCCTTCAGTTGCACCGCCCGCATCAAGCAGTACGTCAAGCACATGGCCCGCGAATTGCAGCTGCCCGATCCCTGGCAGTACGAGATCGCCGCCATGCTGTCCCAGGTGGGCTGCGTGACCCTGCCGCAGCTGATCATCAACAAGATTTACCGCCGCCGGGACCTGTCCTACGCGGAAAACAAGATGTTCAAGGCCCATCCCAAGGTGGCCCAAAAACTCCTGGAACGGATCCCTCGGCTGGATTTGGTCTCGCGGATGATTGAGAATCAGCTCAAGCCCTTCGAGGAGTATACCGGCTCGGAGCACTGGTCCCAGCAGGACCGCCTGGCCGCCGTCGGCTCCCAGATGCTGCGGATCGCCATGGATTACGATCAACTGGTGGCCCGCGCCATTTCCCCCCATGCCTCCCTCAACGCCCTGCGCAAGCGCCCGGGCCAGTATAATCCCGCCCTGCTGGACGCCCTGGAAACCCTCGAATTGGATCAGGTGGAGGTCGAGATCCGGGAGATCACCGTCGAGGAGATGGAAATCGGCATGGTCACCGACGAGCACATCAAGAGCAAGAAAGGGGTGTTGCTGGTCCCCTTGGGCCACGAGGTCACCTATCCGGTCCTGGAGCGGGTCCGCAATTTCCATCAGGGCCGCGTCGGCATCAAGGAACCCTTCCGCGTGCGGATTCCCTGCCCGGATTATTTCGATTGATACCGATGGGTCGGCGGTGGCAATCCATACATTTCCTTTTACCCTGACGGTGCCGAGGCCTTCACCGCGTCGGTCAGATATCGGCCCAGAATCTCGAGCCGTTTCTGCCGCCGCCTGTCCATCGAAATAAGGTCGAAGAAATCCTGCGGTAAAGGTTTTACCGGTCCTTAGGGATCGCCTTGATGACTTGCGGACCGATCAGGTACAAGGGGGCGTCATCGAGTTTGAGAGTGACCGACTGGCCCTGGCGGTCGAATTCCAGCGGATTTCCCCGATGGCCGTAGGCTTCCTGCAGGGGACCTTGGCAGACAAGCGTCTGAGATTCGGCCCCGCCCGTCTGCCACAGCGCCCAGCCGACCCGGCCATCCGGCCGCTGCCAGGACAGGCAATACAAATTCGCTTGTTGTCCAGCGATCGGCCGCTGTCGCGATCCGGCCGGTCGGACGCGAATGAGAGTCTGCATGGCCTCGTACGCCGGCTTGGGAGATAAGTCCCGGTGCAGAATGCCGAAATGATCCTCGTTATAATAGAGATTGTTCTCGAACGCGCGGAAGTTGTACCAAAACACCTTCTCTACGCCCGCCTGGAAGGATAGCAGATAGGCCCGCGGCAGGATCCGCGCCTGGGTCTCGGGCGAAACGCCGCGGAAGTCCTGCTGCAGGGTGGAGACGATTAGCCCGCCTTTGAGCGTGCCCTTCAGGTCGATCGCCGCGGCGACCACGCCGCGATAGGAACCCTCTTCCACGGTCAGCAGGCGGATCAGGCGGTCGGCGGATTCGAGCCCTTGGTCGGTCAGAAAGCGGCTCGCCTCGGTCCTGGCCGCGGGCGGGTGGATGCGGTCCTTCAGACCCTCGGGCACCTGCAATCGGGTGGATTGGCGGGGGACGTCCTGGCGGGTCCACCACGCCTCCCAGCCGATACGCAAACGGCGTCGGTAGGAATCGTCCACGCCTTGCCGCTTCCAGGTGTCGTCGGGTTCGCGGCGCAGGGAATAATACAAGGGCACGCCATGGGTCAGGATCAGGATGCCGCCGCGGCGGACGTAGCCCTCCAGGGCCTCGAAATAATCGGCCGGGAAGGACTCCGCCGGCGGCAGGAGCAGCACATTGTACTTCGCGACCGACAAATCCGGCAGGTCCTTCAAGAGTACGGCCTCGGCACTGCCCCCGGCGGGCAGCATCGCGAGCCAGTCGGCCCGACTGAAGGGATTTCTGACCGGGTACTGCGGGTCGTCTAGGACCGCCATCGTCCAGCGGTCCCGGGCGCCGTCTAGCTCTTGCAAGCCGGCCCGGACGATCTGCGCCGTTAGCTCGATGTCGGGCCGATGGGTGGGCCAGCCGATTTCCGTGATCCAGATGGGCTTGTCTTGGTCGCCGTAGCGGCTCATGAGCCGGCGCAGGGCCTCGAGGTCGGCGACGAGATTCCCTTGTTCGGGCGCCTGGGGGTAGCGGTAGGGGTGCACGTTCATGACGTCGAAATAATCCCTGGCCCCGGCCTGGTACAGGCCTTCGATGAAATCGAGGGGGATCCCGGCGAGGCCGCCGAGCAGGACCGTCAGATCGGGATCGATGGCCTTGATCTCCTCGTGGGCGGCCTTCAGCAGCAGGGCATAGTTCTCGGCGTCGGGTTTCTCCTTCCAGAACTGCTCCAGGTTGGGCTCGTTCCAGACCTCCCAGCAGGGCAGCCGGCTACTGTAGCGGCCCACGGTGCGGCGGACGTATTCCCGCCAGAGGTCCAGGTGCCGGTAGGCGGGCCGGGCCCAGGAGACGTCGTAATCCAGGATGGGCAGGATGGTTATCTGGTGCTTCGCCGCCCCGGCGACGGTTTCGTCGAAGACCTCGAAGCGCCAAGGCCCTTCTTTTTCGCGTTGCAGTGTGGTCCAGTCGAAGTCGGTCCGGGTCCAGGCGATTTGGGCCTGGCGCATCAGGGCGAATTGCTCGTCGGCCTGCCGATGGTCCGCGCCGCGCGAGACATGGGCACAGAGCCCGTAGGGACTGGCAATCTCACCGCGTCCGCTGTCGGCGGCCAAGTACAGAACGGCCAGGCCGACGATCAAGACCAGCAGGCGACAGAGCCGCCCGCCCGGCGGGACAAGAAACCTCGCCCGCGCCGTAGAGGTGGATGAGTACATAGACATAGCCCTTTCAAACGTCAGACGAGTTCATGGGTATAGAGACAATGCCCTCCACTATGGATTTGCTGGAGTATAGCCGGTCTTGCCCGGGCAATCAACCGCCCGGCCGGCGGAGATAGGTCAGGGTGTATAAAATCCTGATATTGGATATTGCAAACTTCTCCGGGCGATTGTAGGCTATGAAGGGATTGATCGAGCGGGGATGATAGTGCCGAGCCGGGAATACGCCTATGTCGCCAGCCAGAAAAACGGTATTGTATGAACAGCATCTGCTGCGGACGGACCGGTCCCGGCTCATTGAGTTTGCCGGCTATCTCATGCCGGTATGGTATTCCTCCATCCCGCGGGAGCACCAGGCGGTTCGGCAGGCCGCCGGCCTGTTCGACTGCACGCACATGGGGGTTTGGTCGATTCGCGGGGCGACGGCGGCCGATTTTCTCGAGGGGCTCACCACCCAAACGATCGCCTCCCTGGCTCCCGGCAAGGCCCGCTACGGGTATATAGTCGATACGGTCGGCGCGGTCCTCGATGACGTGATCGTATATCGCCTGGGCCCGCAGGAATTCATGATGGTGGTCAACGCCGTCAATCATGACAAGATCGGCCGCTGGTTCGCCCGGGCGCAGGAGATTCTCGACGAGCGATTGTCCGGGGCGGCGGCGCCGGAGATCTGCGACCTGGCCGATCCGGCCCAGGGCCGGCGGCGGCGGGTGGACCTGGCCCTGCAGGGCCCGGCCAGCCGCGAGATCCTGGAGCGGATATTGCCTGACGACGCGGCCCGGAACGCTTTGGGCAAATTGAAGTCGTTTGAAGGATTCCCGACGCGGCTGGAGGGCTCGGATGTGTTCATCGCCGCCACCGGCTATACCGGATCCAGCGTCGGCTATGAGCTTTACGTCCATCCCGACCAGGCGGGTCCAATCTGGCAGCGATTGCTGCAGGCCGGCGAAGATCTAGGGCTGGTTCCCTGCGGCCTGGGGGCGCGGGACAGCCTGCGGATCGAGGCGGGCCTGCCCTTGTACGGTCACGAGCTGGCCGGCGCCCACCGGATATCCCCCTTTCAGGCGGGCTACGGCTGGGCGGTCAAGCTGGATAAGCCGTTTTTCATTGGCCAGGAGGCCCTGCGGGCCCAGAGCACCGACTATACCCAGCAGGTCCAGCGGCTGGAGCTTCCCGGCCGGCCGGGCGTCCGTCCGGTCCGGCCCGACGATGCGGTGCTGGCCGATTCCGGTGAATGCGTCGGCTGGGTCCTGAGCTGCGCCCGTGTCGGGGAGTCCCAGATCGCCCTGGCCCTGGTGGATGCCCGCCTGGAATGTCAAGAAACGGTCGGAGTATATTACCTGGCCCGCAGCGAGCGGCACCGGCAGGAGGGGCGAAAGGAATCCGTTCGCCTGGGCGAGACGATGGCGCCGGATGTCAACGGCACCATCCTCGAACGGATGGCGCGGTTTTGACGGCAGGATGAGCAAATCGCCAAGCGGAAGGAGAGACGGCATGATTCCCTCGGACTTGTGGTACACCAAGGAGCATGAATGGGTTCGTTTTGACGGCCAGTCGGCCACCATGGGGATCACCCACCATGCCCAGGAGCAGTTGGGCGAGATCACCTTTGTCGAGCTGCCCGCCCCGGCCCGCCGGATCAAGGCGATGGACCCGATCGGCTCCGTCGAGAGTTCCAAGGCCGCCAGCGAGGTGTACAGCCCGGTCGCCGGCGAGATCACCGAGGTCAACGGCCGGCTGGAGTCCGAGCCGGAGCTGATCAACCAGAGCTGTTATCAGGATGGCTGGCTCTGCAAAATCCAGGCGCAAGGGGGCCCGGAGACGTTCGGATTGATGAACGCCGGGCAATACGAACAGTATCTCCAGGAACAGTGACAAGGGGATCCCATGCCATTTATCGCCAATACGGATCAGCAGCGCCAGCAAATGCTGCGGGAGATCGGCCTGCGGCCGGAGGACCTGTTCGCCGACATCCCGCCGGAGTTGCGCTGCGGGCGGCTGAATATCCCGGAGGGCATCAGTGAGCAGGAGGTCCGCCGGCAACTGACGGAGCTGGCCGGCAAGAACTCCACCGAGCTGGTCTGCTTTTTGGGGGGCGGTTTTTACGATCATTTCATCCCTGCGGCGATCGACGCCCTGGCGGGCCGCAGCGAGTTCTATACGGCCTACACGCCCTATCAGCCGGAGATCTCCCAGGGGACCCTGCAGGCGATCTACGAGTACCAGACGATGATCTGCCGGCTGACCCAGATGGAGGCGGCCAACGCCTCGCTCTACGATGGCGGTACGGCCTTGTACGAGGCCATGACCATGGCCCTGCGGATCACCGGCCGCAACAAGATCATCCTCGACGACAGCGTCAATCCGATCTACCGGGTGATCATCGAATCCTACAGCCGCAACCTGCGCATCGAGTTCGTGCCGACCCGCAACGACGACGGTCTGGCCAACCGCTGCGAGATCCTGGAGAACCTCGACGCTCAGACAGCCGCGGTGATTGTCCAGAACCCCAATTTCTTCGGCTGCGTGGACGACTATCGCGATCTGTCGGTCGCCGTGCACGAAAAGGGGGCGCTGCTGATCGTGTCCTGCTATCCTCTCGCCCTGGGGATCCTCAAGACGCCCGGGGCCATGGGCGCCGACATCGTCACAGGCGAGGGCCAGAGCCTGGGCCTGCCGCTGTCGTTCGGGGGGCCGTACCTGGGTTTCATGGCCACCCGCCGGCAGTACATCCGCAAGATGCCGGGCCGGATCGCCGGCCAGACGACCGACGCCGAGGGCCGCCGCGGGTTCGTGCTTACCCTGCAGGCGCGGGAGCAGCACATCCGGCGGGACAAGGCCACCTCCAACATCTGCACCAACGAAAGCCTCTGCGCCCTGCGGGCGCTGATCTATCTGTCCCTGCTGGGTCCGACGGGCCTGCAGGAGGTGGCCCAGCGCTGCGCCGACAAGGCCAGCTACGCCTACCAGCGTCTCACGGCGCTACCGCGGGTGACCAGCCGGTTTCACCGCAAGTGGTTCTTCAACGAGTTCGTGCTGGATCTGCCCGGCCCGGCGGCGGACGTCATCGCTCGGCTCGTGGAGAAGGGCTTTGCCGCCGGCTTCCCCCTGAGTAGGTACTACGAGGACATGGACCGGTCGATCCTGATCGCCGTGACCGAAAAGCGGACCAAGCAGGAGATCGGCATGCTGGCCGAGGCCCTGGAGGCCCAGTTATGAAGCTGCTGTTCGAAAAGAGCGTGCCGGGCCGCCGGGGCGTGCGGCCCTGCCGCAGCGACGTGCCCACCAGCATCCATATCAACGAGCGCCTGCTGCGGCCGAAGCCGCCGCAACTGCCCGAGTTGAGCGAGCTGGACGTGGTGCGTCACTTCACGGAACTGTCCCGGCGGAACTTCGGGGTGGACACGAATTTTTATCCGCTGGGCTCCTGCACCATGAAATACAACCCGAAGGTCAGCGAGATCATCGGCGGCTATCCGGGCTTCGCCGACCTGCATCCGCTGCTGCCGCAGCTGCGGATGGGCGGGATCCTCACCCAGGGGGCGCTGCAGGTGCTGTACGAGACCGACCTGCTGCTGCGGGAGATCACTGGGATGGCGGCCTTCACCATGCAGCCGCTGGCCGGGGCCCACGGCGAGCTGACCGGCGTGATGATCATCTCGGCGTATCACCGCGACCGCGGCAGCCGCCGCACGACGCTGCTGATTCCCGACAGCGCCCACGGGACCAATCCCGCCAGCGCCTCGATCGCCGGCTATCAGGTCCAGGCGGTGCCCAGCGACGCGACCGGCGTGATGGACGTCCAGGCCCTGCGGCGGATGCTGAACGACCAGGTCGCCGGGTTGATGCTCACCTGCCCGAATACGCTGGGCCTGTTCAATCCGCACATCAAGGAGATCTGCCGGCTGGTGCACGAGGCGGACGGGCTGGTCTACTACGACGGGGCCAACCTGAACGCCATCACGGGCATGGTCCGTCCCGGCGACATCGGCTTCGATATCGTGCACATCAACCTGCACAAGACCTTCGCCACGCCGCACGGCGGCGGCGGGCCCGGCGCCGGACCAGTGGGGGTGGTCGAGCGGCTGGCGGACTACCTGCCCGTCTCCCTCGTCGTCAAGCGGGACGACGGGACCTTCGCCCTGGAATACGACCGGCCCAAGTCGATCGGATACGTGGCGCCGTTTTACGGAAACTTCGGGGTGATCCTGCGGGCCTACGTCTATATCCGCATGCTGGGCAGGGAAGGGCTCGAACGGGTGGCGGCCAATGCCGTGCTGAACGCCAACTACGTCAAGGAGAAGCTCAAGGGGCATTACGATCTGCCCTTCGCCCAGGCCTGCAAGCACGAGTGCGTTTTCAGCGCCCGCCGCCAGATGGAACAGCATCTGCACGCGATCGATATCGCCAAGGCCCTGATCGACGCCGGATTTCACCCGCCGACGGTGTATTTCCCCACGATAGTGAAGGAATCGCTGATGATCGAGCCCACCGAGACCGAAAGCCGGGAAACGCTCGACGGCTTCATCGAGGCGATGATCGAGATTGCCCGGCGGGCCCAGACCGATCCCGACTCGCTGCGCTCGGCGCCGCGGACCACGCCGGTGGGGCGGCTGGACGAAACGGCCGCCGCCCGCCAGATCAACGTGGCCTTTCCCGAGGTGGGCTGATTTCCATCGGCTGGCCCGCCGTGTTCGATAGGCCGGGATGACGGGGGCCTGGTTTCTTTGCATCGCCGGTGTCTGGGTCACCTTTGTTTCGCTGTTTCGTCAGGCAAAAGCGCATAGCCGTCTGTCAGGGCGCCTTGACGTCGTAGCAGAACAATACGTCGCCATGGCGCAGATAGAGACGCCCGGCATCGATGACCGGATGCGACCAGCTTTCGCCGCGGGCGCCGGGCCGGTCGGGTGTCCGGAAGAACCCGGTCTGCCGGTAGGCCTCGGGACTGGCCTCGACTAGCGCGACGCTGCCGTCCTGGTAGCGGAAGATCAGGTGACCGTCGGCGTAGAGTACGCCCGCCGAGCCGCCGCCGGGCTGGGCGGCCTTCCAGCGGATCTTGCCGGTCTTGATTTCCAGGCAGGTGGGCGCCCCCTGGTTGTGGCCGTGACCGCCGTAGAGAAAATCACCTACCTTCACGAAGCCGCCATGGTGGTTCTGGAAGTCGTCGGCGCCGAGGAAATAGAGCTCCTGGGCCGTGACCTGATCGGCCTGCCTGCCGATTTGCAGCAGGGCGCTGCCGGTGCCGTAGGCGGTCGAGCAGAAGACGTAATCGTCCCAGACCACCGGCGTGGGGACGTTGGCGACCCGGTTGGCAATGCGGTTATAGCCCCAGAGGAATCGCCCGGCCTCGGCGTCGACGCCGAGGCAGCCCTTGTTGGTCAGTTGCACGTATTGCTTGATCCCGGCGGCGCGGCTGATCACGATGGAGGAGTAGCCGGCCTCGTCCTTGCCGCGATTGCCGATGTCGGGCATGGCGGCCTGCCAGAGGACCTGGCCGGTCTTTTTATGCAGCGCCGCCATAACGGACCGGCGGCCGCCGGGCGTGCAGACCAGTTTGTCGCCGTCGATAAGAGGGGACTCGCTGAATTTCCAGCCGGGATTGGAGCCGCCGCCCAGGTCCCGCTGCAGGTGCTTGCGCCAGAGTTCCCTGCCGGTCTTGATCTCGACGCAGACGACGTCGCCGCCGGTGCCGACCGCATAGGCACAGCCGTCGTCGATGGTGGGCGTGCAGCGGGGACCGTCTTCATGCGGTGAGCCGACCCTGGCGGTCCAAAGGATGTTGCGGCTGGACGGATCGATGGCGATAATGCACTGGGCCTTCCCGTCGGCGGTGTCGATATCGCCCAGCGTATATAACGTGCCGTTGACGATGGCGACGCCGGAATAGCCCGTCCCCAGGCCGTTCATCTCCCAGAGCAGCTTGGGCCCGTCCGCCGGCCAGGCCGACAGCAGTCCGGTCTCGGTGCAGATCCCGTCCCGATCGCCCCCGCGCCACTGGGGCCAGTCGCCCAAGGCATCGGCCGCCATCCAGCAGGAAATCTGACTCACAACCGCCACCAGCAGACCCAGGAAAATCTTCCGACTCTTCATGCAATGTCTCCTCTGAGGGTGTCCCGCAAAATGTAGGCACTTGGCCCTGCCCGCATCGTCGGATGTCCCGACCGCTCATTTTGCCCAACTCGGTACTTCAGTCTGCCCCCTATCATAGCCGCAACAGTGTCGTTTGGCAACCATTCTTGTCCCTCCGGCCCCAGCCGATATGCCCTTTCCCTTGAATGTCGTCCGTAAACGTGCTACGATAACCCGTCATGGCCAAGACGTCGTATGATTCAAATACACAGCAAAGGGATTCCCGCTGGACTTGATTTGGGCAGAGGAATCCGTCTTACGCGAAAGGAAGAACCATGATTACCCTACCGCAGTACATCACCAAGGAGGAGGTCCGCCGGGTCTGTTCCCGGCTGGGAATCCGGGACTGGACCGCGCTGGACGAACCTGGCGTCACCGTCGAGGAGGCCGGCAAGATCCTGGCCCAGGTGAATCAAAAATCGCTTCCCGTAAGCCCCGAGGCCTTTCGGCTGGGGCTGGAAGTGGAACTGGAACACGGCACCCAGTACGAGGATGCCAATGTCACCAACAATCATCCCCTTCTGACCGGAATGATCGTCATGGCCCATCTCAAGGAGTCGCTCGATTATTATCAGCGGCTTGAGGTGGCGGAGATCGAAGGCGACATGCTCAAGGCGCTCGTTGCCCAGGACGCCCAGAAGCTGTACGCCAAATGCCGCAAGCTGATTGCGGCCCGACAGGTATTGGCAACATCCGAGTCGGCGCAGCTGTCTTGACCGCCGCTGTCACACGGATTTCGCGACGAAGCACCCGAAACGCCACAGGCCGGTTTGACAAGGCAGAAAAAGGGACTTTTTTAGACCCTTCGGTCTCCGCCGAGGTGCACTTTCTATTGAATGTCGGCCGAAAGTGCGGTACGATAATCCGCCATGGCCAAGACCTCGTACATATTCGGGCCGGTGCCCTCGCGGCGGCTGGGGCGGTCGTTGGGGGTGGACCTGGTGCCCGCCAAGACCTGCACCTACGATTGCGTGTACTGCCAGGTGGGGCGCACCACCGAACAGACCTGCGAGCGCCGGGAGTGGGTGCCGCTGGAGGCGGTCCTGGAGCAACTGGCCGAAGGGATATCCCGCCGGCCGGATTACATCACCCTGTCCGGCTCCGGCGAGCCGACGCTGTATCTGCGGCTCGCCGAGCTCATCGAGGCGATCAAACGCCTGACCGATATCCCCGTCGCGGTGATCACCAACGGCTCGCTGCTGGATCGCCCCGAGGTCCGCCGGGATTTGGTCCGGGCGGATCTGGTACTGCCCACCCTCTCGGCCGGAAGTCAGGAGATATTTGAGCGGATTCATCGGCCCTGCCCAGAGATATCCTTCGCCGATATGCTCGAGGGCCTGGTGGCCTTTCGCCGGGAATACGCCGGGCCGATCTGGCTGGAGGTGTTTTTGCTGCCCGGTCTGAATACCGATCATTTGGAATTGCAGCGGATCAAGGACTGCCTGCAGCGCATTCGCCCGGACCGGGTGCAACTGAATACTGTATCCCGGCCGCCCGCCGAGAAGGATACGCCCGCGGTCCCGGCCGCCGAGCTCGAGCGGATCGCGGCCTTGCTGGGCCCCAATGTGGAGATCATCGCCACTAATCCCAAAGGCCCTCCGCCGACACCCGCCGATGTTCGGGAGGAGGACATTTTAACCATGCTCCGCCGGCGGCCCTGTTCGATCGAGGATATCGCCCAGGGCCTGGCCATCGCCCCCGAGCAGGCCCGGCGACTGGTGGAGGATCTCTTCGGCCGGGGACTGATCCGAACCGAGCAGGTCAATCTGCGGTGGTATTTCAAGGCCTAAACTGCCAGCGGGCATAATCGGGTGAGAAATTCCGGTTCGCAAAACCGATGCCATAGGCCAAACCAGGCCATTTTTTAAGCCAGGATCGACAGTTTTATTGGAATCTACCGGTTGCCCCGGCGGCAAAAATCGGTTATAATTATCCATAGCGTGGGGGTAGCTGGGGGTTGCAGGGGGCGGTAGGGGTGGTTGGGAGGTGAAGGTATGTGCCGGTCGGATTATTTCCCCCGTCGTAATGGTGCCAAACGCCTTTTCGGTGTTGTCTTAATGTCCTGGGCCGTGCTGGGAATTGCCCTGCTGGCGCCGCTGGCGGCCCAGTCCCCGCCGACGGCCGCAGCGCCCAGCCGGGTGCTGTGCGGACCCATCCAGGCCAATATCGCCGGAAAGACACTGCCGGCGAAGATCCCGGCGGCCGGGCCGAGACCGGCGGCGCCGGCCGAGATGCCGCCGGCTACTTCAATGGTCGAAAACAACCGGTCGAATACTCCTGCGCCCAATCCGGGCCGGATCGCAACCCTTGCGCGGCAGGCGGCCGCCCGCCGGGTCGCGAATCCGTTGCAGCATCTTGATGAGCTGCGGATTTCCGTGGATTACCAGGACGCGCCGCTGGCGGCGGTGTTCCGCGATCTGCGCCAGCGGCTGGATGTCAACATCCTGGTATACTGGCCGGCACTGCAGGTCGCCGGTTTCGAGCAGGAGGATCCGGTCACGATCAAGCTGGATAACGTCCCGGTGGAGAAGGTGATCGATGCCGTTCTGGCCTATGCCTCCAGCGGCCGGGCGGAAAAACTGGATTGGACGGTGGACCGGGAGGTGCTGGAGATCAACCTGCAAGACCAAATTACCCGGCGCGAATATGTCCGGGATTATTATGTCGCAGACCTGCTACAACCGCAGAGTAGCATGCAGAACTTCGGCGGCTACGGCGGCGGCATGGGTAACTACGGTGGCGGTATGGGCAACTACGGCGGCGGCAGCTACGGCGGCTATGGCAGCGGCATGGGCAACTATGGTGGCGGCAACTACGGCCGCAGCGGTTCCTATGGCGGTTCCTACGGCAGCGGCTCCGGCAGCGGTAGCAGTCTGATTAACCGGTTGAACCAGGGGCGCTTCGGCGTGCCCGGCCGGGGCGGATTCTAAGGGCGTCTAACAAAATGAGGGCAAATGGCCCTGCTCGGGTGGCTTATTGCCTCTGTTGCTCATGATCTTAGGAGTTATAAGGCGGTCAATCCTGCCCAGGCAAACTGCGGCCAGACAAATCTTCCCGGGGGCGACACTTACGGGTGCGGACGTGGAGAGGGGCTCTTTTTGATGGGAGCAACGCCGGCCGATACTCCTCCATCACCCGGCCGTCAGGCGGCGTCGGGAGGAGCCAGGCTGCGCCGCAGGAAATCCGCGATGGCCGGACCGACCTTGCTGGCGTCCATCAGGGTGCTGGGATAGAGTTCCTCGATAAGAAGCAGTTCGGCCTGGGCCTTGGATTGTTTGATGATCCGGCCGGCCGAATCCTTCAGGCTGGCGTCGTTGTGGGGGGCGATGATCAAGAGCCGCTGGGTCTCGCTGAGGGATTCGGCCATGCCCTCCGCGGAGAGTTGCCGCTCGCTGGCCCGGAAATAGGTCTGGTAGCCGCGTAGGTACGCCAGCGTGAACCAGTCGCACCAAAAGCGCGATTCCCCCAGTCGCCGGCCGATCGCCGTGCGCATATCCCGGTCCACGTCCGCCAGGACCAGCGCGCGGATGCTGTAATCGCGCACCGAGGCGCCCAGCGCCGCGAATCCCCCCACGTCCTGGCCGACCACCGCGATGCGGTTGCGATCCACGCTGCCGCGGTCGGCCAGAAAATGCACCGCCGCCAGGACGTCGTTTCGCTCCCGCAGGCCGAAACTGTGGATCTGCCCGTCGCTGGCGCCGCAGCCGCGAAAGTCGAACAGCAGCACCTCGAATCCCTCCTGGTTCAGATGGGCCGCCAGTGAAAGCAGCTGGCCCCGGTTGGTCCCCAGGCCGTGGCAGAGCACCACGCCCGGCCGCTGCTGCCGCAGCAGGCGGTCCCCCTCGCGCAGCACGTCCTCCGGCTTGAGCGACGGGATGAACCAGCCCCGCAGAAGCGTGCCGTCCTCGCTGTGGAATTCGACCGGTTGATAACACAGGCGCATGCCGTCCGGGAACTGCCGAATCTCCGTTCGTCCGGTTCTAACACTGATGCAGACGATCAGGGCCAGACTGACGAACAACAACGGCGGCAGCACCAGCAGCCGCAGGGCCACCGGCCGCAGCAGGCGCCAGAAGATAACCGACTGGAGCCAGGCGCGGCGGCGGGAGCGCTCGTTCTGCGGACCAAGTTCACCGGCGCCGCGCGGCGTGGCCGTGAAACGAGGCCGGCGGTACTCGCCCAGGCGGATCACGCGATACGTCATGATGCGAAACAGACAGCGCACGACAACCCAAAGGCCGCGCGCGATGATCAGCGCGCAACGTCGGATCGGCTGTTTTCGTCGTTGTCGTTTCATGTTCGTACCCTTTCCGATGATCCGGACGTTGATTCGGGATCGCTCAGCGCCCGATAACGGGCCTCACCGCCCGCATCCGGGACCGCCGATTCGCCGAGCCCGGCCAAGGGTTCCGGGGCAACCGTGGATCGATGCTCCCTTGGTGCTGCGGATCGAGGCGGTGTATGCGGTCATGCCCAACGGCGCTGGGGCTTCTGGTTCAGTATAAAATATGTTGGAAAGATGGGCAAATTCCCGGCGGCCGACGCCGGAGGATTGCCTAAAGAAACTGGCAGGTTGTGCCGGTCGTGACGGGGTGACGGTCCGGTAAGTGGGATGCCGGCGGGCGATTTTCCCTCGGCGCGGATTCCGGCGGCCGGGGCGTTATACGGAACACAACTGCTCGGCGGCGGGCTCCGGGGCTTCGGCCTTGTCGGGCGTTCGGTCGACGGGAGCGAATTCACCGGGCAGCGGCTGGTGCAGGCGCATGGCCACCCGCCTCTGGCCGTAGGCCGCCTCGTCGCAACGGAGCACTTCGGCCCAATGAAGATAGCTTCCCATGGCGAATCGGGTGTCGCGTTCGAGCGGATAACTGAAACGGGTCAGTACGTGGGATCCCGGCGCCGGGGCTTGATCGTGGGCGGTCAGAAATGCCACGCCGCTTCGACTCAAATCGGCGACCTTGCCCTGCAGGAGTTGGCCGTTGGGATCGTACCCGAACCACAGCGGCCAGGAAAAGCGAATCCGACGTTCTCGGCGACGGTCCGAAGCAGCTGACATGTTAAACCTTCCTCCGCAAACCAGGCGACACGAGGATCTAGCCCCTGTTTCTCCCTGCTATGTTTCGGGCGGATCGAAGGGCGAATTTATGGAAAAATCGTCAAAAAGGGAAAAAGCCGAGCGGCGGGGATTCCGGAGCTTCTGCCGCGCAAAAAAAGACGGCCGCGCAGGCGACCGTCTGACGGAATGCCTCCTGATTCCGATGGTTGATTCGTTTCTCTAGAGGCCGTTTCACAACCTCGTCAACCGGCGTTATCAGCAGTAATACCACCGTTGAGGGTAGGTCGTGAAACGGCTTCTCATTCGCTCGGGCCGGGCGGCGTACGGCCGCCTACTCGATCAGCGACCGCACGGTCTCCAGCTCGCTTTCGATCATCTCGGAGATTTCTTCCAGCTTGGCCTGGGGCAGCCCGATTTCCCGGACGAATTCCGGCTCGGGGCATTTGCCGGCCACGGTGATCTGGATCCCCAGTTCCCGCCGGGCACAGATGCAGTCCGACAGGTGCGTCACCACGGCCAGCAGCCGGTTTTCCTGGGCCAGGTCCCCGGGGCGGTGATGGTAGCCGGCCACGTACTGGAATGAGCGGGGGAACTTCCAGCGCTGGGTGAGGACCATGCCGATTTCCTGATGATCGGTGCCCAGCACGTTGTGCTCGGCCTGGCAAAAGGTTAGCCCCGCCTTGGTCTGCTGGACGATCTGGATCAGCTCGCTGCCTTCGGCCTGCAATTCGACCACCAGCCCGATGTCGTGGATCAAGCCCGCCAGGAAGGCCTCGTCCGGCAGGGCCAGGCCCATGGCCGTGGTGATCAGCTTGTTGGTGGCGCCCACGGCGACACTGTGGGTCCAGAGGTCCCTGCCGGTCAGGTCGTCGCAGGGGGTCAGCTTCTTGAACATCTTCGAAAGCGAGGCGGCGATGGCGATGTTTTTCACGGCGTTGAGGCCCAAAAGCATGATGGCCCGGTCGATGCTGCCGATCTGGCCGGGCAGGCCGTAAAAGGCGGAATTCACGACCCGCAGAACCCGGGCGGACAGCGCCGGATCGTTGCATACAATCTTGTGCAGGTCGTTCGCCGTGCTGCGCGGATCCTGAACGACCTGGATGATCCGCATGGTCACCTGCGGCAGGGTGGACAGCTCAGGGATTTTACCGGCAATCTTTTCGGCTGGTGATGCAGTCACGTTTACTCCCTTATAGGCTCTGGCAAAATTCGCCACCCGGGCGTAAAAACTCCCGGGCCTGGCCGTTCGCCTCGAATTCGCTTAACGGCCTCAATAGGCAATCCGTTTTTGCCTCCAACAAGCATCGTCCGGCAGCCGGGCCAGGATCGCGGCGATCCGGCGGCCACTGTTGCCGTCTCCATACAGCGATCGGCGGCGGCGAGGCGTTCGGCGCCGCCCCAAGGCCTCGGCGACGGCCTTGTTCACCGGCGGGCCGTAGGGGACATCCCGAACGTTCGGGCTACGCGGCCTGCCGAGCTGACGCGGTCCGACGTTGATAACATCGACATTTAGGTAACCCGCCTCAATTAAACCACTGGAACTGTTGCCCACCAATATCCGGCAGCGCTCCAAGAGGCCCAGATAGATCTCCCGTGGCACGCTCCTGAGCAGTCGGAATCGCTTCCGGCGGCTTTCCCGCCGGGCGGCCCGCAGGATCCCGGAAAAGCCCGGATCGCTGTTGGGATATAAAGCTATGGTATACATGTCTTTATGGCGGCAGGCGGCCAAGGTTTGCCTCATCCGCCTTTCCTCCTCTACACCCGAGCCGCCGGCGGGATGCTGCAGAACCAGGAGAAAATCCTCGCGGACATCGAAACCGGCCCATTCGCCCAGCAGCCGCTCGTCCCGGCAAATCAACCGGGATAAATTATCGACCGCGGGTGAGCCGGTCTGATAAATACGAAAATCGGGCTCTCCCAGCCGCTTGAGCCGCCGTTTGGCCTCGCTGGACGCGGCAAAATGCACGTGCGCCAGCTTCGTAATCGCGTGGCGGTAGGCGTCGTCCTGGACCCCAACGGCCGCGTCGCCGCCGTGGATGTGGGCCAGGATGCGGTTGCTGGCCGTGGCGGCGGCGGCGGCGGCGAAGGCCTCGATCCGGTCGCCCAGCACCAGCACGATCTGTGCCCGGCAGGCGGCCAGGGCGTCGGTCAGGCCCGTAATGGCCCGGCCCAGGCCGCGGCCCTGGGTTATCGGATCGTCCCGCTCGCCCTGCAGGCGGATCCGGCCGGCGATGGGCCAGCCGTCTTGCTCGATCTGCCGGACCGTATAGCCGAACCGGCGCAGCAGGTGCATGCCGGTGACCAGCAGCTTGAGCTCCATGCGGGGATGGGCGGCGATGGCGCTCAGGACCGGCCGGAGGATCCCGTAGTCCGAGCGGGCCCCGGTGACGACGGCGACGATCCGTTTGTGTTTGGTCGGCGGCATGAACGATCCGTCCTTGGGCCGGTTTGGAGCCGCTGTCCGGCGCGACAGCCTGATTATCCGGCGTCGAGGCCGGCGTATCTAACACCGAGGCAGTCGTGGATGAGCGACCGCAGGCGGCAGCGCAGCACGGCATATGAGTAGTAGCGCCGGGCGAGCTGGTAATTGTGATCGACCATCTCCCGACGCAGGTGCTCATCCTGCAGCACCGAGCGGGTCTGCTGGAGGCTTTCCTCGGTGACGTAGCCGTGCAGCTCGATCGCCCGGAAGCCCTTCGGTTTGATGTCGTAGGTGTAGATCGAGTAGGTGTTGAGCACGAGGGGTTTGCGGAAATAGACCGCCTCCAGGAAGGCGTTGCCGAACCCCTCGAAGTCGGACGGATAGGTCACCAGGTCGCAATAGGGGTAGATGTCGAAGGGGGTGTATTGCTTTTGGCCCTCTTGCGTGCGGCCGCGCTGCTGCCGGATCAGATCGGAGACGAACAGCGTGTTCGTTTGCAGCAGGCGGGCGTAACTGCGGATTCGCTGCTCGTACTCGTGGCCTTCGTCGCCGGCGGCGTGGGAGATTATTAGACGGGCCGGCAACCCCAGCCGACTGACCAGCTCGACGGCGTGCTCGATCCCCTTGCGGCGGATGATCCGGGTCGGCTGCAGCACGAAGTATTCGCCCCGGGCGATGCCCAGGGACGCCCGGATGTCCGCCGCGTAGTGATTCGGCGCGGGCGGCGGCGACTCGAAGTCCATGACGTTGGGGATCAGCGTCGGCGAGATCCCCGTGCGCAGGCTGAGCTGGTTGTCGGCGCTGGAGTTGATCACCACGTGGCGGATGCTGGGCAGGTGCGGCGGAAAGGCCATGTTCAGGTAGTCCCAGACGCAGTTGCTCAAGAACCGCTGCCGCTCCCAGAAGAAATCGTGGTGATGGGCGATCGTGGGGATGCCGGTCTCGCTGATCAGCTCGGTCAGCCCCAGACCCAGCGGCAGGTTCATCGGGATCGTCAGGGCGTTCTCGATGACCAGCAGAGAAATATCGAATCGTTCCAGGAAGGCATAGAGGCTTTCTTTTAAAAGGTCCTTGAGCTGCTGGATCTGACGGGTCACCTCCCGGCGGCGCCGGGCGGCGCCGAAGCATTCCTCCTGCAGTTGCCGGATCGCCGGGTGCTGGAAGTGCGCCTCCGGCACCGGCAGCGACCGCTCCGGCGGCCGGTCCAGCTCGCCGGCATAGTAGAAACAGGAAAATCCCTCCCGCTCGAAGACCGAGGCCCATTTGGCGCATTCCAGCGAGACCCCGTCGTTGCCGGCCAGGCGGGTGGCTACAAACCCTACGTGTTTTTTCTGGGCATGACTCACAGGTTCTCCACCTTCGAGATTCTGGGACTGCCGGCCGATCCCGGCGCGGCTGCCGGGCCGGTGTCCTTGTCGATGTCGTCCCATTCGATTGGTTGATCCTCACCGATGTCCCTGGCCGCAATGCGGCCGATGATTAGATGGCGTTGATCAGGGGGGATGCCGCTGCCGGGCCGCTTGATCGTCAGCATGGCCGGCGCGATCATAGTGCCCCGGCCGATGGGGTAGGCGGCCACCACGCTCAGGCCCGCGACCGTTTTGAGTCGGCGTTCGGCAGGCAGCGGCTCCGTTAGAGCGTCGCCGGCGGCGACGGCCCACATCGCCGCCAGATGCTCGTCCTGGTCAATGTATCGCTGGCGTTTTTCGGGGGGGATTGTTCCCAGATGACGGGCCAGGCGGATATATTCGGCCAACTGGTCGGGTGTTAGACTCATGGCGTGATCGGGCCCGGCCAGCGTGTTATCCAGGGTCAGATGTTTCTCCAGGACGACGGCCGTCGCGTTGACCGCCAGCAGTCCCGTTTCGATCTGGCGCGTGTGATCGGAGAACCCAATCGGCAGGCCGGTATGCGCAGCGAGCATGCCGATGGTCCGCAGGTGGGCGTCCTCTATCGGCGTCGGGTAGGAGCTGATGCAGTGGAGCAGGCAGATCCAGCTACAGCCCGCCCGGCGCAGCGCCTGCAGGGCCCGATCGGATTGGGCCAGGCTCGCCATGCCCTTGGAGACGAACACGCACTTGCCGGTTCGCCCCACGGCCTCCAGCAGGTCCGGATGGCACAGGTTGCCCGAGCCGATCTTGTAGGCGCTGACGTGCAGTTCCTCCAGCAGATTCACCCAGCGGGGTGAAAAGGGCGTCACCAGAAAATCCAGGCCTTGCTTGTCGCAATATGCCTTCAGCCGGCCGAAGGCCTCGACCGGTAGCTCATAGCGCTGAAGCATCTCGAACTGGCTTTCCCCGGCGGGGCCGCAGGCCTGTTGGTAGTCGGCCTTGGCGGAGGAGCGGGTGACCAGTTCCGAGGTACTGTAGGCCTGGAACTTGACGCAGTCGGCCCCCGCCCGCCGGGCGGCGTCGATCAGTTGAGACGCCATCTCGATCCGGCCGTTGTGGTTGACGCCCGCCTCGGCAATGACGTACGGCCGGCTTTGCCCCGGCTGCCCCGGTGGCCACGGCAATTCATTGCGGACCTGCGGCATGGAACGGCTCCTGGGAGGGATTGGGCAAATGCGATTCCGAATCGAGCGACTCATTGAATCCGTGCCGGCGGCGATGTTCCTTCAAAGCGTCGGTTTCCAGTTGCTCGCGGGCCTTGGCATAGAGGGCTTCGCCGTAGAGGCTTCGTTCCTGGGCGTCGCGTTCGGCCGGCGAGGGCGGCCGGTACTGTTGCCGGGCCAGATTGAGGGCCTCGTCCCGCAGGGCGGTCAGTTGTGCGTCCTCCAGCTCGGTCAAATTGACCGTCAGGTCCACGGCATCGCCCAGGCGGCGGACGAAATCCTCCTCGCCGGCGAACTGCCGGCGAAAGCGGGGCGTATCCTTGACCTGCTCGTACAGTTCGGTGCCCGGATAGGGGCAGGTGAACATCAGCGACGTTAGCGGGATGTTCACCCGCCGGCAGAACTCGACCGTCTCCATGACCGTTTGGCGGGTCTCGCCGGGATAGCCGATCATGAACGACACCGGACAACGCAGACCCGCCGCCCGCGTGTTCTCGATCGCCCGGGCGGCCTGGGCCAGGCTGGCGTTTTTCCTCATGGCCGCCAGAATGCTCTCCGAGCCGCTTTCGATGCCGTAGCTGACCGACACGCAGCCGCTGGCCCGCATGCGGTCCAGCAGGTCCCGGTCGCAGACGGTCACCCGGCCCGTGCAGCTCCAGCGCAGCGACGCCAGGCGGCGGTTGCGGTCGATCAGGTCGCAGATGTCATAGGCCCGCTGCTTGTCCACCACGAAGCAGTCGTCCTGGAAGCTGATGAAATCCACCTCGTAATTACGCTGGAGTGCCTCCATCTCGCCGACGACGTGCGCGGCGCTGCGGGCCCGGTAGCGGCGGCCGAAGATGCGGTAGCAGTAGGCGCAGGCAAACGGGCAGCCCCGCGAGCTGATGATGTCGATGTCCCTGCCCACCCCCACGATCGGATTGGCCAGGTACACCTCCATGGGGAACAGGTCCCAGGCCGGATAGGGCAGGATGTCAAGGTCTTTAAGCAGGGGCCGGTCCGCCGTGCGGACGACCTGGCCGTCCCGGCGGAATGCCAGGCCGGCGATTGCTTCCAGCGGCTCCGTCGATCGGCCGGAGGCGAGCAGGGCCGGCATGAGTTCCAGGATGGTCTCGTCGGCCTCGCCCACGGCGATCACGTCGATGTCCAGGTTCGCCAGCGCCGTCTCGATGATGCTGGTGCCGACCGAGCCGCCCAGGACGATGGGGCGGTCGGGTCGCAGGCCGCGGATTTGCGGGGTTAATCGTTTGATCCAGCCGTAGGTGGTGATCAGGCCGCCGATGCCGATGACCGCCGGATCGACCTGCCGGATGCGCTCGAGGACCTCCTCGTCGCTAAGCCGCAGGCCGTTGACGTCGATCACGGATACGCGATAACCGCTGCTGCGCAGGCGGGCGGCGATTAGCCCCGGTCCCGTGGGGAAATTCCGCGGCCGGTCCCAGGTGCGGATCGGCGGGAAGATCAAGGCGATGTCATGAGAGATGTAGGCCACGATATCTCCTCATAGAAACGAGCTTGTCACGATCCTCCGTCATGTTATCCGGCGGCAAAGGCCGATGGCCGCAGCGGCCCCGTCGATCCGGTTGGTTGCCGGCTCAGGAGGCGGGCGGCTCCGATGGCGTCTGTTTTTCCCGGAGGGCCGCCTCGGCCAGCAGCAGGTCCCGGTAGGTGTCGATGTCGATGGTCTCCTGGGCAGGCTGGGCGAGCGCCCGTTTGTCTGGGCCCCAAAAGGCGTGGGGGTCCGGATCGCCCTCGGCGGCGAACAGGGCCTTCCAGGTTGTCAGTCCCACGGCCGAATCGATATAGTAGCAGGCCGGAAGCTCCTGCCGGCGGTATACCTGGTTGTCCTGGTATTTATGTATCCGATCCTGGTCCATCCGGTAAAGCCAGTAGGGATGAAATTTTCCCACGGGCGAAAGGGTCTGGACCGAGTCGGCACTGGTCGCTTCCAGGTGCTCGATGGCCCGGTCGATGATGCCCGCGGCCCGCACGGGCACGTTGGCGTAGAGCAGGGCCACGGCGTCCGGCCGGAATCCGTCCTGCTCGCAAAGAAGCCGGCAGGCGTGCCGCATGACGTCGTCGATGCGGCTGGTATTGCCGGCCAGCTCGGCCGGACGCTTCAGCGCGATTACGGAGTCGGGATAGCTCTGACGGCAAAGTTGCAGCACCTGCGGATCGTCCGTGGTTACGGCGATGCGGCTGAGCCGTTTGGCCGCCAGGGCCGCGTCGATCGTATAGGCGATTACGGGTTTGCCCAGCAGGGGCCGCATGTTCTTGCCGGGTAATCCCTGGCTGCCCGCCCGGGCCGGTATGAGTCCCAAGACCTTCAAATCAGCCGCCTTTCGTATGTACGCCGAGGATCTGCGCATCTCGATAAAAATCGCCCCGGTTTGGTCGGTGTTCAGCGATGCCATTCCTTGCAGCGGGCGCAGAGCGGATTGGCATCGAATCGTCCCTGCCGCTGTGCCTGCCGCAGCTCTTTTAGCTGTGTCTGCCAGAGCTGATTTATGCTGGTTTGGCCGGCGTGGCCGATCGGCCGGTCGCCGCGGAAATCCTGGCCGCAGATAACGGCACTGCCGTCGGACAGGATCGTCAGCGTGCGATCCAGGCGGCGGCAGGCAAACCGCTGCGGCGGGCACATGTCCATGACCGCCCGGTCCTCGATCTGGCCGGCGAAGTCGTTGTATCCCTCGATCACCGCCGCGCCGCCGCGCCGCAGCCAGCGGTCGTAGAAGGCCTCCATCTCGTCGATCGTCTGGCGCGACTTGACCAGGTGGGGGATCAGCAGGGGAGCCGGTCCTTTACGGGCTTGGGCCATTTCCAGGTACGACTCGATGTTGGCGGTCACTTGCTCGAACTGGTCGGCGCCCTTGACGGATTGGTATGTCTGGCGGCTGTCGGCGTCCAGGTAAACGCTGATCACATCGGCGGCGGATTCACAGAGCGCCTCGGCCAGCCGGCCTTCCAGGCCCAGGCCGTCGGTCTCGATGTGAATGGCCCAGATGCCCGCTTGTTTGGCCAGTTCGATTACCTGAGGTAGATCCGGGCGGGATAGCGGTTCGCCGAATCCCCCGATGGTCAGGCATAGATCATCGTAGGCCCCACAGTCGCCGACGATCTTTTCAAACAGTGAAAGCGGCATGTCCGGCCGGGCCAGGCGTGCGGGGTGGTTCGGGTGGCCGTTGTCGCCGCGGTGCGGATACCCGATGATGCGGTTACTAGGCGCCGTGCAGATCTCGATCTCCAGTTCCCGCGGCAGGGGATCAATGATTTCCGGTATCTCCGACAGGCGGGCCATCAGCCGCTCGGCCGGGTCGCCCTCCAGTTGCCCGTTGCCGGCGGCGGCCAGACGCTCCAGGAGCTCGAAGCTGCGCTGGGTATCCGCGATATACCGCCGGCCGGTTACGCAGAGGTCGCGGGGGACGCGGTAATTGCACTCCTGCATGATGTAATCGGCGTGGGGGCTCTCGGGATCGTACATCAGCAGATCGCCCACGCCCATCTGGGCCTGGTTCAGCTCGTGCAGCAGGTCCAGCCGGTAGGCACAGCCAGCCAGGCCGGGCGCCGCCTGGGAAAAGGTGAACCGCATCGCCGCGCCCTGCTCGTGGTGATGGTCGATCAGGCCGTCGATCAGGTCCGGATCGACCAGGATCGCCTCGGCCGGGACCGCCACCACGGTGAAGACCTCCCGGCGGCGCAGTAGTTCGATCATCTCGGTAGTCCAGGGCTGCTCGTCGAAGACGGTCGCCTCCCGGATCCCGCCGCGCCAACTGTGCAGGGACCATTTGCGCCGCCGGACGTGGCGGCTGACGGGGGGGGGCTGGTTCAATCCGATTAGATGTGCCCGCGTACCGGCCAGCAGCACCTGGATCCGATCGCCGTCCTGGGCCGGGCAGAACACGATGATCTCGCTTAGCCGTTGGGCCCGTTGCAGGCGTTCGACGGTCCGGCGCAGGATGGGTCGGCCGGCGATGGTCTCGGCGATCCGCGAGCGCAGGCCCAGCACGCCTCCGGCCGGGCAGGCGTAGAGGACGGCAACATTTTTTCGGCCGTTTGTCTCGCTCATGCGGTTTCCGTTGGGCCGGCGGACCCGCTGTCCGCGTCGAATCGTTTGAGACAATCCCGCAGCATGTCGATCAGGCGCTCGCAGCCCTTGTTGAGTTCCGTAACGTAGTGGATGTCGCGGCGAAGCTGGCGGCGCTGGCGTTCCTTGCCCTCGGTGCGGTCCAGCTTGATGCGGCTGTCCTGCCGCAGGCGGTACATCTCGGCCATCTGCGAGACGTAACTGACCAGCCGGTACACCTGGGGCCGCTGGTTGACCTTGCGCCGCAGCTCGTCCAACCGCACCATCCGCTGGTTCAACGCCGGCTGGTCATCCACCAGATCCATCATCCCGGTGACCAGCTCGGCCGTTTCCCGGCCGATCGCCAGGAACTCGGCCACTTCCTCCAGCCGCTTCTCGACGAGGGACCGCGCCTCGGGCAGCCGGCGGTCATCGAACCAGTTCATTTGCCGCAGATACGCGAACCGTTCGGGCTCGATAGGCGCCTGGCAGAAGGCCTCGATGGCCTGCGCGAAGGGCATCGTCCGGCAGAACTGCTTCAACACGCCGCCCTCGGTGGCGTCGATCACCCGGGCCGGGCATTGGGCGAAATCCTTCTCGAACTGCTGCAGGTAGGTGAACATCTGCTCGTCGGTATAGATCGGCCGGCCCTGGTAGTCCGGCACCTGCCGCAGGATCCCCCGGTGCCGCACGATCCGTTCCCATTCCTTCATCTCCATGGTGCCGAACCGGCTCAGCTCCGGCCGCCAGCGGTCGTGCAGCTCCACGCCGGGGCTGTAATACACGTGGTGGGTAAAGCCCAGGTCCTGTCCGATCAGGATGATAGGATCGGCGCCCAGATACTGGGCCAGATAGAACGCCAGGTGGGCCACCGTGCAGCCCGCCCGCAGCCGGTCGTGGTCGTCCGGCCGGCCCCGCAGGACGAGCTGGGCGAACTCGTTGCCCAGCAGGCTCACGCAGCCGGCCCGGCGGTAGGTGTCGATCACCTCCCAATGGGCCTTGGGCTCGGCGACCAGGTGCACCGATTGCAAATCGTCGTCCCTCAGTCCGATGAAAAAGTCCTTGCTGGCGGCGTGGTAGTCGAGGCTGGTGACGAAGTCCGGCTTGATGCCCGCCGCCAGCAGCGGCTTGAGCGTGGTCTGGACCGCCACGACGACAACCCGCTCGCGGACGGCCTTCAGCCGCGTCAGTTGTTTGCGCAGGGACGGGCCCGCCGAGACCAGCACGGCCGGGCAGCCGGTAAAGCGGTTCTTGAGCACCTCGATTGATCCGGTCGCCACGTAGGTCGGCAGGTTGTGCAATATGTTCGTGCACGTCCGGACGCCGTTGGCCAGGACGGTAATCAGCGTGGTGCGGACGTAGGCGGCGTACTCACTGACAAGGGTGTGGATCCGGGCGTGAAACTCGCCCTCGATCCGCTGGAGCGGCTGGGTGAAGACCACGCCCATCATCATGGCGTGGCTGTGGAGCTCCAGCTTCTTGAAGATCTCGTCCCGCTGGGCGGCGGTGATCACGATCAGCCGGTCGCTGGCGAACATCTCCGCGTAGTCGAAATGCTCCAGGGCCGTCCGCAGCAGGGCGACGTTCGGCTCGCTGACCACGATGAACGCCGGAGCCGCCAGGCGGTCGAACAGGGTCTTGACGTGATAGCCCAGGCCGAAGCCGTCCACGAAGAAGCACATCGGCATATGGCCGTCCTGTTTCTCCTCCAGGCCGCGGGCCAGTTTCTCCACCCCGTCGGCCCAGCGGACCGCCTCCCGCACCGGATCATAGCGGCTGTGCAAATAGACGGGCGCGCCGGACGAGCCCGCCAGCCGGCAGGTCAGATCCCCCGAGCGGGTCGGCTCGCACTCGACAAAATCCCGCGGGTCCACCTGATCGATCGTATGGCAAAGACCCGGCGCATGCTCGGCGAGGACCTTCAGGTTGGCCAGGCAGACGGTCCGCGGCTCGACACATTCGGGCAGTTGAATCATAAACCCTTCTGAAATATAATCTTAAATTTAATTTTACATTTTGCCGGCACGCCGCTATCTTGATTGCCAGAGCGGATCGCCCTAGCAGTTATCGGTCCTTCCGGGCCGTTGGCTTTAATTCAGCGGATCATATATTTTGCGGGGTCATGATCGATGAACCACTATTTGTTCGAAGATCCGTCCGCCGGGATCCTGCTGGCGGTGGTGCTGGAATTCCTGCTGGTGATGACCTGGGCAATCCGCAAGCAGCGGTTCCACCGGCCGCTGCTGCTGCTGGGGCCGGCGCTGGCGGGATTGTTCCTGCTGCTGGACCGGCTGGTTCAGACCAACCGGGAAGCGCTCGAGGACGCCACCCGCCGGCTGGTCCAGGCCGCCGAGCAGGAGGATGCCGATACGATCATTTCCCTCTTGAGCGACTCCTTTCGCCACGGTGTGGTCACCAAGGAAATGACCGAGGGGATCCTGCGCTACCACCTCCGCGCGGATAAACCCCTTATCGAGAGCAACCGGATCACCCGCCTGGAGGTGACGCGGGCCGGCGACGACGGCGGCTCCGTTGAGCTGACCGTCATGACCAACACCGACCAGGAAAGCGTTTACGGCTACTATCCCTTGATCAAGACCCGCTGGCGGTTTGACTTCGTGCGCGATCCGGACAAGCAATTCCGCCTGCAGGACCTGGAGATGACCGGCTTCGGTGACGACGAGGGCATCAATGTCTTTCGCAAGGGCCGCCTGGACAGCGGATTATACTGACGTTTGAATGGATTCAGCACGATTCGCGCCTTACGGGAGCGGTAATGGGAATTCTGCACGACTGGGACAGGCAATATCTCTGGCATCCGTTTTGCCCGCTGCGGTTCTGGCTCAAAGAGGATCCTCTCATTATCGAACGGGGCGAGGGGGTCCATCTTTTCGACACCGAGGGCAAACGCTACATCGACGGCGTCTCTTCCCTCTGGTGCAACGTGCACGGCCACAATCATCCCTACATCAATGCCGCCATCCGCGAGCAGTTGGAAAGAATCGCCCACAGCACCCTGCTGGGCCTGGCCAGCCCGCCCAGTATCGAGCTGGCCAAGCGGTTGGTGGAATTGACGCCGGAAGGGCTCAAGCGGGTGTTTTACTCCGACAGCGGCGCCACCGCCGTGGAGATCGCCCTGAAAATGGCCTTCCAGTATTGGCGCAACCTCGGCCAGTCCCAACGGACCCGCTTTATCGCCCTGCGGCAGTCGTACCACGGCGACACCATGGGCTCGGTCAGTGTCGGCGGCATCCCCATCTTCCATGAGATCTTCGGCCCGCTGACCTTCGAGGCGTTGTTTAGCCCGACGCCGCACCCGTATCGTTTTGACGGTTCACCCAACCAGTGCCGCGACGTCTGCCTGGCGCAGATGGCCGACCTGCTGGACCGGTATGCCGGCCAGATCGCCGCCATCGTCGTCGAGCCGCTCGTCCAGGGCGCCGCCGGGATGATCGTCCATCCCGAGGGATTTCTACGGGGCGTGGCGCGGCTGGCCCGGGAACGGAACGTCCTGCTGATCGCCGACGAGGTCGCCACCGGCTTCGGCCGGACGGGCAGCATGTTCGCCTGCCAGCAGGAATCAGTCAGCCCTGATTTTCTCTGCCTGGCCAAGGGCCTCACCGGCGGCTATCTGCCCCTGGCGGCCACGCTGGCCACCGAGGCCGTCTTCGACGCCTTCCGGCGCGAGCCCTGGCCGCAGACCACCTTCTATCACGGCCACACCTACACCGGCAACGCCCTGGGCTGTGCGGCCGCCCTGGCCAGCCTGGATCTCTTCGACCGGGAACGCACCCTCGAGCACCTGCCGGCCAAGATGGACCAGATCGCCAAGGCACTCGAATCCATTGCCGAGCTGGATAATGTCGGCGACGTTCGGCGGCGGGGTCTGATGGTCGGCATCGAGCTGGTCGAGGACAGGGTGAGCAAACGCAGCTTCGATCCGGCCGGCCGCGTCGGTAGCCGCCTTTGCCACCGGATGCGCGACCGGGGCCTGATCCTGCGGCCCTTGGGCGACGTGCTGGTCCTCATGCCGCCTTTGGCCATGCCGGCGGCGATACTGGCCGAGATGCTGGATATCGTGCGGACGGCCCTGGAACGGGACCTGCCTGATTTGCTCTAGGTTTCGGCGGCCACCCGAGAACATAGGCCTGGCCAAGCGGTTTGTCGACGTGAATCACGATGGAAGTCCAGGTAGAGAAACTATCTGATCAGAAAGGTTGAAACAGCATCCATCGAATGCGGACCGATTGCTTTGGCAGGTGAAAGCGAATAGGATGGGGCCATGACGGCAGAGCCGGTACGGATACTCGCGATAGAGACCTCTTCCCGGATCGGCGGCGTGGCGGTGGCCTCGGGCCCCCGACTGCTGGCCCAGGAGCAGTTCACCGCGGACCTGCGGCATGCGGGCCAGTTGTTGGGGACCATGGATCGCCTGGTGCGGGCCCAGGGCTGGCCGGTCGGTCGGATCGACCAGGTGTACGTCTCGGCCGGGCCGGGCAGCTTTACCGGGTTGCGGATTGCGACGGCGGCGGCCAAGGCCCTGGCCTTCGCCTGGCCGCAGATCCGGATCGTGGCGGTCCCCAGCACCGACGTGATCGCGCAGAACGCCTTGCAGGCCGACGCCGCCGAGCGGCTCGCTAACGTGCGGCAGGTGGCCGTGGTGATCGACGCCCAGCGCCAGCAGTTGTACGCCGCCCTCTACGAACGGCGGCCCGACGAGGCGGAACCAGACGGACAATCCAGCGGGGATGGGCAATTCGACGAGCCGGTGGCCCGATTTCGCACGGTGCGGCCGGCGGCGGTCATCTCGGCGACCCAACTGCTGGCTGTTTCCCGCAAGCCACTGTTGGTGCTGGGGCCGGCGCTGGTCTCGCATCGAAAGGCATTAACACAGGAGGGGGTATTTTTTTTGGACGAGTCATATTGGCAGCCCCGGCCGGACCAAGTGCACCGCTGCGGCTGGCGGCGGGCCCAGGCGGGCCAATTTACCACGGCCGATGAATTGGCGCCGCTCTATCTGCGCCGCCCGGAGGCGGTGGAGCGTTGGGAACATCTGCACGGGAAAACCTAAGGGCGTCAAACCACGCCGATCGGCCCGGCCATTGCAGGAGGTGGTGACGATTGCAGGGGGCGTGGAAATGGACAAGGGCCAACAGGCATGATTCAGCGGTATGGATTATTAAACCGGCTCGAGCAGGAGCAGCAGGAGCGCCAGCGGCTTCGACCCTATGCGGTCTTTAGCGACGCCAGTCGCGGGCGGGAGTATCCCGAACCGGAGCATGACTATCGCAGTTGTTTTCAGCGGGACCGGGACCGGATCGTGCACAGCGCGGCCTTTCGCCGCCTGGAGGCCAAGACGCAGGTCTTTTTGGACGCCGACAGCGACTACTATCGCACCCGGCTGACCCACACGGTCGAGGTGGCCCAGATCGCCCGGACGATGGCGCGGATTTTGGGATTGAACGAGGACCTGGCCGAGGCGGTTTGCCTGGGGCACGACCTGGGCCATCCGCCCTACGGCCACTGCGGCGAGCAGGTC
>JAFGFX010000085.1 GCA_016930855.1 Sedimentisphaerales bacterium | reverse complement strand
TCATGGTATATTATCCCTATCACGTTGAGACAGGATTTCTCGCAACGACGGCCGGCGCACCCCCTCGCGACTGCTCTGCTGCATGCCCGCTTGGCCGACCGATCCGGCGCCGGGGCGAGAAACCGGCGACGGGCATATCGCCGGAAGGAACAATTCAAAACGGAGGACGAGAACATGGAAAAAACGAGGGCGAGTAAAACCATTATTCGAATGGGGTTGTGTGTCTTTTTCGCCAGCTGCACGCCCCTGCTGGCGATATCGACGGCGATCAATGTCTTCGGAGTGGATCCCTGGGACGCCTGTGAGGGTCCCACGGCGGGGGGGACCGCCTTGTTCGACCTGGAGTTTTACGAGGTCGGCGAGGATCCGGACCTGCAGATGGATATCGGCCTCTCCATCAGCAACCAGTATCTTACGGGCCCCGACGGGCAGTACTTTAACTTCGGATTTTCCGGCTCCAGCCTGTCTGGAATGCTGTGGGTCGATCTCTATCGGGCCATGGATTGGCATTCCGGCAGCAAATGCTACCACGAGGCGGATATCGCCATGTACTACGAACGGGACGTAAGCGATCCGGTCGACCTGCACTGGATTCAGCTCTACTCCGAGACCGGCGACTGCGGCAATGACGTTCTGCGCGTGGACAGCAAAAGTTCGTCCAATCCGAATTACTATCAGCCCGGCTACGGGCCCTGGACGCCGACCAACTATACGCTCCTGACGGACTGGGATATGACCTTCACCGACGGTCCCTACGATCGCCATACGGAAATCTGGGGCTTTTCCGGCACCGTGGAGTTCTACACGCTGCTGGCCAGCTACTCCGACATCTACTGGGTCGATAACACCAGGTACCAGGACGTGACGATCTACGACATGGTGTACTGGGGATACTCCGGATACTGCGTGCCCGCGCCCGGGGCGCTGATCCTGGCGTGCCTGGGCCTGCCGCTGGTGCACTGGATCCAGCGGCGGCGCCGGCCGGCCAACTGATCCTGACGGGCGGGACGGAACCCGGCCAGCCGGCGATAGGCCCCGCCGCCCGACTGGAAATGAGCCGTTCGTGCGGGTATGATGCCCGTAATGAAGTCCGATCGAGTGCTAGTGGCGATGAGCGGAGGGGTGGACAGCAGCGCCGCGGCCGCCTGGTGCCAGCAGGCCGGTTACGAGGTGACCGGCCTGTACCTGCGCCTAAAATCCGCCACCCAACCGGGCGAACTTGTGGGCGACCAGGCGAATAGCCAGGTGGGCAGTCAGGCGGGCGGCCAGGTGGGCAATCAGACGGGCAATCAGTCCGTCGGACAGGTAGACAAACCGCCGGCCAGACGGGTCGATGGGCAGGCCGCCAAACAGATAGACAAGCAAACGGATGATCAGCCGCCGGACGACGCCCGCGATGCCCGGCAGGTCGCCGAACGGCTCGGGATCGCCTTCGAGGTCCTGGACCTGCAGCAGGACCTGGAGACGATCGTGGAGTATTTCGTAGCGGAATACCGCCGCGGCCGCACGCCCAACCCCTGCATCCGGTGCAATTCCCGGGTGAAGTTCGCCCGCTGCCTACAGTTCGCCCGGGCCCGCGGCATCGACTATATTGCCACCGGACACTACGCCCAAATACGCCAGAGCCAGCGGGGCCCTCGACTCTGCCGCGGCATCGATTTCGACAAGGACCAGTCCTACGCCCTGTTCGGCATCGGCTACGAGACCCTTCAACATGTCCTCCTGCCGAACGGCCAGTACACCAAGGGGCAGATCCGCCAGTTCGCCCGGCGGCTGGACCTGCCGGTGCACGACAAGGCCGAGTCTCAAGAAATTTGCTTCGTTCCGGACGACGACTACGCCCGTTTTATCGCTCAGCGGGCGCCGGAGCTCTGCCGGCCGGGCCGGGTGATCAACCGCCAAGGCGAACGGCTGGGCGAACACACGGGTGTGTATCAATACACCATCGGCCAGCGCCGGGGGCTCCGAATCGCCCTGGGCGAACCGGCCTATGTCATCGAGCTGGACGCGGCGACCAATACGGTGGTCCTGGGCAGCCGCCAGGAATTGTTGCAAACCCGCCTGAAGGCCGGCGGCGTCTGCTGGCTCATCGAGCCGGACTCGATCCCGCGCGAGCCCTTCGAGGCCGTCATCCAGATCCGCTACAATCACCGCGGCGCCCCCGGCATCGTCCGGCCGGCCGCCCCGGCCGCGGGCTCAACGGACGCCGTCGAGGTGGAATTCACCGAACCGGTCGCCGCCATAACCCCCGGCCAGGCGGCGGTGTTCTACCAAGACGACACCCTGCTCGGCGGAGGATGGATCGACTCGGCGGGGTAAGAATCGACCGGATGCCCACTGGCCTGTCTTTTTCAAAACCGGCCAAAACCCTTTCTATCGACTCTGAAATTCACCAAGCCGAGTACAGTCAATAAGCCGATCCAACGTATTGGCGGTAAACACCTTTCCCCGGGTCGCAATGATCATTTTTTTCATGTCTTCCCGGCGGACTCCGAAGCCACGACCACCGATGCAGGCTATGACCTCGTATTTTGGATTATCTTTGGAACGACCGGCAAGACTCAATTCGCCAAGATGTTGAATACGCGTCACCTTGTCGCGGGCCGTGCCGTCATCCTCGGTGATTTTCGCCTCGATAATGACCTGCGGGTTGAATTCGCTGGGGATGATGAAATCCGGCGTCTGGTCGAAGCCTTCGATTCGTTCCGCACGTTTTGTCTTGCGAAAACTGATCGCTGCCTTGGCAAGAACATCCTCGATTGCCGATTCCAAGCTGTCGCCGACAAGTTCGCTTACGGAGTCTCGATGTCCGGCGAACGGCCTTCCCAGGAACCGTTCATACAGCAGCATGGCGTAGGGAACGCCTATTCCGGCCAGATTCTGGATGCCTTCAACACCATTTTACGTATCGGCCTTGTCCAAGCGATGCAATTTGTCGCCTTTAATATTAGGGACACCGGCCGAAAGTAATTGACACGCTGTTTGAACCATCGCTTTCAGCCGTTCTTCTGTAACGCCGTTGGTATTGAGCCTCGTTTCCGGGGCCATCCGCACTTTTCTGTCCAGCGAGCGCACGAAGCCCTGGGTAACCGATACGCCGGTTCTCTGTGTTGTGACGTAACCCCATTCCGGAGGCGTGAAACCAAGCATTGAACGCAGAACCACAATCGAAATCGGCTCAGAAATCGTTACCGGAAAAACTCTATTGGGATCGAGTTGAGAAAAGCCTTCGGTTGCAGACTTCAACGCTTCGTACCCGCGTTCAAAAACAGGATATTCAACAAATCCAATTCCCTTGGGCAAGATAAGGAATTCCGACTCCAGGCATGAAAATACGGCATCAACATAGCTTTCAGGATCCCGGAGGATCTTTTCAAAGGGAACTTCAAAAGGAAACGTTGGCATATTCGGCTCCATATTCTACATCGCTTTCAGGCACAGCGAACAAAGGGGTGTCCTTTGGTGTTACTGGTCTGTCGTGCCCCATGCATCTTTCTACTTCAGCCCATCCGCCAAAGCGTAGGAGCCAATCCGCCACTTTTGCGATTCGTGATGTCGCTGATTCGTTTGTGTTCCACTCAAGGCGTAGGAACCAAATCGCCAGTCGTATCAGATGTCCATAAGTAACGCATCGAATGTCACCAATCGACGGGTTGACATTTCCGGCCCTGAGCTGGTCCAAATCTTTCTTAACGATACGAGCGACTTCATCCGGAGACTCTGCCAGCCATTTTTGTTGCATGCTTCCGGTTGTCCTGCAGACAAACACGGTGTCAATAATAGAGGAACTTGTTCCGTTTATATGTATGGACGCACCCATTTCCGCAGGACAGGGGAGCGACGCCGAACAAGTCAATCCTGCATCAAGGATAGCCACCGCCACGGGATAGTACGCTTCAATATTATTGTGGTGGTAGGTAAACGCCAGAGGCGATCCAGGCTTTAACGCTCTGGCCATGCGTTGAAACACAGCGGAAAGCCCCTCTGTGAAATGATCGATCCCGCGGCCCATGTCCACATTGCCGGTCAACTCATCCGGTGTGCGGGTGGAATCGACGCTGAAAGCGCTGGAGTTCTGGCCAACTAGCTTTCTGAGCCAGACATAGCAGAAATCCATGAGTTCCGCATACTGGACATTGCCAAAATATGGGGGATCTGTAAAAACGGCATCCAGTGAAGCATCCGGCAGCTTGGAGGATGCGGCGTTTTGGCATGAGATATCGACAACTCGTGTAGAATTGGAACCATCGCCGCTCAAGCGATCACCGATCCATTCGCGGTTTACAGGGATGATTCTCTTGGTCCTTCCTTGATGCTTGACTTCAAACGGGTGTTCACAATAGTATTTCGCCTTTTTGAACTTCTCGATGATGTTTGACCATCCTCCACTGCCGACACACATGTTGCAGCCCGGTTCCATGATCCCGAGGACATTTGACTCGCATTGAATCAATCCCACCGGAAATCCGTGAACCGAGAAAATATCAAGCGACTTCAATGCCCTGGTATCATATCGGCACAGCATGTTCTGGTAACGGAGCAAGTCAGAAAGGTTTGTCGCCAATGCATTTCGTACCCGCTCGTTGGGCGTTTTAGCGATCATGCGGGCGGAGAGTTCCAATCCGAGAAGCTGACGGCTATTGAACATTTCCCGGTAATGTGTGTATCCCCAGCGATGGAGACGGTCCGTTTCGTCACCGCTTGGAATCTCGTCATCCGGGACAAATCTCGGGTGCATCCTAGACCAACGTCTTTCAACCTCAGCAAACCGCTCCAAATCATGACCGTCAGGTTTCTTGAAGAATCTTCCAGTATGGGATGACTTGCATCTTGGGCAGTGATATTCCAAGGCAAAAAGGCGATGGCGCGGCGCGCCAAGACTGACATCAGGATAATGATTATCGGCACCACATGCCGGACATCGGCAACGGTTTCGCTTGGCTGGTCCATTCAACGTCAGTTCAGTGTCGCAATGATTACAGCAGCCGGGATCTTTCTGCTCGCTTGTCTCGGCCAGTTCTCCGCAAGACGGGCAGATGAAGACGTTATTGGGATGTCTGGAATCCGCCGAAAGAAGATAGCCTGGAAACAGGTTCACATCCTTTCCGCATTTGTGACACGGCTGTACTTTCACCCAAAGGAAATACTTTACGTGCGCTTCTTGCGAGCCGCATGAGAGGCAGCGGGTCCGGTAGAGATGGCCGATCTCCCTTTCAAGAGTCGTTCGCAGAACGTCGGCGGCTTTCGTGTAAGCGACAAGGTCAAGATGCTCGATTTCCTGTTTGACGATCCAGTAAGACATTGGATTGATGTCAAACCCGGTAACATCGCACCCGACACGGTTCGCCTCCAAGATCGGCGTACCGCCACCCATGAACGGATCGGCCACATGACAACCTGAAAGATCGTTCGATTTATAGAATACTTCATGAAGCGGCCTGTCCGAGAACTCAGACAGCAGCAATCCTCGAAATAAAGTACCCGGACGCCTAGCGAACCATTTATGTACCGCAATGATCGGCCGGTAATTCTGCTGAATCTGCTTTTCTCTAAGCGCTAGGTCCGCAATAAACG
>JAFGFX010000406.1 GCA_016930855.1 Sedimentisphaerales bacterium | reverse complement strand
GGTGTCTGAAATAACGTAAGCCTCTGCCAATAGCGCACATATGTGTATCGCCGAGATCTTACCATCAACTTTTTCCGATAAGAACCAAAAATAATGTGACCCCCTCCCCTTAACTGGATCCAGGTTTGATGAGAGAGTCCAGGCGGCCGAAGGTCCCCGAGGTCTGTATGCAATCGGGCATCCGCGAGCAGACCTGTTACCGCTGGCGGACCACGTACGGCAGGACGGCCCCGGAGATGGCCAAGCAATTGCGGGCCCTGGAGAAGCAAAACGCCCGGCTGAAGAAGCGGGCAGCCGAGCGGCCAGCAAAAGGCGAAGGCGACGGGCACCAAAGGGGCCGGGAAAAACTTGGCGGAACACTTGGCGCTTTTCTGCGGATCACTGCGGATTCCCACGGATCATAAAGGACAATTTGACCGGAAGATCCCCGCCCGCCAACACCCCCTGCAATGCGTCTCAGGGACCCAGGCAGGGCATTTCCAGCACGAAAACGCCCGGCCGCGGCCACTGAGGGTGGTGGGACTCGAACCCACGACCCACGGCTTAAAAGGCCGTTGCTCTACCGACTGAGCTACACCCCCGCCCACCTTCTAGCAGGCGGGGGGGCGCCTGTCAAGTGCATCCGCCATTTTTTCGCAGAGGTCACGCCACAATAGAGAGCCCCCGCGGCAACGGGTGCCGCCTCGAAGGACGCGGCGGCGCAGATTCACGGCCGTTAAGCTCCCCACAGGCAAAACGAAATCAACGGCTAGAACGACTCGGAAATGGAATGGTTTTACCCCCCACCCGCCAAAACCGGCGGATAAACCGGTACCTCCCCGTTAGAGTGGCGATCCCCCCGGCTTCCAGCACAAGTTACTACCAGACGAAGTAGGCCACCAGCAGCAATGCCAGGGCGATGACGATCAAAAATCCCACGATCGTCACGAAGAGCAGGCCCGTCTCCCGGGCGAACACATCCGGCCGGAAGGGCTCGACCTTGACCGCCTTGTATACCACCGCGACGCTCAGGCAGATCGGCAGGACCCAGAGCAGCGATATCGCCCTGGTGGGCAGATCCATCGGTTCGGTAAACAGGGCCATCAGCAACAGGTCTGGCATGGTGCCGTTTCCTTTCCCGCCGGCCGTGCCGCCGGTAGCCATGTGGGGTCAAAGCCCAACCTTCTAGCCATCATTGCCCCACGCTATGAGATTATCTCCGTTTTCGGTCCCACACACGAGGCCGATCGAAAACAAGGCCGGATTTCTCCGGCGAGCCGATTGTTGCCCCCAACACGCGGATTCGCCGCCGCCGATCAGGGATTCTACGGGCCGCCCCTCTCGGTCACCGAGACCTGCGCCCGGTACAAGGCGTCCAGGATGCACAGCAGATTCAACAGCCCGGCCACACCGGCGTACACCTGCCCGATATTCACACCCCGGCCGAACATGTCGTTGATGGTGATGCTATGATTCTGCAGCAGGGTTACCAGGACGGTCCAAAAGCCGCAGAGTATCTGGGCGCAAAACCAGGCCTTGGCGTTCTGCGGATCGATCATCTCGATGCTGCCCAAGGCCAGTCCCAGCAAAAAGGTCGTGCTGATCGTCACGAAGATCACCGCCGCCCGCTGCCGCTGGCCGAGCAGCCAGTGACCGGCGCCGGGAATCAGCCAGGCCAGTAAGCCGATGAAATACAAGGCGTTATCATTCTTGGCCGGCTTGGGAGGCATCAATCCAACCTTATCCTGACTAACATATTGGGCCATTTTGTCCCCAAGAGACTACCCGCTTTATATCCATAAGTCAAGAAACCTGTATCGAGAAAACCCCGGTTCCGTTTCCAGAGGACGCCATAGGCAAAGAAACCATAAAGCATTATATTACAATTGGTTACATCTATTTTCGCCGCTTCGGCTCCGCTCGGCCGCAATCGAGCGACCACCGGTCGGACCTAGGTTGACCAACAAATCAAGCGGCGGGCAGGCGAAACCGGCCCAGTTGGAGTCTGCCGGTATTCCACGCTGGCGCCCGAGGTATTTGGACTACTTAAAATACGTCCTGTGGATGATCCAAAGTCGCAAGATTGACAGGAAGAGACCATGAACATATGTTTATAACCAGGGGCCGGCAAGGGCGAACGGACAGCCAAACCGGAAGTTCCATAGCAGGAGAAGTACATGACAAACGAGCGTCAACCAGGCAAGAAATCCTGTCCGTCCTGTTCCAATTCCGAGTCCGCTTCCGGTTCCGAATCCGCCGCCGCGCCGCCGCCGGGATTTCAGGACGCGGCCGAGTACGAACGGCTGCGGAGCCGGATGGGCCTGATCCAACATAAAATCGTGGTGTTGAGCGGCAAGGGCGGCGTGGGCAAGAGCACCGTGGCGGTGAACCTGGCGCTGAGCATTGCCCTGAGCGGACGGCGGGTAGGGCTGCTGGACGTGGATATCCACGGGCCCAGTGTTCCCAAGCTGCTGGGCCTGGAGGACACCGGCGTCCCGGTGGAGGCAGACCTGATCTCGCCGGTCTCGTTCGGAGAGAACCTGAAGGTCATGTCGCTGGGATTCCTGCTGCGCAGCCGCGACGACGCCCTCATCTGGCGCGGGCCCATGAAGATGGGTCTAATCAAGCAGTTCCTCACCGAGGTGGACTGGGGCCGGCTGGATTACCTGATCATCGACTCGCCGCCCGGGACCGGCGACGAACCGCTGTCGGTGTGCCAACTGATCGACCGGCCCGACGGGGCGATCATCGTCACGACGCCCCAGGACGTGGCCCTGATCGACGTCCGCAAGAGCATCACCTTCTGCCGGCGGTTGAACCTGCCGGTGCTGGGGGTGATCGAGAACATGAGCGGATTCGTCTGCCCCAAGTGCGGCGAGGTGACGGATATCTTCAAGAGCGGCGGCGGCCAGGCCATGGCCGAGGACATGAACGTGCCCTTTTTGGGACGGGTCCCCCTCGATCCGGCCATCGCCCTATCCGGCGACGAGGGCAAGCCGTTCATCTATCACTACAGCAAGCTGGCGACCGCCCGGGCGTTCGAGAACCTGCTGCGCCAGATCCCCGAACGGAACGATCACAACGAGGATCCCGCCGATACCAAGGGCAATACGGCCGCTGCCACGAACGATCGATCCGGCACGAAGGACGATCCGGCCGCTCCGTAAGCAAACGCCCGGCGGGACGCGCCGGCGGCGACGGACCGGTAATCCTGCCCCTTCTTCTTGGGAACCTCTAAAAACTCATTTTGGCTGCGAACGGCTGCACTATCTCCCCTGGCGGCGTTGTCGGCCCTAAAATTCGTCCTCGACGATGCCACGGCACCGCCTGCGGCGATTTTGGGCCTGGCGCCTTGCCAGCGACCATCTCGCTCGTTCTCGCTCTAAAAGCGATTTTTAGAGGTTCCCTTTTGTCGATTCAGGTAAAATATAGTGGGAAAATCATCCGCCGGCGGCGTCTTGCAGGGTGAGTAGATGATATGGGATCGATCGACCCGGGACAATTGGGAGGCTGGTTTGACGCCTATGGGCCGCGCCTGGCGCTGTACGCGCGGCAGTGGCTGGATGCGGCCCTGGCCGAGGACGTGGTCCAGGAGGTGTTCATCCGGCTGATGGCCCAGGCCGAGCCGCCGGCGAACATCCAGGGGTGGCTGTTCCGCTCCGTCCGCAACGGCTCGATCAGTCAACTGCGCCGCCAGATCCGCCGGAAACACTACACCCGGGTCCTGGCAACAGACCGGCGAAATTGGTTCGAGAGCCAGCCGGGCGATCTGCTCGACGCCCGAAACGCCCAGCAGGCGCTGCTGGATCTGCCTGTCGAGCAGCGGGAGATCGTGATTCTGCGGATCTGGGGCCAGATGACACTGCGGGAGATCGCCGAGATCGTGGAGAAACCGGTATCCACGGTCCATCATTCCTATCAGTCGGCCCTGCAGTCGCTGCGGACCAAGATGAAGGCGGTCCCGGGCCAGATTTAGGCGGCGATTTCTCGAATGGGATACAACAAGCCAGGGGGCGCTTTGTTGAAAGGTGATTGACATGTCCCAGGAAAACGGATTGACGCCGGCCCAAAGGGAATTGGAAGCGGCACTCGGCGGCCTGCAGCCGGCGGCGATGCAGATCGAGCGGGACCGGTTTCTCTACCAAGCCGGCCGGGCATCGGCAACCCGGCGGAATCGGGCCTGGCCGGTCCTGACGGCCGCCCTGAGCGTAATGCTGGGATTGTCCCTGCTGCACCGGGGCGAACCGGAAATCCAAACGGTGCCGGTCGAACGGATCGTATACGTGCAATCCCCGGGTCACGCCCCGGCGGCGGTTTTCCCGGCAGCGGGCTGGACGCCGGCAGCGGATCCTGACCTTCTCCAGGCGCAGGCGTATTACGTCCAGCTGCGCGACAGGGTGCTGACCGAAGGGCTGGATGCCCTGCCGCTGCGCCCGGAGCGTCTTGATCGGCCGGGACAAACAGACCTGCCGACGGCGGGACAACGAGGCCGACAAGACTATCTGCCGCTGCGCCAATCACTGCTGCAAAGACGAATCCTCCTGCTCAACGGCGATTCCCTCTGAGGGCGTCCAACAAAACCGATGCGATAGACCAAACCAGGGCGGTTTTGCCCAGCGGCCGGCAGTTTTTTAGAGCGTATAAGGGCGTCCCATGAAACCGAGGCGACAGGGCAATCCAGGGCGGCTTGACCCGGCGGTCGGGAGTGTTATGGGAGTGATGCCCTGTCAAAAGGTCTCCGGACCGGCTATCAACCAGGCGGCATGCGAGAACGCCAGATACATTCCATAAAGCGGCAAGGCCCCGTCAAGGGACGATGAGCCCGAATACAAAACACGAAAGGTACACATTATGAATCCCAAGCGTTATTGTCTGTTATCGTTATGGCTGGTGGTCTTTTTGGGCGTCGGGGCGGCGCTGGCGGCCGACCCGGATCAGGAAGGGCCCCGCACGGTGCAGCTGCGGATCGCGCCGGCGGCCCAGAGCGTCCCGGTCCTGCGCTACAGGCTGCAGCCGGGCATTCTGGACCAAAGGCCGGGCAACGGGGCACAGTTGTATTATCGCGCAGCCCACGCCCTGCCGGACAAGTTCCAGGAGGAAATCCAGGGCAAGATCGACTCCTGGCGGGAGCTGCCCATCGAGCAACTGCCGCGCGACCAGGCCCGCAAGACCCTTGACCAGTTGCATACGGCCCTGCAGGAGGTGAAGACGGCCTCGATACGCGAAACCTGTCACTGGGAAATGCCGCTGGAGGAGGGATTCTCCATGCTGCTGCCCAGTCTGAACGAATTCCGCAGCCTGGCGCGGGTCCTGGCCCTGCAGGCGCGGCTGCGGATCGCCGAGGGCGAACTTGACGAGGCGCTGGCGAGCCTGCAGACGGGCTTTACCCTGGGCCGCGACGTGGGCAAGGGCCCGACCTTGATACAGGGACTGGTCGGCGTGGCGATCGGCGGCATCCTGTTGGACGAGGTGGAGCACTTCGTCCAGGCGCCCGATTCGCCGAACCTGTACTGGGCCCTGGCGGCCCTGCCGTCGCCGTACGTGAACATGCAAAAGTCGATCGAGCTGGAAAGCACGATCCTGCCGATCCAGTTTCCCCTGTTGCGACAGATCGATCGCTCGCGGCTTTCCGTCGAGCAGGCGCGGGAGCTGTGGAACAACATGCTTCGGCTTTTCAACGTGGCCGGCATCGAACAGCCCGACGCGCCCATGAACCTGATGGCGGCGGGAATCGTGATGGTGAGCTATCCCGAGGCGAAGCAAACGCTCATCGAACAGGGGCGCTCGCCGGAGGAGGTCGAGGCCATGCCGGCCGGGCAGGTCGTCATGATCTATCAGTATCAGATGTATCAACATTACATGCAGAGCATCAACAAATGGTTTTACGTGCCCTACTGGGAGGCGCGGGACGGACTGGCGAAGGCGGGCGAGCAGTTGAAGGCGCATCAACAATCCCTGCGGAACAAGATGCTGGGCATGCCCTTTTTGGAGCTGCTGCCGGCCCTGAACCGGGTCTATTTCCTCCAGGCCCGCTTCCAGCGTCGCATTGCCGCCCTGGAGTGCGTGGAAGCCATCCGCATGTACGCGGCCGGGCACGGCGGGGCCCTGCCCGGGCGCCTGGCGGATATTCAGGAGGTGCCGGTGCCGATCGATCCGCTGACGGGCAGGGATTTTCCCTACCGCATCGAGGACGGCCGGGCGATTTTGGAAGGTCCGTCCGTGCCGGGCCAACCGGCCAAGGAGGGATTCCGCTACGAGATCACGGTCGCCCGGGGCGGCTAGGGATTCGCCGGTGCGGGCCCTGAGCAAGCGAGGCCGCGCATCGATCGCAGAGGGGGCCGAGTACAGTGTATTGCCCGGCATAAATCATCAAACGAATCAGGAGAATTTAGATGAAGCGATATACAGCCATTATACTGACGGGGTTGCTGCTGGGCGCCGCGGCGCCGGCGGCGACGGGACAAGCCCCATCGACTCCTGCCCAATATGCGCAGACCATTGCGCCGTTTGTCGACGATCAGACGTTTGCCGTGGCCCGGCTGGATGTCTCCCGGGTCGATATCGAGGCGATCTTCCAGAAGCTGTGGGGGTTTCTTCCGGACCCATCGGATTCGGATGCGGCCCTGCCCGAGGATGTGACCGTTGCCCTGCAGACGGCCCAACTGCTGGTGGCCCAATGGCAGCAGGTGTTTGTGCAGGCCGGCGGGCGGGACATCTACGGCGTGTACAGCATGAACGATGTGCCGTATTTTTTCGTGGCGGTGCCCCTGTCGGCCCAGGCGAACGTGCCCATGATCAAAAGCTGGCTGGCCACGGTGGCCAAGGCCTGTGACATCGGACCATTCGGCCAGGAGCGGATCGGCGACGTCTTGGTCGCCGGCCGCAAGGAGACCGTCGAGCGGGTGCGCTCCTTGACGGCGGCCAATCGGCCGGAATTGTCGGCGGCGTTTGCGGGAGCGGGGGACGCAGCGATTGAGGTGCTGCTCATACCCACCCGCGACCAGCGGAGGGTGATCGAGGAGATGCTGCCGAGCCTGCCGCTGGGCCCCCAGCCCCTACCGAGCTCGACACTGACCCGGGGGATTTCCTGGGCGTCCCTGGGGATAAAATCCCCCCCCGCGCTGGCCATCCATGCCGCCATTCAATCCGAGGATGCGGCGTCCGCCGAGGCATTGCAGGGGGTGATCGGTGCGGCGCTGGGTCTGGCCCGGACGCATCCGGAGCTGCGCAAGGTCTTTGCGAACCTCGACCGGATGATCGACATGCTGACGCCCGTCCAGCGGGCGGATCGAATCGTGCTGGACCTGGAATCCAAGGAGATTGACGTCCTGCTGGGCGAGCTGTTCAGGCCGCTGTTGTTTGAGGTGAGGCGCGAGAACCAGCTCGCGCAATGCATGAACCGTCTGCGGTCTATCGGTTCTGCTATTCTTGCCTACCAGGAGGGGCATCAGGGCCAGAGTCCCCCGGATCTGAAAACGGCTCTAAAAGAGGCCGATATCAACGAGGCCGTCCTGGTCTGTCCGGCCAGCGGCGACGCGGTCGGCCAGGTGTCCTACGTCTATCGCGGCTTGGACCTGAAGGCCGGCTGTCCCGTCGAGCTGATCCTCGCGTATGACCGTCCGGGCAACCACCCGAACATGGTTCACGTGCTGTTTGTCGACGGTCACGTGGAAAGGACGCCAAAGGACCTTATGCAAACGTATATTGAAAAGGACAACGAGATTCGCCGCCGGAACCAGCTACCGGAAAAACCGTTGGGTCAATAGGCGGTCGCGGCAAGCGACCGCGGCGATCTATCAGTGCGATACGCACC
>JAFGFX010000084.1 GCA_016930855.1 Sedimentisphaerales bacterium | reverse complement strand
TTGCGGCTCACCTGACGGCCGGTTCGATCAGGGCAGGCCCCAAAGCCAATGCTGCACCAGGAGTAGCAAATCGTCGAGGCGAACGCCGTCCCGGCGGTCGATATCCGCCCTGGCGCACCAGTCGTTGCCGTCGTCGCAGCCGGCCTCCAGCCAGTGGGCCGCGAAAATGACATAGTCGACAAGGTTGACCACGCAGTCGCCGCTGCAATCGCCGAGCAGGCCCCGATCGTACTCATAGGCGCCGATATCCACCACGGCGTCGCCGTCGCAGTCGCCGTCGATGATGCGGTCCCGGCCGGCCAGGTCACCGGCGGGCAGCGGATCGATCTCGGGCGTCTGGCCGTCGGTATCCGCCTGGTTGGTGCCCGCCTCGATGCAGGGCGAACCGGGCAGGAGATGCAAGTCGCCGTAATCGTTGTTGGCGGCTTCATTCTCCGGCGTATTGGGATCGTTTGCCCAGCCGTCGCCGCCGTCGTCCGGATCGCGCCCGAACAGCGGATTGCCCAAGAAAGGATGAATACAGGTGTTGTGATCGTCTGGATCCAGGCAGTACCGATCGCTTTCCTGGAAATAACAGTAGGTAATCGTGGGGTCGATGTCGGGGCCGACGGACAGTTGACTGGGTCCGATATGGCTATGGGGATAACCGAGGTAACCCACATTGCCCCAGAATATGCAATTCGTCATGGTCAGACTGCTGTCCAACACGAGCGAGAGACCGCCGGCGCCGGCCGGACTAAAGTTGTTGCTGAAGGTGCAATTGGTGATCGTCAGATCGGCATACCAGCCGTACACGCCGCACCCCGTGTTGCCGGTGAAGGTGCAGTTGGTCAGCGTCGCCGTGCTGCGGGAATTGCCTATCCCTCCTTTTCCGCTAAAGGACATCGCCGAATTGCCATTAAAGATGCAATCAACCACTTTCACGTAACTGTCCCAATTTTTCATGCCGCCTCCTGAACCTGCCACGTTGCCGCTGAAGTTGCAGCGAATCACCGTGGGAATGCTTTCCACATTAGCCATACCACCGCCATCGTATTCAGCACGATTGGCGAGGAATGCGCATTGTGACACGACAGGACTGCTGCCATTGTTATACATGCCACCCCCATCGCGGTGCTCCCCGGTCCCGTTAGCATTTCCCCCGGTAATAGTGAATCCCTCCAGCAGGGGCAAATCGGCGTCGACGCAACGGAGGACGTGGTAGCTGTTTTCATCGTAGGAATTCGGATCGTTCGGATCGTCGTTATCGCCATAATCGCCGCTCAGCACGCATTCAAACAGGGTAATATCGCGATCATCAGGCAACCCCCCGCCGCCGAGACCGCGATAACCGCCCCGAACAGCCAGACCGCTGTGCAGCTCGAACGACGCCGCCCGGTCCGCCGGCGTCCCATGGCCGGTTTCACTTTGATCCGGATAATACGTACCCTGTGCCACTCGTATGTCGCCCCGGTTGTTTAAGGGACCGGCCGCATGGTAGAAGGCATCCTGAAGATACTTGAACGCCGTAGCCCAACTGCCGCCATCTCCGCCCAAGGGCGCATCGTCATCCACGAATACCGCACTTACCTCGCAGGCGCCCATGTCCACGACGGGCGGTCCGACGGTGCCCGGATTGCCGGTGTCCGGCTCTACCATCGGCTCGTCGGCCCGCCGAATCTTGAAGTGTCTATCAAAGGGTATTGATTCGCTCGTATTGCCGTCCTCATCCAGATCCAGACTATCCGGCGGCAGGGCGTCATTGTTGCCCGCATCAATGCATGGTGACGGCGGCATGATGCGCAAGTCAACACCGTCGAACACGGGATTGCCGTTGATATTACCGGCGCCGGGGTAACCACCCTGGATGCAGCTATACGTCACGTCGGGAACGGCCGTACCGTAGTAGTTGTAAATCTGCTCCCCGATGTTACCCCAGATGATGCAGTTGCTGATGACGGGATTACAATCTCTATTATAAATCCCACCACCACTACCGTCCAGAGTAGCCGCATTTCCCGAGAAGGTGCAGTTGATCACGGTCACCGAAATGCTGTTCTGGTTGAACATCCCTCCGCCAAAACCGGCTGAATTTCCTTTGAATATGCAGTTGATCACCGTTGATGACGTCCCCCTGTCGCTCATCCCGCCGCCGGCGCTGTGGGTGTACAGGCTGCCCGAATTGTCGCTGAACGTGCAGTTGACTACTGTGGCCGTGCCTTCGTTGTACATCCCGCAACCACAGTAATGGGCCCGGTTGCCGCTGAAGTTGCAGCCTATCACGTCCGCAGTGCTGGCAGCCATGTTGTACAACCCGCCGCCGGCGCCGGTCGTGGCCGAGTTTCCCCTGAAGGAACACTGGATAAGCGTCGAGTTGCTTCGGTCGTTGAAGATTCCGCCGCCGCCGTAGATGCTGCCCAGGTTCGAATTGTTCCGGAAGGTGCAGCGGATAAGCTCCGAATCGCAGTAGGTATTGTAGATGCCGCCGCCGGCCGTGATGCTGGCATTGTTGCTGAAGGCGCAGTCGGTCAGCGTCACGCGGTTTCCGGCGGTCACATCAGGCCAGGAATCGTTATACATCCCGCCGCCGGTCCCGCTGGTGTTGTCCGTGAAGGCACAGTCGGTCAGAACCGGGCTGCCCTGCTTATTGTGCATGCCGCCGCCGGTATAATCCGAGGCGTTGGACGTGAAGGTGCAGCCGGTGACAACGGAATCGCTTCTATAGCCGTCTATCCCGCCGCCATGTGAGTAATAGCCCTCCGCGGTGTTGGAGTTGAATGCACATCCCGTTAGCCTGGGGCTGCTCTGGTTGTTGCTCAATCCGCCGCCGTAACCCAGATAGCCCTCGACCCCATTCGCGTGGAACGTACAGTTGATTATGTTCGGATCACTGTGATCGTTGTACATCCCGCCGCCGCTGTAGGGCCCGCCGCTCCAGAGATCTCCCACCACCGAGTTCATGCTAAAGGTGCAATAGGTTATCTTCGGGCTGCCGCCACTATTGTACATGCCGCCGCCAAAGGTCGAGGCCGCATTGCTTGTGAACAGACAATTGTTAACGAAGGGGCTGCTGTTATAATTATACATTCCCCCGCCGCAGTTATCCGGAAACACGGTTCCGCTGGCATTGCCGCCGGTGATGGTAAAGCCCTCGAGGATGGTATCGTCCCCCTCGCCCGTGACGCATTGGACCACGTGCAAGCCGCCCCAGGCGTCGATGACGGTGTCGGCGGGATTCATGCTGACGGAGGTCAGGCGGACGGCCTTGCCCAGGAAATTGATGGTCTCGTGGTAGGTATCCGGATCGACGAGAATGGTATCGCCGTCGGCGGCCGCGTCGATGGCGCCCTGGATGGTGGTCCGGTCGGCGGGGACACGCCAGGTGGCGGCGATGAGCAAGGGGCCGTTGGCCAGGACCAGCCAGGCCGCCAGCGTGGAAACGAACCGGACGTCGGGTCTACAGCGATCCACTCTTTTCTCCCTTCCGAGCAGGAACGCCAAATTGCTCTCACGCAAAGGCACTATGGCGCCCCGAACTCTTGGCTCCCGCGTGACCAGGAAAGACAAAGAATTAGAAACGCGCCCTCTCCTTTTTATGCCCGATCAAGCTGTGTGATTCTCGTGAAGAACGTGCTGTACTATAATTATAAACAATCCTGGCCGAAAATGAAACGACAGGTGGCCGCACCACAAGGCAATCTGAAGGAATTACGCCATAACCTGCTGTTTTACCAACAAGTTACAATTAATTCTACTTTTGATACTCCACCGGCACGATACAGAGCATCTTGGCCGATTCGGTCGCGGAGGCGTTGCGGAAGCGGTGTTTCTCGCCGGGGGGGACCAGGACCACGTCGCCGACGGTGATGGGCGTCTCGCCGTC
>JAFGFX010000405.1 GCA_016930855.1 Sedimentisphaerales bacterium | reverse complement strand
GCCCCGCAGCCGGGAAACGGTCTCCTCCAGCCGTTCGGCGCCGACGGCGAAGCTGCCCGCCGCGATCATCAGGCCCTGGATTTCCAGTTCGCCCGGGTCGGGCTTGCGCAGCAGCTTCCAGGGCGCCAGGCGGACCTCCCGGCTGGCCATCTTGAGATTCACGCCCACCTCGTTGAGGTTCCGGATGATCTGGTTGACCGTCTCCTGGTTTTCCGCGACGAGTTCCTTGCCCGTGGCCAGCAGTTGCTTGCCCTCCTGAAGGGCCGCCAGCGCCGTATCCAGGGCCGTATTGAGCTTGTCGAGGCCTTCCTGAACCTTGGCGGAGATGACCGGCACGTCCGTTTCCAGTTGACCGGCCGTCTTGCGGACCGAGGCGATCGCCTCGGTCACCGGCGTGCGGTTGTCGGCGATCAGCCCCTCGACCTGAGCCAGGCCGTTCTGCAGGGTGTCCAGCGCCTGGTGCACCTTGAACGCCGCCGTCTGCTGGTCGGCGGATTGCAGTTCCTTGTCGATCTGGGCGGTAATCCGCTTGAGGGTGTCGGCCACCTCGTGTACCTTAGCCAGAAGCGTGGCCTTTTCCGGATCGTTGGCGACCTCCTCCCGGACCCGCACGGCGATCTGGCGGACATGCTCCATCGTCTCGAGCAGGCTGGCCAGCAGCGAATCGGCCTGTTCACGGCTAAGCTCATGCTTGATCCGGTACAGCAGGCTGCCGGGCGTCTCGGCGTCCAGTTCCTGGCGCAGCGTCTCCATGACCTCGCTGATCCCGCCCGGCATGTCCTCCACCGTCAGGGTGTCCCCGTCCTGCAGCGCCTGGACATCCGGGTCCGGGTGGCCCAGGTCCCGGATCGACAGCATCGCCTGGCCGCCCAGCATGTTGCTTTCCGCCGCGAGGGTGCAGTTGGAGTAGAGCCGGTACTGGGCCGGCAGCTGCATCACGAAGAAGACCTGCACCCTACCTTCCGCCGAGGGGGCCTCCACGCCGGCGTCGAGGACCTTGCCGATCTTGGCCCCGCCCAGATAGACGGGACTGCCCGTCGCCAGCCCCTTGAGCCCCTTTTCGTAGGGCAGGTGCACGGTGATGGTCTGCTTGTCACCCAGCCAGTTCTTCCAGTCGCCCAGGACCACCAGGATATAGACGCTCAGGGCCACTGCCACCAGCACCGTCAGCCCGACGGCCGCCTCGTTCACACCTTTTTTCTTCGCCATAATATACTTCCGCTCGTGATTGTCCGTTTCGTTGATCGTCGGGCGCCGCCGTCGTAGGGCCTGCCGCACCGCCGGCCGCCGCCGTTTGTCGCTGTGTTGCCTTTTGTCGCCGAGGCGCCGCTCGCGCCGGCGGCAGGATTACGCACGCAAACACAACTGCCGTCTGCCGGGTAAGAACTATCGTGGCTTGGCCTGGCGCACCGGTTTGGTTGGACGCCCCTAGTCCATCTTAAGACTCACCATCAACAAATCCTCTTCGTAGTCGCTCTGGACCTTCCGCTGGGTGATGGGCCCCTCCGGATCCCCGCGCAGGAATTGGCGGATCAGCCGCTCGGTGTCGTTGGCCAGGGATTCCTCGGCGCTGTCCCGCAGGGCCTCGAATTCCGCGCGGGGGCCTTCCTTGAGAATCACGCCCTTGTCCAGCATGCACATCCGGTCGGCGATCCGGAAGGCCGAGTCCATCTCGTGCGTCACCACCACGCTGGTCACGCGCAGCTTTTTCGTCAGGTCGATGATCAACTGATCGATCTGGGCGCTGGTGACCGGGTCCAGCCCCGCGCTCGGCTCGTCGTAAAACAGGATCTGCGGGTCCAGCGCGATCGCCCGGGCCAGTCCCGCCCGTTTCTTCATCCCGCCCGAGAGCTGCGCCGGCATCTTGTCGGCGTGTTCCCGCAGGCCGACCAGTTCCAGCTTGATCTTGACCATGATCTCGATCGTCGTCTGGTCCAGCTTGGTGTGCTCCCGCAGCGGCAGGGCCACGTTTTCCCCCACGGTCAGCGAATTGAACAGGGCGCTCGACTGGAACAGGATGCCGAAACGCTTGCGCATCTCGTTCATCTCGGGTTCCGACATGACGGTGATGTCCTGGTCGAACAGCCGGATGCTGCCCTCGTCCGGGGCGATGGAGCCGATCATGTGCCGCAGCAGCGTGCTCTTGCCGCAGCCGCTGCCGCCCATGACTACCATCGTCTCGCCCCGCAGCACGTCCAGATGGATGCCTTTGAGCACCTTCTGCACCCCGAAGCTCTTGTTCAGGCAGCGGATGGCGATGACCGTTTCCGGATCAACTGATTTCGGTTCTGGCGGATTCGACATTGTCCTGACGTTTACACCTTTCGGCGAAAAGGCGGTCGGTTGTATGGTTAACGAAACAGGCCGTGGGCGTAAAAGATCACCGTGAAGACCGCGTCCGCCCCGATAATGGCCACGATGCAGTACACCACCGTATTGGTGGTCGCCTGGCCGACCCCCTCGCTGCCCTGCCAGGGCTTGACCGACAGCCCCAGGTGGCAGGCGATCAATCCGATCAGCAGCCCGAAGACGCCCGCCTTGACCAGGCCGGTCATAAAGCCCGTGATATCCAGCGCCTCCAGGGTCAGATGGTAATACACGTCCGGGTCGATCCCCAGGCGCAGCGAGGTTAACAATCCCCCCGTAACCATCACCACGTCGGCGATCACCGTCAGCAAAATCATCATTACAACAGTCGCCAGCAGGCGGGGCACCACCAGAAAACGCACCGGGTTGAGCGCCAGGGATTCCAGGGCCTCGATCTCCTCGGAGGTGACCATGGTGCCCAGTTCCGCCGCGATGCTCGCCCCGGCGAATCCGCTCAGCACGATCGCCGTCATCAGTGGTCCCAGCTCGCGGAACGCCGCGATGGCGTTGATCGTGGCGATCTGGTCGGCCTGGCCGAACTCGTCCAGCTTGGGATGCATCTGCAGCGGCAGGATCATCCCGATCGCCAGCTCGCAGAGCACCACGATGGGGATCGCCCGCACCCCCACCCGCACCATTTGGTAGACCAGGTATTCCCCCTTGAGCCGGCTGGAAGGGACCAGGATCCCCTTGAGCACGTTCGCCAGGGCCCCGGTCATCAGCAGGAACAATCCGCCCACCAGGCCCATCGAGCGCCGGCCGACCGCCAGCGTCAGGTGTCCCAGCTGCGTAACCGGGCGAACCAGTACGCTGCCGGATCGCGGTGGTGTCTTGTCCTGCGGACTCATGAAGCCATGGCCTCGGATTCACTGTCGAAGATGGGAAAAATATGGTCCAGGCGGGAGATCTCCAGGATGCTGCGCACCCGTTCCTGGATCCCGACCAGTTTCAACGCCCCGCCGTTCCGGCGGCACAATTGCAGCGCCTCGACCAGGGTCGCCAGGCCCGAGGAATCCATAAAGCTCACCTCGCTGAGGTTGATGACGATCATGTCGGGCCGTTCCGCGGTCAGATCCAGCAGTCGCTCCCGCAGCTTCACGGATCGGTGCAGATCGATCTCCCCGGCCAGTTCCAGGACGACGGCCTTGTCCTGGCGCCGTATCGCCCGCACCACGTCGTTGTCGGAGTCGTTTGTATGCCTATGTCTCATCGTGTGTCTTTCGTCTTGGCCCTAATGGGATCGGCTTTTCGATGCCGGGATGGAGGCGGAATTGTCCGGTCTCGAAATCCGCTTGACCATGCGCAGTTCCATGCCGCCTTCCGGTACGCAGCGGTATTGAACGTCGTCCATCACGGTCTGGATGATGTGGACGCCCAGCCCGCCCGGGCGGACCTCGTCCAGGCTGCGGCTTTTGATGGTCTTGGGATCCACCTGGCGGCCGAAATCCCGGATGAGGATCTCGAGCGCCTCGGCCGGGGCCGCCTGCGGCCCGTGCGGGCGGATCTGGATCACAATGGGCTTGTCGCAGGGCCCGCCGTAGCTGTGTCGGATCACGTTGGTCAAGGCCTCGTCCACGGCCAGGATCACGCCGTCGGTCTCATCGGCCGCCAGGCCGGCGATCTCGGTCGCCTTGCGGATCGCCTCCCGCGCTATGGACAGGTACGCCGGATCGGCATGGATTCGAAGTTCTACGATTTCCGGTTTGGGTTTGTCCTTGGTCATCCTTGCCACTCCGCTTCAACGCATGCCGGGCTCGCCGGTTGTTGTCGGGAAGGCCTTTCGCCACCGCCGGACCGCCTCGAAGCGTTCGGACGGTTTCGCCTTGTAGTCATAGCCGTGGTCCTGCCCCGTAATGGATTGCAGGGCCGTAATGGCATAAAACCGCAGCGAAGGATCCTCTTCCAGAAGCCGGTCGATCAGCAGGGGCACGGCCTGCTGGATCCGGTTGGCTCCCGCCCATTTGATCGCCCGCAGGCGGATCACCGGATCGCAATCTTCCAGATCCGCGATTCGGGGCGTGGAGAAGGTTTGACATCCTGTCAGCATCCCGAGGAACAGGAGCAGGGAAAATACGCTTCGCTTCATGGTCTGCACCCGGAGTCCTGGATTATTCTGCCTGGGTTGCGCGGGGCCATTATACCACCTTGCCGGGCGGATGAAAACCTTCTTAATTTACCGGGCCGACGTATCCATGCCCGCGAAACTCCCGACCGCGGGGCAAGACCACCCTGGTTTGGTCTATCATGTCGGTTTGGGTAGACGCCTTTCTGATGATTATCGGGCCGTTGGATCACCCGGCCGGCCGGGATGGGGGCCGGGATTTCGCCGGGCCCACCCGCGCCAAGGTCCCATAACCTTACGGCCCGCCCGCCGGGGTCCGCTGTCGGCGGCAGGATCAGCGCGGGCGGATCTTCCCTGGGCATCCTCGCGGCGATCCGGAACGACGATGCGAGCATACCTTATTATCGGTTAATTCGCCCGCCGAAAATCTCAATTCGATGGTTTCGGCGGGTGGCATTGCCACCCTTTGATCGCCGCGGGTCGCTTGCCGCGACGGGCAATTCGCCGCGGGCGCGGGGGGCAAGTTGACGTCTCATCCTGAGACTGCTTAATAGGCGAGAAACGCAGCATACAGTACGAAGCAGCAAACTC
>JAFGFX010000404.1 GCA_016930855.1 Sedimentisphaerales bacterium | reverse complement strand
TTTTTCCGACTGCAGGTGCATTTTCTGCGCTTGATCGGCATGAACGACTATTACGCTCACAGCAAGGTGGAAAACGGCAAACTCTGGGTACGGCAATTGCCCTATCCGCCCGAGGACATCTTGTTCATCGGCGATACCACTCACGATTTTGAGGTGGCCCGGGCGATGGGCACCGACTGCGTCCTGGTGAGCTTTGGCCATCAGAGCGAACAGCGGCTGATTCCCTGCGGCGTACCCCTCTTCGACAGCCTGAAAGAGCTGCAGGACCGGATACTCTCCTGACCGGCACCTGCCGGGCGGTCTTCCGGCCGATATCGATCCCGTCGCCGGGGCGGATTGCCCCCTGCCGCTGGAAACCCTCCTCGACACCGGAAATCCTTATCAACGCCGCGAGAATAAATCCCCGGTGAATCACCGTTTGTCGATAACCCCCGTACGGATTTTTCGCCAAGGGCGAATCGAACGGAGGCAATATATACCGGTCGCAACGATTATGCCGTCTGTTTATTCTTCAGAAAATAAGAAAACCAGCGATTCTGGGTAAGCCCACTTTGTCCTGCGGACGGCTGAATCGTACCTTATCTATGGCGAAATAGGTTCTTAAAGATATGAGCTGGTGACGAACCGCAGTCCTCAGGCGATCGGGCCTGGTCGATGGATCAGGCCGGATGGGGGCCCACGGGATGGTCACGGAACCGGAACGGCAAGGCCGGTGGGGGCACTCGGGCGGACGGTGAAGCGCGGCGGCGGGCGCGGCGGCGATATGCCGATCGAAAGCACAGGGCTCGACCGCGGCAAAGGAAGGGCGAAATCATGATATCAATCCGTCGTACTCCTGCAGTGATTTCGATCGTGATGCTCATCTGGATCGCGATTCCCCTGGCCGCGCAGCCGGAAACCCAGCCGTTTTACGGCATGTCGATCGAGTCCGTCCAGGGCAATGCCGATCAGGTGGTGGTCACCACCACGGGCGCCCAGTATATCGTAAGCCGCACCGCAGTGGAGCTGTGGCGGCGGATCGATCCGGCGACCAATACGATCAATCCCCGCCAGGTGGCCGTGCTGCAGTTCGACGCGGATATCGGCGGCTTGTCCCTCGGCAGCCAGGACCGACAGACCGCCCAGGTGCACAGCAACAAGATCGACTTCACCTTTTACTCCGATTCCTTTTTCCTGCTGAAGGCCAACAGTTCGCTATCCTATCGGCACCGCAGCCTGATCGAGCAGGCCCTGTGGAACCGCCCCATCCCCTACTACATGGGCACGGGCCGGGACCGGATGTGGACGGACGGGTACGGCGGTTCGCTGCACGCCTGGATCGAGGGCAACCCGGTCGCCACCGACGTCCAGACCAACGCCACGGCCTTTCAGCTCAACGCGGGGGACACCCTCGGACACATGGCCTTTCCTCCCAAGCCCTTCGATTTCGAAAGTCTCTACGGGCAAAACGCCCACCCGATTCCCCATTTCATTTACAGCGCCGTCAATCTCGAGCAGATCCGGGACAGCATGGACTACTACCGCAACCTGGGCGTCGGGGTGTTCGTCATCTGGAACAGTTTTTACGAGAACTACCATTGGCCGACGCTGCAGAACGTCGATCTGGTCGCGGGCGGCACGATGGGCTATCGCTACCATGACATCTATCAGGCGTTGATCCAGGATTTCATCGCCAAGGCGCACGCCCGCGGCATCCGGGTCCTGGCGTACCTACGGGCCCCGATTCTCAAGGAGTGGTACGGGCCGGTCTGGACCTATCCGGCCGGCCATCCGCTGGCCGGGCAGTACCAGCCCTACCCGGTCACGCTGCAATTCATGAAATGGTTCCTCCAGCAGAACCACATGGACGGGTGGTACCTGGACAACGCGGATGCCGGGACCCTGCTGGAGGATTACACCTTCATCCGGCAGCTGCGGCGCGACGTGGACGCCGTGGCCCAGACCCACGGATTCGACGCCGGCGTGATCTACCACCACAACACCGAGGATGTCTGGAGCGGCCGGGTGGGATGCCTCAACGCCATCATGATCAATGCCTATGTGGATTATATCCTGCGCGGCGAATGGCACGCCACCGCCTGGGTGGATACGCCGAACGATCTGTATCTGCGGTTTCAATCCAGCGGGTACGGCCTGTGCCAAGCCCTCGGCGCCCACAAGCGGGCCAGCCGCATGAAGCTGGCGATCTCCGAGGAGGAAAAGAACCGGATCATGGCGGGCCTGAACGGATCGGAGCGGCTGTGCCTGTCCAACCGAAGCGTCTTTTTGTCGTCCTTCAAGGTCGCCTACGACGCCCGCCGACAGCAGTACCTCTCGGGCAATTTCGATCCGGACGTCCAGTGGCCCCTCGATCCGGAAAACGCCTGGTACCGCACGCCGCAGAACGTCACGCTGGACTGGATCGATGCCCACACCGCGAGGCTGGGCTGGAAGACCAATGCCACCGCGAACAGCGAGGTGACCTACAGCAGCAACGGCCACTGGTGGCCCAGCGAATATGCCGACGCGCCGGACGGCGTCGCTAGTAATCCCGCCAAGGTCCTGGACCATACGGTGACGGTGACCAATCTGGATCCCGCCAAGAACTACGAGTTCTTCCTGCGCAGCTCGAACGGTCAATCGGACCTGGCCCAGACGATCTGGGGGATCAAAATCAGTCCAAATACCCCCACCATCACCGCCAGCGGCGAGACCGGCGGCGCCGTCATCCCGGCCGGTTCCGTGAAGGTGGCCGGCAACCGGTCGCAGACCTTCACCTTTCAACCGAATCCCGGCTACCAGGTGCAGGCGGTGTTTGTCGACGGCGTCCCGCAGGGACCGCTGGCCAGCTACACCTTCGAGCAGGTTTCGGCCGATCATTCGATCCTCGTTCGTTTTGTCAGCTCCCAGTATACCATCTCGGCCACGGCGGCCGGCGGCGGCCAGATCAGCCCGGCCGGTGCGCTGCAGGTGGCCTCCGGCGGCTCCCAGTCGTTTGTCATCACGCCCGACGCCGGCTTTGAAATCGCCGACGTCATCGTGGACGGCGTCTCCCAGGGCATCGTCAATTCCTACGGCTTCGATGCGGTCAACGCCGACCATACCATCCGGGCCGTCTTTGTGGCCCAGGGCCATCAGATTACCGCCACCGCCGGCAAGGGCGGCCGGCTGGTGCCCAGCGGCCAGATCCTGGTCGATACCGGTGGTTCCGCGGCATACGACATACTCAGTGACGCCGGCTACCAGATCATGGACGTCAAGGTGGACGGCGTTTCGCTGGGCCCGCTAACTAGTTATACCTTCGAAGGGGTCTCGGCCAACCATACCATCACCGCCCAGTTCGCCCTGACGACCAGCCACATTATCAACACCGTCGTCTCCGCCGGCGGGGCGATTGAACCCGCCGGGCCGGTGGAAGTGGCCCACGGCACAGAGAAAACCTTTACCCTCCTGCCCGAGGCGGGCTATATCCTCCAATATGTCAAGGTGGACGGCGTTCTGATCGGGTCCGATCCGACCTACACCTTTGCCAATGTCACGATTCCACACACGATCGAGGCGGTCTTTGCCCGTACGGCGCACGCCATCTCGGCCTCGGCCGAGGCCGGCGGCGCCATCGAGCCCGACGGCGCCGTTTGGATAGCCCAAGGGGCCCAGCAGACCTTTACGTTCGCGCCGCAGCCGGATTACTATCTTCTGGACGTGCAGATCGACGGGGTTTCCTATGGCGCCCTATCGCACTATACCTTCCATGACGTAAACGCCGACCATACCATCAAGGCCTGGTTCGGCCGGATCACGCTGGATCAGGATGATGCCCTGATGCCGCTGATCTACAATTGCACCCCGCAGCCGGCCGCGATCCAGGTGCCGCGCAACAGCCTGATCCGCCTGCACCTGCGGGACGCCGAATCCGGGATCGATCCCAATTCCGTGGCGATCCGCATCCAGGACCAGATCGTCTACACCGGCGGGGTGGATCACTACGTCAGCGCCGGCGGCCACTGCCGACGGCACGGGTCGCCGGCGGAATACGCCTTCACCTTCCAGCCGAACGGGCTGTTCGACTTCGATCAGGAGATCGAGGTGATCGTCACCGCCACCGACCGGGCCGGCAATGGCCTCACCGAGAACAATGTCTATAGCTTTCGAACGGAGATGCGCGGTTTCGGCGGCGGCCGGCTGGTGCAACCGAACAGTGCCCTACCGAAGGATTATCCCGCCACGGCCTGCGATCCTCTGGGCACCATCTGGGTCGTTTGGCAGGCCGGCCCGGAGGATGGGCGCACGATCCATGTCAGCCATCTGCCGGACGGCGCGGCGGAATTCAGCGAGCCCGTGACGATCAGCACCGCCCCGGGCGACCAGTGCCGCCCGGCGATCGCCGTGGATCAGAACAACGTGATCTACGTCGTCTGGCAGGACAACCGGCGGGGCAACTGGGATGTCTGCCTGAGCCGCTGCGAGGACGGATTCACCTGGTCGCCGGCGACGGCGCTGGTCGATACCGAGCAGGACATCGCAAACCAAACCTGTCCGCGGATCGCCATCGACCGGAACAACACCGTCTATGTCGTCTGGCAGGACGACCGCAACGGCAATCCGGATATCTTCCTGGCCGCGTCCTCGGACGGCTTCCTGACGCGCACGGAAACGGCGATCACCAACCATACCGCCCAGCAGACCCAGCCGGCGATCGCCATCGATCACGACAACCGGGTGTACGTCGTCTGGACGGACAACCGCCATCGCTGGACCGACATCTACGGCGCCGGATCCGAGACCGGCTGGGCGAACATCCCGGTCGTCAACACCCTGAGCCGCCAGACGGAACCGGCGCTGGCCGTCGAGCCCGGCGGTTCGGCCCTGCATATCGCCTGGGTGGAAAACAACCAGGGATACTCCGACATTTTCTATGCCGCCACCCAAGACGGCCTGCCGGCCAGCCCCCTGTTCGGCACCAATCTCGTCGATGACAGCGGCGGCGCCAATCAGGTCTCTCCGGCGATCAGCGTCGGCCGGGATGCGTCCGGTGACGCCAGGGTCTATATCTGCTGGCAGGATGCCCGCAACATGATGCTGGCCAACCAGGACTGGGACGTCTATTTTACCGAGGGGGGCCGCCAGTTCGGCGCCAATATCCTGGTCACCGGCGAGGCCGGGCAATACGGCCAGATTCATCCGGCCATCGCTTCTAACGGTCAAGACCAGCCGTTTCTGGTTTGGGTGCAGGCCGAAACCGACCAGCCCGGCGAGATCCGATACGCGGGCACCACCCTGCTGCGTACACCGCCTCTGGCCCAAAAGGAGATCCTCGCCGCCAGCGGCGGCTACGTCGGCGCGCCGCCCGGCGACATCCAGAATCCCCAGGACGTCTGCGTGGAGATCCCGGCCGGGGCCCTCTGGTCGGACCTGACCGTGTCCGTTTTGCAGGTGGACAACGCCGCGGACAACAACACCACGGACGGGGGCAACATCATGGCGCGGTATGAATTCGGTCCCAGTTGCCTGGAGGAATTCGCCCAGCCGGTCACCATCACCATCGCCTACAGCCCCTCCGAGACCGAGGACGAAACCGTGTACTGGGTCAATCTGCAGACCGACGACCTGAGCCAATCCGGGATTTCGGATATCGAGCGGCTGGTACTGTCCGATTTCCTGCACGCCCTGCGGTTCACCACCACGCACTTCACGCAGTACGTGATCGTCAACGGCCAGGCGAACACGGCCGAGCCGCCGAACGGCGCCGAGCCGGCGGGCACGGGCGGCTGTTCGATGGCCAACGGATCGGCCCAGGCGGATCCGCAGACGATATTCGAATACCTGCTGCCATACCTCGTGTTGCTGGGGATACTGTTTGCCTGGAAGCGCCGCGAGGCGGGGGGCCGCCGTCCGGACCGATCCGGTTGACTGTCGCGCGGAAACGGCGTCCGGCGCACAATGGGCACGGGGCAAAGAGGCGGCTGCCTGAAAAACCAACCCCACCCCGGCAAACGACTACTCGAAAAGCAGAAAGCCGAAATATTCCGGCCGGTGAAAGTCCGGCCGGGGCACGTCGATCTTCGACCAGGTCAGCCAGTGGGGATGCGAGCTGTCATCGGCGCATTTCTGGAAATTGGCCCGCCAGAGGACGCCGGGACGCGGCGGCTGGACCGCCGCGGTCGACTTGAGCATATCGATCGGCAGGCGATATTCCAGGGTCCAGGTGGTCGCCTCGGTGATCTCCGGATCGATCGGGCCGGCAAGACTGGAGACCAGCTCCAGCCGGTCCAGATCCGACGCCGCCAGCGGCGTTGGATTGAGCCGCGGCTGAACCTGATGATGAAACAACGCGGCGCCGATACAGTTGGTCTCCAGGTTGAAGTACCCCGGCGAGATGTCCGGTCCGGGGGTAAAGAAGAACTCCACGCAACTATCCAGCCAGACCGGGCCGTGGGGTTCCGTCGTCACGGCCCGCACGTAGCGATCCTGAACCCGAAAGATGACGTAGATGTTCTGCTCGTCATACTGCAACTTCACCTCGGTCGGCGGCAGGAAGTCCGGCCGGTCGCCCATGTAGTGATCCAGCGTCAGGGCGGGGACGCTGCGCCAGGCGGATTTGTCCCAATGACCGTCGATGGGAACGGGGCGGGCCGCCCGGGCGACGCGGTAGGTTTTTGCGGCGTTACTGCGATGCGACGGCTGGCAGCCAAATTGGGCCAACAGGAAAGCGATGACAATCCATCCCGTCAAGATACACTTGGTTATGGTCATATGCGATTTGCCTCTATGAGCTAATGGTGCCTTCCTCGGGGGAACTGGCGGTGGCGTAGAGTTTCTTGGGGATGCGGCCGGCCCGGTACGCCAGGCGTCCGGCCTGAATGGCATGACGCATGGCGGCGGCCATGCGGACGGGGTTCCGGGCGGCGGCCACGCCGGTATTGAGCAGCACCCCGTCGGCGCCCAGTTCCATGGCCACGGTCACATCGCTGGCGGTGCCGACGCCGGCATCGACGATGATGGGCACGGAGGCGTTCTCCAGGATGATGCGGATGTTGTTGGCGTTCAGAACGCCCTGGCCGGAACCGATGGGGGCCGCCGCGGGCATGACGCTGGTGGCGCCGGCGTCCTGGAGCTTGCGGGCCATGACCGGATCGTCATTGGTGTAGACCAGAACGGTGAAGCCATCCTTGACCAGGGTCTCGGTGGCCTGCAGGGTCCCCAGCGGATCGGGCAGGAGGGTCTTCTTGTCGGCGAGGACCTCGAGCTTGACCCAATCGAGCTCCAAGAGCTCGCGACCCAGGCGGGCCACGCGGACGGCGTCCTCGGCGGAAAAACAGCCGGCCGTGTTGGGCAGCAGCGTATAGCGGTCGCGGTCGATGAAGTCCAGGATGTTCCGCTGTTGGGCGTCCAGCAGCCGTTCGCGGCGGACGGCGACGGTGACCACCTGGCAGCCGCTGGCGGCGAGGGCCTCCTGCATGATCTCAAAAGTGGCATATTTGCCGGTGCCGACGAACAGGCGGCTCTGAAATTGGTGGTTGCCGAGACGTAAGATATCCTGCGATTCCGTTGGATCTTTCATCATTCCATCACCATGTTATGTATCCAATGTACCTCATCAAGGTAGTGGCCCCACATGGCCGGCGCCCCGGTCAGTGCCTGCCCGGATGACGGGTGCCGCGCCGTCGGTTCAGCCGACGACGACTCAACCACCGCCGACGATCGTGACAATCTCCACGACATCGCCGGGCCGAAGTTCGGTTTCGGCGTGCCGCCGCCGGGGGCATACCTGCCGATTCAACTCCACCGCCAGCGGACCGCGCAGGGACAACTCGGTGAGCAACTGCTCGACCGTGGCGCCTTCGGCTATCTCTCGGGCGGTGCCGTTGACCCTGATTTCCATCGATCCTGAACTCTCCTGTGCTGCTTGCCATATCTCGAAGGCGGGAGAGGGCATTATAAAAATGTCCGGCTCGGCGGTCAAGAAAGGGTATGAACCGGTTGAAGGCCCAGATAGGATAGATCGATGTTCCCGCCGGAAAGCGGCATGCCACTGGCCGTACCAATCCGGAGGCAAAGATGGGCAGTTACTTTTGGATTACATAAGTGCTTTTTAGATAACAAGTTATGTTTTTGGGTGCTGCCGGGATCCCGCCGCCGTCGATAAATATTCATGGCAGTGGAATTATTTGCCGTCGGGGACATAAAATGTGA
>JAFGFX010000403.1 GCA_016930855.1 Sedimentisphaerales bacterium | reverse complement strand
TGCAATTTCCTGCGCTTGTATTGCTGGGCCCTGGTGCAGATCGTTGCCCACGCGGGACCGGCGAGTCCCGGGCCGAAATACAGCGCCGCGGCAGTCTCCCTGATCGCCTGCTACGGGATCGTTGCCGCCCTCTGTGCGTTTCAATTGCATCTGTTCGTGGAGGAACCCTTAGAGGTTGCTCCCGCCGAAGGGAGCGGCCACCATGCGTCCGCGTAAAGGAGGCCAAACGGGAATGCGGCGGTTCTGCTCGATTCCCTTTTTGCTGGCCGCGGGATTGCTCCTGGCGGCGGCTCTCGGATTGCGCGGCGGCCTCAGGGAACTATCCGACTATTACGGCAAGAAACCCATCGACCTCCGCCGCGCGTTGAGCCAGTTCGATCCTTCCCGCCTGCCGTCGTTTGGCCAGGGCTGGGAATATAAATTTCAATCCGCCTCGGAAAGCGATGTGGGAACCGCCGAGTACGTTCATGTCTCGTTTTACCGCCAGGAAGGCACGCCGGAGCCTCGACGGGCGGAGCTGTTCGTGACGTACTACAACGACCCGCAGGACAAGGTCCCCCATACGCCGGAGGTCTGTTCGCGCCAGGCGGGCGCGGTCGTGGAGACCATGGGCACGATCGACATCGACGTGCCGGAACTGGGTCCCGGTGATTCCCCGATTACGGCGCGGCTGTTGATCCTGCGGGAACAGACCTACAAGATGGTGGACATCTACTTCTTCTGCGTCGAGGGCAAGTATCGACACACCCGAAACCAGGTCCGCTGGGTGCTGGGCATCCCCGGCAACCGGTATTCCTATTTCAGCAAGATCGAGGCCGCGACCGTCTTTGCCCTGGATGAGGACCCGGCGGCGGCCCTGGAAACCAGCAAAACGATCATCGCCGAGGCCGTGGCGATCCTGGTGTCCGAATTCCTGCCCGCTGCCGAGCAGCTCAGGCGGCGGTAGTTGGCGACACCGGGCGGCGCGGGCGAGACCGCAGGATCGCACAGTGCAGCAGGAAGATGCCGGCGAGGATGCCGGTGATCCAGAAGTAATACCGCCGGGATTCCGCCGCGGGAGCCCATACGCCCTCCAGGCGCGCCTGGCGTCCGTCGGCAAACCGCACGGTGGCCGTCGCCTCGCCCAGCGTCGCGCCCTGGCTGCTGACCCGCAGGGAGAAGGCGCCCGATCGCTCCGGTTCGATCCCGCCAGAAGGATCATCCGTCCAGGCCTTGAGGATTCCCGACGCCCCATCTATTTGCCAGCCCGCCGGCGCCGTAAAGCTGTAGCTGGCGTAATAAGGGATCTCGAATGCAACGATGGGGGACGCGCCCCGGTTCGTCAGGGTGTAACTATAGAGGTTGGATTGGATGTGGACGGCCAGGCGCACTGAATCGGTTTGATGAACGGACTCATTGGGTCCGGCCAGCGCCAGCAGAATGGCAATGCATCCCAGCGGCATGCGGTTCCTCCGACGACGCGTCCGAAGACACGTTCGGTTGCTACCCTATCGCCCAGGCGGCGGCGTGTCAACCTTGCTCGCGCGTGCCGTCGGCGCCCTTTCGGCATTCCAGCAGGATCACCGGACGAAACGGCGCAAACAGCCGCACGGCCAGGCCGTAGAACGGTTCGATCCAGCGGTGCCAGGCGCGGCCGGGCCGCCGGCCGGCGGCCCGGTCGGTAGCGGACTCGAGATATTCGCAGCGGTCGATGCGGAAATGACAGTTGCGCAGCAATCCGATGATCTCCTGCCGCGTGTATTCGCGGATGTGGCCGTGGCCGTGCACCCAGTCGAGCTTCATCTGCTCGTCGGGCGGATCCAGCGGGCTGCGGCCGAAGAGGAACTTGATCCGCCGGACCAGCGTGGCCAGGTTGGGCACGCTCAGGATCAGCGTGCCGCCCGGGCGCAGGATCCGGAATAGTTCCCGCAGGATCTCCGTCGGCGGGGCGAAGATGTGCTCCAGGATTTCGGTAAAGAGGATCACGTCGAAGGAGGCGTCCGCCAGGGGGATCGAGCGGGCATCCAGATCGCAGGTGTGAAAGCCGATCCCGCGGGCCCGGCAGCGGTCCGCCAGCAGGTCGGTGCGGTCCAGGGCATGAATCTGGTAGCGGGGGTATTGCTGCTGGATGTAGAAAATAAAGGGCGTGGTCCCGATGTCCAGCAGGCTCAGGGGCCGATCGCAGTCGGGTATCAGGGAAAACACCCGCAGGAATCGAGCCCGGCTGTTTTGCAGGTAGGCGATCTCCTTGTCCGGGTCCAGGTCGATGCAGGCCGTGCCGTCCGTCCCGGTTCGCAGGGAATCCATAAAGGCGTTCCAGCGGGTTTGCGGAGAGTCCTTTTCCATGCGCGGCCCCTGTCCGATCTCGTTCTCTTGGATGTGGATGATATCATACCGTCCGCGGATTGCAACCGCCGAAGGTCCTGCGGGCCTGTCGCGTTGTCAGGATGGGTCGACCTTACGGATTGGGCCTGTCGCGCCGGCAAAGTTAGACGTCCTTCTGCAGTGCGACCCAGTCGAAATGCTCGATGATCCCTCTAGTCTGCTCAAACTCTTCGAGGATATGGTCCAAGATTGATTGGGCCTGGGCCAGATCCCGGTTGTTCATGACCTGCTCGATTTCCAGGGCCAGTTGCGCGAGGCGATCGGCGCCGACGTTGGCGGAGGCGCCCTTCAGCGAATGGGCCTGATGCAGAAGCAGATCCACATCCTGCTTCTGGCAGGCATCGCGCAATTGTTGCAGATTTTCCTCGGTGCTCGACAGGTACAGGTCGGCGATCTCCTGCAGGGCCTGGATGTCGCCGTCCAGCGTGTTCAGGGCCCCCAGCGGATTGAAATGGGCCGGGCTTCCCTCGGGCGGGGCGCCCTCGCCGGCGGCGGCCGGCGGATTCTGGGCCTGCTGGGTGTCCTGCGCCTCCGGCGTTCTCGATGTCTCCGGCGTATTCGACGAATGTGTCATGGATTGTATCTCCGAGGGTACATCCTGATCGCTATAGAACCATTTGTCCAGCATTTCCCGCAGATGCTCCCGTTTGACGGGTTTGGGGATATAATCGTCCATGCCGGCGTTGAGACATTTTTCCTTGTCTCCATGCATGGTATGGGCCGTCATGGCGATGATGGGGATATGGTCCTGCCCCTGCTGCTTTTGCCGGATCACCGCGGTCGCTTCGTAGCCGTCCATCTCCGGCATCTGGCAATCCATGAACACCAGGTCGTAGTGGTGGCGGCTGAACATGTCGACGGCCTCGGCGCCGTTGCCGGCCACGTCGACCTGGCATCCGTACTTTTTCAAAATGCCCACGGCCACTTTCTGGTTGACCAGATTGTCCTCGACCAGCAGAACGACCGCCTTGTATTGCGAGCGGACCGACAGGTCCGGGACGGGCGCGATCTCCTCGACGTCCGCGTCTGCGCCTTGAAGATAACCGCCCCACACGTTGGTCAGCGTGTCGAGCAGTTGCGAGCCGTGCACGGGCTTGACCAGGTAGGCGGCGAATCCGCTCTTGTGCATTTCGGTGGCTTCGCCCATCCGTCCCACGCTGGACAGCATCACCAATACGGTGTTCTGCAACTGGGGATCGGACTTGATCCGGGCGGCCAGCTCCTTGCCGTCCATGTCGGGCATGTGGTAGTCAACGATGGCAATGTGGAAGGGATTGTCGGCCTCTTTGGCCTTGTGCAGTTGTTCCAGCGCCTCGGCGCCCGATGCGCAGGCGACATTGGGGATCTCCCAACTGGTGACCTGCTCGGTCAGGACCCGGCGGTTGATCTCGTAGTCGTCGATGATCAGAATCCGGGTGCCCTTCAGGCTGGATTTGATCGGGGGGCGTGCCTTGGCCTGCCGGTCGATCGACAGGGTCAGGACGAACCAGAACGTGGAGCCGCATCCCAACTGACTTTCCACGCCGATCTGGCCGCCCATCAGCTCCACCAGTTGCTTGGAGATGGCCAGGCCCAGGCCGGTGCCGCCGTATTCGCGGGTGGTGGAGGAATCCGCCTGGGTGAACTTGTCGAAGACGACTTCGATCTTGTTTTCCGGGATGCCGATGCCGGTGTCTTCCACGGAGAAGTACAGGGTCGCCTGATCCTCCGTGCGGGCCCGGCATTCGATGTTGACCATGACATGCCCCTCGTGGGTGAACTTGATGGCATTGGTCACGTAATTCATCAGGATCTGCCGTATCCGCACGATGTCGCCGATGACGTGGTCGGGCGTGCCGGGCGCCTGGCGCACAATGAATTCCAGTCCCTTTTCCTCCGCCTTCGGCGCCAGGATATCGGTCACTTCGGTGATCAGCTGGCGGATGTCGATGGGCACCGGCTCGATGGTCATCTTCCCGGCCTCGACCTTGGAGTAATCCAGGATGTCGTTGATGATGTGCAGCAGGGCGTCGGCGGACTTGCCGATCGTCTCGGCGTATTCCCGCTGGTCCG
>JAFGFX010000008.1 GCA_016930855.1 Sedimentisphaerales bacterium | reverse complement strand
GGCCAAGACCGTCGCCACCTGCCTGACGCTGGGCAGCGGCGGCTCGGGCGGCGTCTTCGCCCCGTCGCTGTTTCTGGGCGCCGCGGTGGGTTACGGCTTCGGCCTGATGTTGCAGTCGCTGGGCTGGTTCGCCGGGATCACCCCGGCGACCTACGCCCTGGTGGGCATGGCCTCCGTGGTGGCGGCCACCACCCACGCCCCCATGACCGCCATCATCATCCTGTTCGAGATGACCCGCAACTATCGCGTGATCATGCCGGTCATGTTCGCCGCCACCGTCGCCACGGCCGTCGCCCACCTGCTGTCGCGCGACTCGATCTACACCCTCAAGCTCCGCCGCCGCGGCATCCAGTACGAGACGCGGGCGAAGACCGCCATCCTGCGCCGCCTGAACGTGCAGATGGTCCTGCAGCCGCATTTCTTCACCGTGGTCGACGACACCCCCCTGCAGGAAGTGATCAAGAAGGCCGCCGAGATCGAGACGGCCGATTTCATCGTCACCGACCACGAAGGCAACTACCGCGGCATGCTGGTGGCCCACGACCTGCGTTCCGCCCTGCTGCAGCCGGAGGCGGTCCCCTTCCTGGTCGCCGGGGAGATGGCCCAGGCCAAGGTGCCGCTGGTGCACTTCGACGAAACGCTGGATACGGTGCTGGACATCTTCTCCCGGCTGGACGTCAACAGCCTGCCCGTGCAGAGCCGCTACCAGAAGAACCGCTACCTGGGCATGGTCACCCGGGCCGCCGTCATGCGCCGTTACCAGCAGGAGCTCCAGTCGGGCCGTTGACCCGGCCGGCGGCGGCATCGGCCGGGCGGCCGTTGGGATAGCTGGTCAGCACCGAGCCCCGGCTGTCGCGGGTGAGGAAGCTGTAGGTGTCGCTGGTGTAGCTGCGGTTCGCCCGGATGAGGACCGTCTTGCCCATGCCGGACTCCAGTTCCGCCAGGTAGGACCGCTTGCGGTTGTGCAGGAAATCGGCCACCTCCCAGCCCACGTCGATCTCGATGGTGGTGGCCTTCTTGTCGTTGATCGCCCCCTGGATGCGGCGCATGATCTCCAGCGACATGCTTTCCGGGGTCTTGATCAGGCCGCTGCCCTTGCAGTGGGGGCAGTCGGCGTAGGTGCTCTGCTTGAGGGAGGGCCGCATCCGCTGGCGGGTCATCTCCACGATGCCGAACTGGCTGATCCGCAGGATCTTGGTGCGGGCCCGGTCGGTCGCCACGGCGTCGCGCAGGGCCTTTTCCACCAGGCGGCGATGCTTCATTTCCATCATGTCGATGAAATCGATGATGATCACCCCGCCCAGGTCGCGCAGGCGCAGCTGCCGGGCGATCTCCGGGGCCGCCTCCATGTTGATCTTGAACGAGGTCGACTCGGCGTCCGCGTGCTGGCGGTAGCGGCCGCTGTTGACGTCGATCGCCACGATCGCCTCGGTGGTGTCGATCACCAGGTGCCCGCCGCTCCGGAGGGGCACGTGGCGGGAATGGATCTTCTCGATCTCCTCCTCGATGTGGTACTTCTCGAACAGCGGCACCGGGCCGTCGTACTTGTTCACCCGCGTGCGGGTTCGGGGCATGGCGATCCGCAGGAAATCCCGGACCTTCTTGATGGTCCCCTCCGTGTCGCAGTGGATGCGCTGGATGTTGGTGTTGAACACGTCCCGCAGCGTCCGCTTGACCAGGTCGGACTCCTGGTAGAGCAGCGCCGGGGCCGGCACCGTCTGGATCCGCTTGTCGATCGTCTTCCACAAGCGCATCAGGTAATTCAGGTCGCGGCGCAGTTCACTCTTGTTGCGGTCCATGCCCGCCGTCCGGATGATGATGCCCATGTCCTGGGGCGGATCGAGCTGGCTGAGCACCTCGCGCATGCGGGCCCGGACCGCCTCGTCCTCGATCTTGCGGGAGACGCCCATGCGGTGCATCCCCGGCATCAGCACCAGGAACCGTCCCGGGATCGACAGGTAGGTCGACAGGGTGGGCCCCTTGGTGCCGATCCCGCCCTTGATCACCTGGACGAGGATCTCCCGGCCGCGCTGGAGGCATTCCTGGATGGGGGGCCGGTCCTTGCGCGGCCGCTTGCGGCCGACCCGCTCCTTCTGGGCGGAGCGGCGCTTGTCCTGGAAATAGGACGGCTGCAGGTCGCTGATGTGCAGGAAGCCGTTCTTGCCGATCCCGAAGTCCACAAAACAGGCCTGGATGCCCGGTTCGATATTGACGACCTTGGCCTTGTAGATATTGCCCACGATGCTCGTTTCGCTGAGCCGTTCGACGTACAGTTCTTCCAGTTGGGATTTCTCCACCACCGCGATGCGGCACTCCTCCTCCTGGGCCACGTTGATAAGCATTTCTCGAGTCAAGTTTGTATCCTTATGTAACGGGGATTGATCCCCTTGGGTGTTTGATCGTTATTTGGTTATTTGGTTATCTGGTTAATCGCAGTTTGCGTCCCGCCGCCGTCCCTGTCGATTGACGAACGGTACCGTTTACCGCTCGGATCCGACCGGGCGCCGCACGAGAGGCGCCGGCCAATAGTCCACCTCGGTTCGCCGGATCATCTCCACGTCCCGCCGGCCGTCCACGCCCAGCAGCTCGAGCACCTCGGCGACCCGGGCGGCGGCCGTCC
>JAFGFX010000402.1 GCA_016930855.1 Sedimentisphaerales bacterium | reverse complement strand
ACTTACGCCTTATCGCCGAGATGTTCCCATCAATTTTATTCGATAATAACCTCTTTTTTATACACCGTAATCCGTTGCGGCTTGAAGGCCGTTAAGGGCGGTTTGGATGTGTCGAGGGGGAACGGCTTCAGTTTTTGCCAAATATTGACCGCGATCTAATCCGGAATTTTCCGTGTTAATCCGGAACCGCCGGCGCCGCCGTTAGAATCTTCCGCATGGATTCGATCACGGCCGGGCTGGCCAGGTCGCGGCGGTCGTTGACCAGCAGGACGAAATTCTCCGCCAGGATCTCCTCCGGGTGGATGGTGTACTGGGTGTTGCGCCCGATGGCCTCGTAGAAGCCGGTTACCTGGTCCGGATCGAGCAGCAGGGGCTCCGGCCCCTGGCGTTTGGCGGTCCAGGTCTCGCCGGTTTGTTCCACCACCATCAGCTTGAAGACCAGGTAATCGAACAGTTCGCCGCCCCGGTTGGCATCGTAGGTGTCCCGGCGGGCATAGAGCACCGGCGCCACCCGGCAGGGGCGGCCCTGGTAGGTTACGCCAAGGGTGTGTCGGATCTCCGGGGCGTCGGGATTGGTTATTTTGCGCCGGGCCAACTCCGCCGGCAGTTCGAGGGATGCGCCGGGCTCGAAGCCGATGGCCCCGTACAGCAGGTCCCGCCGGTCCGGATTGTAGCGGCTAAAGACGTGGAACAATTCGTGAATCAGCAGGTTGCGCAGCGATCCGGCGGGATACCGATTAATGATATTCTGGGGCAGGATAATCGCATTCTGCCGGGTGTACGCCGCGTTGGCCTCCTCCCGGCCGCTGGTTTGGATCAGCAGGATGCGCCCCGGAAACCGCAGGCAATAGCCCGCCAGGCGGATTTGGACCTCCCGCAGGAGCGGTTCGAGCCGCCGGCGGTCCGCATCCCGCCAGGGGCGAACGGACTCCTGGCAGAACCGGCGAAACTGCTCGGGGCTGACCGGGTGGTCCATCTTCATCCGCACCGCCCGATCGAAGGGACTTAGGGTGATAAGAAAATCGTCCGACCGGGCCAGCAGCGCCTGGGCCTCGGCCGGCTCGGCGAACTGGAAATTGGGATCGGACCGCGGATCATTGGGATCCGCCGTGACGGATTTAGTCTGGCACCACACCGCGGCTGTCAACATCCAGAGCAAAATCGGGATAGTGCGGGTATTCATCGCTTGCTCTCCTTTTTGGCCCTACAGCGAAGGGGAATCCCTCCGTGCCGCGGGGCCAACGTTTCAGGTTCGAGCGGTTTCGGCCGGCGGACGGGTCTTCCATCGCCGATGCACCCACCAGTATTGTTCCGGATCGTCGCGGACGATTCCCTCGATCGCCCGGGTGTATTCGGCCGTGATCCAGCGCAGCGGGTCGGGGCGGTCCTTCCAGTCCTCCGGGCGGATCACCTGCTTGGAGCCGATCTGGAAGCGGTATCGATCGCCGAGGCGGCGGGCGAACCCGACCACGATGGGCAGGTCGTAGGTCATGGCCAGCAGGCCGATGCTCTTGTAGGTGCTGGCCTGGCGGCCGAAGAAATCGACAAAGATCCCCTTGCGGCCGGCGTTCTGGTCGGCGATGAAACCCAGCACGGCCCCGGAATCCAGGATGTGCAGCATCGAGTCGGTCGCCCCTTTTTTGTCGATGATGATCTGCCCCTGCCGCTGGCGGACGCCCAGCAGGTAGCGGTTGATGTAGGGATTGTCGATCGGCCGGGCGATGCTGTAGCTTTCCAGGCCGAAGGTGGCCAGGGCGTAACCGAGGATCTCGAAGTTGCCGTAATGGGCCGTCACTAGGATCAGCCCCCGGCCGGAAAGAAACCGTTCCAGCGGTTCTTCCAGCTCGGTGAACTCCAGGTAGCGGGTCCAGGTGGACAACCGCACCAGCCGGGTCGTATAGAGCACATCGAAGGCCAGCATGACGATGTGTTCGAAGCTGCGCCGGCAGGTGCGCTGCCGCCAGGCGTCGTCGTGCTCGGGAAAGCTCAGGCGGAGGTTTTCCAGGGCCCGCCGCCGGCCGCGGCCGTAGAGGCGATAGAGGTAGCGACCCAGGCCGCGGGCGAACCGCAGGGAGGTGTCGACCGGGGCCATCTGGATGAACAGGGCCAACACCCGCACCAGCAGGTAAAAAAGATAATCCGCAACCGGGTGATTCTTTTTGGGCCGTTTGCGTTTTTTGGCTGGTGTTTCGGTCACGAAGCTGAGCCTTGTCTTGTCCGCGGCCGGGTGTGCCGATCCGGGCGCGGAGGCCGGAGGCGGCGGGTCTTGATCCCTGGTCAAACCAGCTATTTTATCGCCCCCGGCGGCAAAGTCAACGGACGCGGTTGGCGGAGGCCCCGGTGCGGGAATTTGCCGTTGCCGCCATGGTTGGATGGCGATATCCTGACGCCAGGCCGTTTCATAACCTCGTCAGCCGGCGTTGCCCGTGACAACGCCGCCGTTGGCGGTAGATGGTGAAATTGGCTTCCGTTTGAAAAGGATCGCGTCATGACAGTACGTTTTCGATCAATAGCGCTGCGGCGCTTGTGGCGGCCGGCCGGCTATGGGATTCTGGCCGTCTGGCTCCTGCTGGTGGCGGGGGCGGGTTGCCAATCGCCGGCGGACTTGCCCAAGCCGCTGATCGGTATCAGCAGCGTCTATCGCCCGGCAAGGGACGCGCAGCCGACCCCGCCGGATTGTCCCGAGCAACCGGCCCTGGCCGCCGCGTCGGTCGTGCCCTATGCCTATATCGAGGCGGTCAGCGAGAGCGGCGGCGTGCCGGTCCTCATTCCCAGCCTGGCCGATAAGACCCTCGTGGAGCGCTATCTAGCGCTGCTGGATGGCTTGGTGCTCATCGGCGGGGCGGACATCCCCCCGGCGGCCTACGGCCAGACGCCCCACAGTTCCGTCGAGGAGGTGCCGCCGCTGCGGTTCGCCTGGGAGAGCCGTCTGGCCGAGCGCTGGTACGAATCCGGCAAGCCCCTGCTGGGCGTTTGCCTGGGGATGCAACTGACCAACGTGGTGCGCGGCGGCACATTGATCCAGGACATCCCCAGCCAGGTGGGCACGATGGTGGTCCATCGGGGCGACGCGGTCCGTCACAAGGTCATCATCGAGCCGGACAGCCGGTTGTATCAAATACTGCAACGCGGCGAAGCTCGCGTTTATTCCAGCCATCACCAGGCGGTCGCGGCGCTCGGCGCGGGCCTGCGGATCGCGGCCCGCAGCGCCGACGGCGTCGCAGAGGCCCTGGAGCGGACCGACGGGCCCTTCGGCCTGTTCGTTCAGTGGCACCCGGAGGCGATGAACGACGCCGGACACCGCCGGGCCGTCTACGGCGCCCTGATTGACGCCTGCCGCCGATCGCCGGCCCGGTAAAATCTTCCCGAAAGGAGACTGTACCGAGATGAAAAGCTATCGCCAGGAATTGTGGTTCGAGGTGCCCCGGCGGCGGCAGTTGATCAATATTACCGACCGGGTCCAGCAGTGCCTGGCCGACAGCGGCATCCGGGAGGGGTTGTGCCTGGTCAACGCCATGCACATCACGGCCAGCGTGTTCATCAACGACGACGAGCCGGGCCTGCACGCCGATTTCGAGGAGTGGCTCGAGGGCCTCGCCCCGGAAAAACCCTACGACCGCTACCGGCACAACGGCTACGAGGACAACGCCGACGCCCATCTGAAGCGCACCATCATGGGCCGCGAGGTGGTCGTCGCCGTCAGCGAGGGCCGGCTCGATTTCGGGCCGTGGGAGCAGATCTTCTACGGCGAGTTCGATGGCAAGCGCCGCAAACGCCTGCTCGTGAAGATCATCGGCGAGTGAAACATAATCTCACGTCGTCCGGCCACACTCTCTTGCGCTGGGCTATAATCATGGGTAGGGCGTATGGCCCCGGCGTTTTGCCTTGGGGCGCCGTTGGATTCGGCACCATCCACTATGGGAGGATTCGTCATGGTCAAGGCCAGGATGCCGCATGCGGGACATGACAAGCATCTCTGTTACCTGGTGAACATCGGTTTTCAGCACAGCAACGCCAAGGAGTATAAGGCCCTCGTCCGCGAGCCGAAGTACATGTGCGCGATGTGCGGCCGGACCGCCGTCTCCGGCCAAAACCTCTGCAAGCCCGTCCGGCTGTGAGCCGCCGCCGGGGGGTACCGGACGCCGCCTGGATGACAGAGCCAGTCCGTAGGCTTTTGACGGGGTAAAATACGTTATGCCTCGGGGGTCTGGGCGGTGTCAGCGGGCGACGGGGGCATGATCGGCGTGGCGATGCCGCCGTCGTGATCCGGCAGGCGGTAGCCCAAAAGCTCCGCGATCGCCTCGACCGTGCGGCGGGTGGCGCCCTGTTGGGACAGGATCACCCGCCGGGCCCGCCGGCCCAGGGATTCGGCGATCGCCGGATACAGCAGGATCTGGCGGATCGCCTTGGTCAACTCCTGGCCGTTCGAAACGATCCGCACGGCATCGCTCGCCTGCAGGATGTCCACCGTTTCGGCGAAGTTGTCCGTATGCGGTCCGATCACGACCGGCTTGCCGAGGGCGGCGGCCTCGATCATGTCCGAACCGCCCATGGGGACCAGCGAGCGGCCCACGAAGATCACGGTCGCCTGCCGGTAGAACTGCCGCAGGTCGCCCATGGTGTCGCCCAGGATCACGCAGCGGCGGTCCTCCTCGGCCGTCGTATGGCGGCCTTCCTTGATGCGGCTGTAGCGCAGCAGGCGGTAGCCGCGCTGCTCGATCAGGCGGGCCACCTCGTCGAAGCGTTCGGGCTTACGCGGCACGATCACCAGGCGCAGCGCCGCCAGGGCCTTGTCGCCGCGCAACTGGGCGTAGCTATCCAGGATGACGGCCTCTTCCCGGTCGCCGGTGCTGCCGGCCACCCAGACCAGCGGCTCGGTCGCCAGGTGCAGCCGCCGCATGGGTTCGTCCAGCTCGGCGATCTGCTCGTCGACGGGGGCGGTGTCGTACTTGAGGGATCCGACCACCCGGACGCGCTCGGCCGGTACGCCCAGGAAACGAAAGCGTTCGGCGTAGAGTTCCTCCTGGGCCAGCACCAGGGCCAGCCGCCGGAACATCGGCCGGGCCAGGAAGGCGATTTTGCGGTAGCGCGGGAATCCCTTGGCCGAGCTGATCCGGCCGTTGACCACCGTCACCGGGACCGACCGGGCCCGGGCCGTCGCGGTGAAGTTGTACCAGACCTCCAGTTCCATCAGGATGCACAGGTTCGGGCGCAGGCGCTCGAACGCGCGTCTCTGGGCGAAGCTGAAATCCCAGGGAAAGAAAAAGACCCGGTGACTTGGGCCGTACAACGTGCGGGCGCGGGCGTAGCCGGTGTCGGTCGTGGCGCTGATCAGCAGTTCGTACTGGGGCAGGACCCGCCGCAACTGGCCGATCAGCGTGGCCATGGCGTTCACTTCGCCGACGCTGACGGCGTGGATCCAGATCGCCGGCTGCGGCGAGTGCCGCCGGCGGACGAATCCCAATCGATCCTTCCAGCCGGTCCGGTAGCGGCCCTGCCGGATCAGCCGATACAACCAGAACGGTGACGTGGCCAGCAGGAAGCAGGCATAGCCGATATCGAGCAGGATCCCGAACATGGCCGCCATTGTAAACCGTCTGCCGGCGGGCCGACAAGGAAAATTCCCGCCCCCGTCGTGCCGCGCTCCTGCCGGTTTACCTCGGTCGTGCCGCGCCGGCGCCGGTGTTTTCCTTCGGACGCGTCGAACCGGCGCCTCGCCGCACAAAAAAAGGCAGAATGCCCCTGCGGACATTCTGCCCCAAGCCGATTGAGCGAGAAACGTTTTTCTTGTCGCGGCGGATGGCGTTTTTCGCCGTCTGCCTATGGTCTCGCCGGGCGGATCGAACCCGCCCGGGCGATGGTTTTTGCCGGGCCTGGCTGCCGCGTCAACGTCCTGCTGATTCTGCAGCCAGACCCTGCCAGCCACACATAATTATCGCCGGTCCCGGTAACTCCGCGGGACGGTGCCCGCGCCGCCGCGGTCAGCACCGCGGCGGCTCGAGGCTACCGGAAAATCGTCCCCTCCGGAACGGTTGCCTGTAAAAGGAGGAGCCCCAGGAGGCAAATCGGGGCTCCCGGGCCTACGCGCCCTTAGCGTACCGAGGTCGTAGCGTAGCGTTTAGGCTTGGGAACGAAACCCATACTCTTCGTTCGGCGTTCAGAAAGACCAGGCGTTGCCGTGTATCCCCATGCACTGCTGGCCGGTTTCCTGAATCCCACGTCCCTAACAGCCTCAAGGGGATTCGGGTCAACCTCGGTTCCATAATGAACGCTACAGAAAAGGTAAGATATAAATCTCTCTCAGGCAAACGCCTCGTCCGTTTTTTT
>JAFGFX010000401.1 GCA_016930855.1 Sedimentisphaerales bacterium | reverse complement strand
CGACGGCATGGTCGTCAAGGTGGACGACCTGGCCCAGCAGCGTACGCTGGGCGCGACCTCGCGGGCGCCGCGCTGGTGCATCGCCTACAAGTTCGCCGCCGAGCGGGCCGAGACGATCGTCCGGGATATCCGCGTCCAGGTCGGCAAGACCGGCGCCTTAACCCCCGTGGCGGACCTGGAACCGGTCCTGCTGGCCGGCACCACCGTCAGCCGGGCCAGTCTGCACAACTTCGAGGAACTGGCCCGCAAGGACGTCCGCATCGGCGACGCCGTACTGGTGGAAAAGGCCGGCGAGATCATCCCGCAGGTCGTCGAGGTCCTGGGCGACAAACGGCCCAGGCACAGTAATAAATTTCCGGTTGCCAGCCGGTGTCCCGAATGTAAAGGCCCCGTCCAGAAGGATGAAGGCGGCGTCTATGTCCGCTGTATCAATCCCAACTGTCCGGCTCAACTAATCGAGCGGATCCGCCACTTCGCCGGCCGCGACCAGATGGATATCGAGGGGCTCGGCATCGCCCTGATCGAGCAGCTCGTCGCCGCCGGCCTGGTCAAGAGCTTTGCCGATCTCTATCGGCTGACGCCGGCGGAGCTGGCCGGCCTGGAGCGGATGGGCGAAAAGAGCGCCGCCAACCTGATCGCCGCCCTGGCTGCCAGCAAGACCCGCCCGCTCGCCCGCGTCCTGGGCGGCCTGGGGATCCTGCACGTCGGCGGCCGGGCGGCGGAGGTCCTCGCCGACGAGTTGGGCAGTATCGACGCCCTGCTGGCGGCCGACACCGAGCACCTGGAGCAGATCGACGAGATCGGGCCGGTCATCGCCGAAAGCATTTATAAATTCACCCACTCCGACCCGACGCGCAAACTGATTGAGGACCTGCGTAACGTGGGCCTGAAAATGCCCGGCCCCACGCGCCGAAAAAAAACCGGCGGCATTCTCGAAGGCAAGACCGTCGTCGTCACCGGCGCCGTCGCCGGCCACTCCCGCGGCGACATGGAGGATCTGGTCAAGCAACAGGGCGGCCGGCCGACCGGCAGCGTCAGCAAGAAGACCGACCTGGTCATCGTCGGCGAGAACCCGGGCAGCAAGCTCGACAAGGCCCGCAAGCTCGGCGTTAAGACAATCTCGGCAAATGAGTTTTTAACGTCTATTATTCCAGAGTCATAATCATCGAAACCTGCCCATGAAAACATGCGCGGATTCAAGTAATAAGTGCAACGCCTGCCGCAGCCCTGTAGTTGGGCTGGGGGCCAAATCCAGAGAAAAATCGTTTGGGCAGACGGGCAAATTGGGGCAGGCGGGGGGGCAATTTGGCCGGCTGGGGTCCCAAGCGATTTTTCTCGTCGCCAACCCATTGTCATATATCCAGTTACTTTGTGTTGCACTTGAAAGTTGAATCCGCGATGGGTAAGTCAGCCGGATTGGATTGACACTTTTCAATAACATGATATACTGTGGGTGAGTTTTGATTTTGGGATTATTTAAATGAGTGAAATGGCCTCCATAGTTTCTGAAATGACGCGGCGTATCCGGTCGGTAAGCGATCCGGAAAAAATCATTTTGTTCGGCAGTCGAGCGCGGGGGACGGCGCATGCCGGCAGCGATTTCGACATTCTGATCATTCAGGATTCCGACCAGCCCCGTTATCGTCGTGCCGTGGCTTTGTATCGAATCCTGGCGGATTTACCCGTAGAAGTGGAGCTGGTTGTTTATACGCCGGAGGAGGTGAACCAATGGAGCCGCGTACCGGAAGCGTTCGTTACCACGGCCCTGCGCGAGGGGAAAGTCATCTATGAAAAACCGGACTGATCTGGTGCAAGGTTGGCTCCGAAAGGCCGCCAGTAATTTTGCCGCAATGGAAGCGGCCCGGCAGGCCCAGGTGTATGATGCCGCTTGCTTTCACGCTCAGCAGGCCGTCGAACTCTATCTCAAAGCCTACTTGTTATTCCGCGAGACCAGTTTTCCTCTTACTCATAATCTGACTAAGTTGGTCGATATTTGCATTGAACTGGACTCCTCTTTCACTTCTATTCTTTCGATTGTGGAGCCACTGACTCCCTATGCGGTGGAACTGCGATACGATCATGAATTCTGGCCTGATGTAAAAACCGCCGAACAGGCCAAGGCGGCGGCATTGGAAGTGAAAATGTTTATTCGGGATCGCCTGCCCTCACAAGTCTGGGCGGGAAAGTAAATCGTTTCGATTGAATCGTTAATATTACAAGGTTCTTATCGAAAAAAGTTGATGGCAAGATCGTGGCGATCAATCCTATGTGCTCTGTTGGCAGAGGCTTATATTATTTCAGACACGTGAGGTATCCCGGTGGCATTGTTTTCGCCGTAGTCCGCTTTCGCCGCCCTCGCCAACAAGCCCGCCAGGGCGGTGGGGCGGTGAAAGAAAGGCGTAGGCGAAAACATTTCGCCGGATTCGCGGAGCCGTTCCTTACCAACTTTTTCCGAGTTGATCCTATTATAATGAAGGTTCAATAGCAATTGGTATGGCAACATTGCGGATGTCATGGCCGAATCGCATCACGCTGGCGCGGATCCTGCTGATCGTGCCCTTTGTCATCGTGATGCTGCACGTCAACGACCCGGACTACACGCCCTGGGCCCGCTACGGGGCGCTGTTGATCTTCCTGATCATGGCCATCAGCGACGCCCTGGACGGCTACCTGGCCCGACGGTACCACGACATCACCGGCCTGGGCACCTTCCTGGACCCGCTGGCGGACAAGCTCCTGATCACCTGTGCCTGCCTGCTGCTGGCGGCGCCCCAGACGGCCATTCCGCACGTGATGCTGCCGGACGTGGTCGTCGTGATCATCATCGGCAAGGACCTCTATACGATCCTGGGCTTCCTGATCGTGTACTTCATCACCGGCCGGATCAAGATCACCCCGGCCGCCTCGGGCAAGCTGAGCACCCTCCTGCAGTTGTCCATGGTCCTGGCGGTGCTGATCGCGCCGGAGATGATTCGTTGGTTCGGCGGCTATCGCTACTTCGTCCAGACGCTCTGGTGGGCGGCCTCGGCCTCGGCGGTGCTCACCGTGATCCAGTACACCCGCCAGGGCAGCCGCTTCATGGGCGAATTCGAGCAGCAGCAGGCCCAGGCGAAGGCCGCCCCGGCGGACGCCGAGGCCGGCGGCCGCCGGCCGGGATCGGAATCGTAGCCGACCGGCCCAAAATGGTCGGCCATTCGGCCGAGGGGGGATTTTTCACCTGTAATGCGGGCGGATTTTGGCTATAATCTCAGGGGGTGGCCACCCGGCAACGGCGATGGCTCCACAGGCCGTTTCCTGGTAAATGGTTCGGGTAACCGCCCGAAGCGGCCCCGACATCAAACGATCCGGGTGGGGCCATCCGTCCTTATTTTGCGAGGGGCCCTTACCGGGCGGCATGCGCATTTTTTACAAGGTGTCCGGCGGAGATGACAGGCAACGATAATTGGTGCAGTCCGGTTCCGGAGGTGCTCGACGAGATCCGCGCCGGCCGGATGATCGTTCTGGTCGATGACGAGGACCGGGAGAACGAGGGGGATCTGGTCTGCGCCGCCGAGCGGGTAAGCCCCGAGATCGTCAATTTCATGGCCAGCCACGGCAGGGGCATGATCTGTCTGCCCCTGACGAGCCGGCGCTGTGACCAGTTGAATCTGCATCCCCAGACCGCGGAAAACACCTCTCCGCTGCAAACGGCGTTCATGGTCACCATCGACGCCCGGCAGGGGACCACCACGGGCATCTCGGCGGCGGACCGGTCCGCCACCATTCGCCAGGTCATGCGGCCGGACTGCCGGCCGGAGGATCTGGTCCGGCCCGGGCATATCTTCCCCCTGCGGGCCCGCGACGGGGGGGTGCTGGTGCGGGCCGGCCAGACCGAGGGGTCCGTGGACCTGGCCCGGCTGGCGGGCCTGCAGCCGGCGGGCGTGATCTGCGAGATCATGAATCCCGACGGCACCATGGCCCGGCTGCCCCAGTTGATCGAGTTTTGCCGCCGGCATCACCTCAAAATGACCACCATCGCGGCCCTGATCGAATATCGCATGCAGAGCGAGTCGATGGTCCGGCGG
>JAFGFX010000083.1 GCA_016930855.1 Sedimentisphaerales bacterium | reverse complement strand
CGGGTTCCGTGTTGTCCTGGACTTGAATTAAGCCTTTGTCCTTTCGTCCTCTGGCCTTTGTCCCAGGCGAGACGAAGGGCGCTCGATATTAGGTGGCATATTGCCGATGACCTTGGATGAGTCAATCGGCGAAACACATGTTGAATGCAGATTTCCCTGCGTGCAGGCTAGGGATGGTCCGCATCGACGGGGGGGAAATTTTTCGCAACATATTACCCATAGACGGCCGCTTGCACAGGACGGGACGCCGCCCGTGGCCGCCGGAGTATTTAGACGCCGGTCGCGGGTGCGGCTGGGGTAACGGTCGCGGCGTTCAGGGCGCGGAGCAGCTGCCGGTGGACGTCCAGGGGGTGGCGGACGTGGCGCCAGACGGCCTCGACCTGGGCGGTTCCGGCGGTGGTGAATTCGATGTTGCCCAGACCCAAAATCCGCTGGGCCAGCGTCAAAACCAGAAAGGTGTTCTGGATGCGGCCCAGGGAACTCTGGAAGATGTCGATGGTGAAAACCCCGCGTATGCGGAGCACCCGGCGGTCGGTCAGGACATAACTGCGGCTGGCCCATTGCAGCACGGCAAAACCCAGGCGGGCAAAGACGACCACCCCGCAGGCCCGGTAGATGTAGCTGCTCAGGCCCGCCAGGTGGATCGCCGGGCCGACGATGAAGGTGACCAAGGCCAGCAGCGACGCGTACAGGACGGTGCGGAAGCTGACGAACAGGATTGTCCAGAGCGAGGGCTTGATGGCGAAGATGACGATCTCATCCTCCGCCAGCAGGTCGCTGGGCAGCAGCTCGTCGATGTTCGGATTGGAGGCGGTTTGGTTCTGGGTTTTAACCATTGTTCACCATTATACCATATACCACCAGACATATCGACCTTTAGGGCGGCCGGGTGGGGTGGTTGTCAACGGGCATGAAACTACCATGGATGGAGGCGTCAGCCGACAAGGTAGGCCCAGTATATTTATAAGACCTTCCCAGGCGACCAGGGTTCCGTCTGCTGTTCCGGTATGGTTGAACCGGCCTGTGTCGTTTGACGCGGCGGGTACAGGGGGCGATCCCGGGCGGACTTTTCTGTAAATAATGCGATTACAATATGTTAAGAATAGTTGGCACGAGCGGTCCTATGCACCCGGCCGGGCCGGTTTCGCCCAAGGGCGGTTTTGACGCGGCCAGTGGGCCGGGTAAAACAAGCGGACGGGGGGATTTGGGCTTGACCTGCACCGGGCGGCTTTATAGACTAAGATGCTTTGTACCGCGGGGCGGTGTGTGAAGTTATTCGTTATTGGACAAGGACTTAGAGTTTAACAGCCGAACCTGAAGTCGAAGCCGGGACCGTCAGTGAGGTTTGCCCGAATGGGATCAGCGCATAAAGAGGGGTTTTGGAAAGACTTCAGGCGATTTTTCTTCCGCGGTCTGGCGACCCTGCTGCCCACGGTCCTGACGATCGTCCTGCTGTTCAAGTGTTTTGAGTTTATCCAGAAGAATATCAGTATTCATATCACCCGGGGGATGATATATGTAGTTGTATATGTGACCGATAAATACCCCGGAATATCCACGGACGACCAGGCGGAATTCCGTAAGGAGCATGATATACCGGATGAGACCGCCGCCGCCGAACTGCGCAAGGAGATGCGGCGCTGGAAACTGGAAAACCAATGGGCCGAGGGTCCCCAATCGCTGATTGGGTTTTTTATTGCGATCATCCTGGTCTACGTGCTGGGCCGGCTGCTGGCCAGCTACCTGGGCCGGAAGTTTTGGGGGGTATTCGAAGGGACGGTGCAGCGGGTGCCCGGCTTCAAGCAGGTGTATCCCTACGTCAAGCAGGTGACGGAGTTCTTGTTTTCCGAACGCAAGATCTCCTTCACCTCCAAGGTGGTCGCGGTCCCCTATCCGCGCCAGGGGATCTGGTCGCTGGGCCTGGTGACCGGATCGGGATTCCGCAAGGTGTCCGAGACGACCGGCCAGGAACTCGTCACCGTGTTCATCCCCAGTTCGCCGACCCCGGTGACCGGATACGTGATCTACGTCAAGAAGGAAGAGATCATCGATCTGCCGATCACCATCGAGGAGGCCCTGCGGTTCACCATCAGCGGGGGCGTGATCGTGCCGGACCATCAGGTCCTGCCGGGTCAGGCGATCGACCTGCAGCCGGGGCCGGCAGCGGCGGCGATCCCGGGTTTGGCGCCGGCCGACGGCAAGCCCGCCGCGACCCCGACGCCGGATGCGCCCGCCGGGAATTGATGCCGACGGGCGGCCGGGCCGCCCGTCCCGGACAAGACAGGATCGCACGGGCAGGGATGCGCCCGGGGCGACGAGGACCATAGCGCAGCGGAAAGGAGCAAACGTGGTGAATATCCATATCACCGGCAGGCACATGGATGTGACGGAGGCGATGCGGGACTATGTGGAGAAGAAACTGATCCGTCTGCAGAAGTTTTACAACCGGATTTCCGAGATGGAGGTGGTGGTGGAGGCCGAGGGGCTCAGCCATAAGATGGAGATCATCATCAAGGCGGACAACCATCAGCGGTTTGTCGTGCAGCATACGGCGGAGGATGCGTATGCCTGTTTTGATACGGCCCTGGACAAGATCGAGCGGCGCTTGAACCGGTTCAAGGAAAAAAGCCGGGATCGCAAGAAGCGGATCGGTGCGGCCGAGGCGACGGTGGACTTTATGGAAACCCACCCGTCCGAGGAAACGGACGAGACAGAGCAGGAGTAGGCTTTATGAAGCTTTGTGATTTCATGGTGACCGAAGCGATTGTTCCAAGCTTGCAGAGCACGGTGCGTGACGGGGCGATTCGGGAACTGGTTGAATCGCTGGTGCGGTCCGGCCGCCTGCCTTCGGCCAGGACCGAAGAGATCATCGAGAAGCTCGTCGAGCGGGAGAACCAGGGCAGCACCGGCATCGGCAAGGGCATCGCCGTGCCCCATATCAAGCATGCCTGCGTCAAGGATATCGTCGGCACCATCGGCTGCAGCCGGGAGGGGATCGATTTTTCCGCCCTGGACCAGGCGCCGGTGTATTCCATTCTGCTGCTGTTGAGTCCCCCGGATGACCCGGACCGGCATCTGGAGGCGATGGAAAGCCTGTTCGCCCACCTCCAGCGGGACCGGTTCCGCAAGTTCCTGCGCCAGTCGGAAACCAAGGAGGCGGTCGCGGACCTGCTGCAGGAGGCGGACGACGCCAATCAGGAGAGCGGCTTGTAATACCGTAGTTGCCGGCCGGCCGCGCGGCGAGCGGACGGACCAGCCGAACCGCCGGGAACCGGCGCCCAGTGCACCGAGGAAGGTTGCATGGATTCTGCACCGTCGAATCATTCCGAACGTCTGATCACCATACGGAATCCCCATGGCCTGCACATGCGGCCGGCGGTGGAATTCATCGATCGGGCCAACGGGTTTGCCAGTGAAGTTCAGGTGCAGAAGGGTGAACTGATCGTTGACGGCAAGAGTATCTATCAGATCACCCAGTTGATCGCCAAATTCGGCACGGAATTGAAGCTGATCGTCAAGGGGACCGACGCCGAGCAGGCGATCGAGGTATTGGCGGAGATCCTGGAGCGGGAATCGTACGACAACGACGTGCAGGCGGCGCCCTGAACCGTCGGGCCGGCACGTGGGGCTGACCTGAGTAGGCAACGGCCCGGCAGCAAACCGGGCCAGACGCCGCCCTGCCGGAGGATGGAACCACGCGGCGGCGGACGGGGCCAATCGCCGGATCGCCGGAGGGCGAAACGGCACAACGAAAAACAGGGGGCGCAGCGGAATCGATGGACATCATCAAGGGCATAGGGGTCTCCTCCGGGGTGGCGACCTGTTCGGCCGTCATGCTGGACGCCGAGGATTACCGCGTGCCGCGGCGCACGGTGGCCAATCCCCAGATCCGCCGGGAGGTCATGCGCCTGCGCGATGCGTTTCTCCAGGCCTCGCAGGAGGTCTCCACCCTGCAAATCGCCCAGGCGGACCTGGACAACAAGATCAAGGACATCTTCGCCGTGCACCTGCATTTCCTGCGGGACCGGACCCTGCGCAAACGGATCGCCGAACTGATTCGCCGGCAGAAGTTCACCGCCGAGTACGCCGTCAGCGTCACCATGCGGGACATCGCCAAGAATTTCGCCCAGACGCCCGATTCCTACATCTCCGAGCGGGTTAACGACATCTACGACATCGAAAAACGCCTGCTGCGCCACTTGATGGGCTCGCGCCGGGAGGATCTGCGCCACCTGACCGAGCCGGTGATCGTGGTGGCCCACGACCTGACGCCCACCCAGACGGCCGCCTTCGACAAGCAGTTCGTCCGGGGCATCGCCACCGACGCCGGCGGGCGAACCTCCCATACGGCGATCGTGGCCCGCAGCCTGGGGATCCCGGCGGTGGTGGCCCTCAACGAGGTGACCCAGCGGGTCGCCGCCGGCGACACGATCATCGTGGACGGCAACCGGGGCACGGTGATCATCAATCCGGACGCCGCCGCCGTCCAGGAATACAAGAAATACGCCGCGGCGATCGTCGAGCACGTCCACGAACTGGGCGGACTGGCGCTATTGCCGGCCGAGACCAAGGACGGCACCCGCGTCACGCTGCACGGCAACATCGAGTTTCCCTACGAGGCCCAGATCACCCTGCAGAAGGGCGGCGAGGGGATCGGGCTCTACCGGACGGAATTCCTCTACCTGGAGGCGGATCACGAGCCGACCGAACAGGAGCACTACCAGGCCTACATGGACACCATCCAGATCTGCGGCCAGCGGCCCATCACCATCCGCACGATGGACCTGGGGGCGGACAAGTTCACCCAGAAGCGGCTGACCAGCCCGGAGCGGAACCCCTTCCTGGGCCTGCGCTCCATCCGCTACTGCCTGCAGAACCAGAGCATGTTCAAGACCCAGATCCGGGCGATCCTGCGGGCCTCGGTGCACGGCAACATCAAGATCATGTTCCCGCTGATCACCAACCTGATGGAGCTGCGGCAGGCCAAGTGGATCCTGGCGGAGGTCAAGGAGGACCTGGAGGAGCAGCAGATCGCCTTCGACGACAACCTGCCGGTGGGGATCATGATCGAGACGCCGGCGGCGGCCCTGATCGCCGAGCACCTGGCCAACGAGGTGGACTTCTTCAGCATCGGCACCAACGACCTGATCCAGTACACGCTCGCGGTCGACCGCGTCAACGAGACGGTCGCCTCCCTGTACAGCCCGGCCCACCCGGCCGTGCTCCAGTTGATCAAGCAGGTGCATCGGGCGGCCCGGCGGGCCAATATCGACGTGCACGTCTGCGGGGAGATGGCCTCGGAACTGGAATTCATCCCGGTCCTGCTGGGCCTGGGATACACCAGCCTGAGCCTGGCGCCGCCGATGATCCCCGAGGTCAAGAAACTGATCCGCTCGGTCACCCTGAGCTACTGCCGCGGCCTGGCGCGCAAGGTGATGAACTTCGACACCGACCAGCAGGTCACGAACTACCTGCGGGCCGAGCTGCAGGAATTGATCGACGAGGTGGCGGGCGACAAGCGGTAGGCGAAGAGCCGACACCTCGCCAACCGGGATCGCGGCGAATATAAGGTGGCGATGCCACCCCGGTACGAGACGTCAACAAGAAATTGAAACCACGGATTTCACGGATTACACGGATTAAATATTTCTCGCCCATAGAGCAGTCTCAGTATGAGACGTCAACTGGCCAGACAAGCTCGCGGCGATCTAGGGGTGCGATTCGCACCTCGCCAGGTGGTAGCGACCACCGGGAGCGTCGAAAGCTCCTGGAGATCGCGGCGATCTGCCCGTCGCGGCAAGCGACCGCGGCGAGCGAGCGATTGAGGTGGATACGGTCGTCGATTTGTCGAGATCCGAGGACGTCGCCCTGTGGTTTGACGTCGAAGGGGACCTGCGGTTCCTGTCGCACCGCGATACGCTTCGGTGCTGGCAGCGGGCCCTGACGCGGGCGACGGTGCCGCTGCGCTACTCGCAGGGCTTCAACCCCCACCCGCGGCTGGTGCTG
>JAFGFX010000400.1 GCA_016930855.1 Sedimentisphaerales bacterium | reverse complement strand
GGTCTCTATTTTCACCAGGCCTTCGCGTGGATGATGCTGTTCGCCATCATGACGTTATGCGAACTGTTCGTGCTGATCGTGGCTCTTAAAACACCCGTCAAGATGTGCCTGGGCTATGAAGTCGAGGTGCCCGGCAGCAGGCTGTACGGAGAGATCACCACCTTTGCCCAGTTGTACATCTCCCTGGCGATCTACGGCTGCCTGTTTGCCGCGGTCATGATGCTGCTGTTAACGAAACGCGCCCGGCAGGAATTTCGCATCCTGCAGAACGAAAAATGAACGGCGCTGCCGGACAGGCAAACGTAAACGTATGCGTTTGTGCCCGGACAAGCAACATCGGCGGCGAAGGACATCACCCAGCGAGGGCGGGGCGGATGGCTCAGGTGTAGTGAGGCCAGTCGGACGATTCGATCAGTTCCTGGGAACGCTGGGCGTCCCGGGAGCGCACCATCAGTTGCATTTTCCACCGGCCGGCGCTGCCGAAGGGTCCGCTGCCCGACAGGGAGGACAAATTCTCACCGTCGATGTGACAGGCAATGCCCTTCTCTTCGAGGGCCTGCTTGATCGACGAGGCCTCCAGATAGTCCTGCGGCCAATAAATGGGGACCAGCTCGTCCGCGTCCATTTTTTCCTTTGTCCTTTCCCTTACAGAGCCACATACAACTGGATAAAATATATTATATTTTATGAGGGCGGCAAGTACAATACATTTTGGCGGATGATACCGGACACATTGGAGCAGTGCCGAACGATGACGAATCAGCGATTGAGCGATCTGTTCGAGCAGATGGCCGACATCATGGAGATCCTGGACGAGGATCGGTTTCGCATCGCCACCTACCGCAAGGTGGCGCGGGCGATCGCCGACTGCCCCCAGGACGTGGCCCAATTGGCGGCCCAGGGCCGTCCGATCGAGCTGGCCGGCGTGGGCAAATCCTCGCTGCAAAAGATCCACGAATTCGTCCACCACGGCGCCGTCCAGGCCCACCAGGACCTGCTGGGCCGCATCCCGCCGGGCCTGCTGGAGTTGCTGAACATCCCCGGCTTCGGCCCCAAGTCAGCCGCGGCCGTCTGGAAGCATCTGAAGGTCGAGACCCTGGCGGACCTGCAGCGGGTCATCGAGGATAAATCGCTGGAGACCCTGGCCGGCTTCGGGCCCAAGAAGGCCGAGAGCATCGCCCGGGGAATCCAGTTTCTCGCCGCGGCGGGCCATCGAATCCGCCTGGCCGAGGCACTGGCGCTGGCGGACCTGATCGTCGGGCAGCTGCGGACCTGCCCGGGCCTCCAGGAAATCGAGGTGGCCGGCTCCCTGCGGCGGGGCTGCGAGACGGTCGGCGACATCGACCTGCTGGCCCAGGCGGCCGACGGCGGCAAGATCCTCGAGGCCTTTACCCGACTGCCGGGCGTGCAGCGGGTCCTGGGGGCGGGCCCGACGAAGGCGTCCATCCAGTTTGCCTGGCCGGAGATCTGCAACGAGATCGTCCAGGTGGACCTCCGGATCGTGCCGGCCGAGAGCTTTGGGGCCGCCTGGCAGTACTTCACCGGCAGCAAATACCACAACGTGAAACTGCGGGAGATCGCCGCCCAGAAACATCTCAAGTTGAACGAGTACGGCCTGTTCGCGGCCGGCACATCCGCCGAGAAGTCATCCGCCAAGAAACCATCCGCCGCCGCCAAATCCCTCGCCGGCCGGACCGAGCGCCAGATCTACCAGAAGCTGGGCCTGGCCTACATCGCCCCGACCCTGCGGGAGGACCGCGGCGAGATCGAGCGTGCCCAAAAGAACAAGCTGCCGCTCATCGTTGAGCTCAAGGACATCCAGGGTGACCTGCACATGCACTCGCCGGCGTCCGACGGCCGCCACGAGGTGGCCCAGCTCGTCGAGGCGGCCCGGCGACTGGGATACCATTACATCGCCATTTCCGACCACTCCCAAAGCTCGGCGATTGCCAACGGCCTGGACGCCAAACGGCTGCGGGCCAGCATCGATGCCGTTCGCACACTCAACGAATCGCTGAAACGCTTCACCGTGCTGATCTCCTCGGAGGTGGATATCCTGATGGACGGATCCCTGGACTATCCCGACGAGGTACTGGCGGAACTGGATTTCGTGATCGCCTCGGTGCACTCGGGGCTGACCGGCCCCCGGCAGCGCAACACCTCCCGCCTCCTGAAGGCGATGGACAATCCCTACGTCAACTGCATCGGCCATCCCACCGGCCGCATGATCCACGTTCGCGAGCCGATGGACCTGGACATGGAATTGATCCTCCACCGGGCGGCCGAGACGCACACGGCCATGGAGGTCAGCGCCTCGCCGCTGCGGCTGGACCTGAACGACATCCACTGCCGCCAGGCGATCGACGCGGGCGTCAAGCTGGTCATCAACACCGACGCCCACGATACCCACGGCCTGGGCCAGATGTCGTACGGCGTGGCGACCGCCCAGCGGGGCTGGGCAACCAAGGCCGATGTCCTAAACGCCCAACCCCTGCGGGCGGTCCGCGCCTGGGTCCGGCAAAAACGGCCCCGATGAATCCGGTCCGAGCCGGCCGCCCCAAGGTATGCCTATGGAGGAAGGGGTATTTGCCCGGTTTGACAGTAAACCAATTTGGCGTTATACTATACATACCATTGGCAGGCCCGGTTCCGGGCGGTTCGAAAAGGGCACATTGTATAACTTTTAAAAATAGGCGGCAGGGACATCCAAACACTCGGGCAGGCCACCTGCCTTCACGGTGTCGGAGGCCCTTGTCACTTCGTGAATGGCGCTGCGACGGTGGACGACGCCAGCGAGGCCGCGGAAAAACGGCTTAGGGGGCGTCCTGATTCGATCAATGGCGCTGGGGCCGGGGATCAACTTGGCGGCCCCGGAAAGAAACGGTTTCGGGTCTGTTTCAGCGAGGCGGATCATGCGTTTACTGATTAAACGAGGTCATTCGCTCATCAACGATCTGAAATTCACCGAGGGACCGATCTACATCGGCCGCCAGCCCCAGAGCCAGGTGTTTCTGCCGGACCGGGCGGTCTCCCGCCAGCACGCCGTGATCTTCACGGGGGCCGGCGGCAACTGGCTGATCCGGGACCTGGATTCGGCCAACCGCACCATCGTCAACAGTAAGCCCATCTCGACGCTGCCGCTGCACGAGGGCGACGTGATCCGCATCGGCGATTTCGCCATGGAGGTCCACCTGGAATCGCCCGGGGCTACGGCGGAGGTCCCGCCCGATTCGGCCGCCGACCTGGGCGACACCCTGATCCACGCGGTCGAAAGCGTCCCCAGCATCTACGGCCACCTGACCAGCCGCAAGCCGGAGCATGTCATCCACATGGCCCCGGCGCGGATCCATGACATGTACGAGTTGATGAAGAACCTCTGCCGCCTGGAGGACCAGGAAACCCTGCTGACGAAACTGACCCAGATCCTGCTCGACCAGTTCGAGGCCTATCACATCTGGGCGGGCTTTCGCGAGACCACGGAGGGCCCCTTGACCTGCCACGGCGGCCTCAGCCGCGGCGGCGAGGCGGTCACCATGGAGAACCTGACCGGCAAAAGCCTGATCCGCCAGGCGATGAAGAACGAGACCTTCGTGCTGCTGCCGAACCTGGTGGACGCGGCCGGTTCGTCCGATTCCTCCCTGGCCAGCGTCGAGCAGATGCGCTCGGCGATGGTGGCCCCGATCATGGCCCCGGCGGGCGCCTACGGGGTGATCTACATGGACAACGGCTGCGACCAGCCGTCCTATTCCCACCTGGACCTGGACTACCTGACCATCGTCAGCACCCAGGTGGCGGCCCTCATCGAGCACATCGGCTAAGCCATCCAGGGATTCCCACGGATGCCCGGCGGGGTTCCGCGGCGGCCCGAGGGCCCAATTCGCCGCAAACCGATTTCCGGGGAATCGTTTGACTCACCGGGAATTCCCTATCTATAATATGCCGCCAAGTCTGCGGGACGGCCCTTCGGAACGTGCCGAGGGAATGCCGGGAACCCGGCGCGGCACCCCGTAAGGATTGTCTGCACATCCAGAAAGCCCCTCTCTGGCCAAATCAATGGACAAGATAAGGATGCGTCTATGGCAAGGCTGCTGCCGATTTTCTTGTTGGTTGGTTCGAACTTTTTCATGACCTACGCGTGGTATGGTCATCTGAAAGACCTCAAGGACAAGCCGTTGGTCATCGCGGTCATAGCCAGCTGGTGCGTGGCGTTTCTCGAGTACTGCCTGCAGGTTCCCGCCAACAGGATAGGGATTCAGACCTACTCGCTAGGCCAGCTCAAGGTCCTGCAAGAGATCATCACCATGGTCGTCTTCGCGGCATTTGCGATGCTCTATATGGGCCAACGCCTGACGCTGAATTACCTATGGGCCGGGATCTGCCTCGCCGGCGCCGCCTTTTTCATCTTTCGGGAAGTGGCGGTCCAAGGCTGAACGAGTCCGCATAGACGTTTTCCTTCCCTGCCGGGCCTGTTGCCCTGCCGAAAACCTTATGCGACAGGATGATAAATCGCCGAGTTCGGTGTATCACCGGGCCAAATACCCGCTATAATAGGGCACGAGAAAGGCCTTGGCCACGTGCCGGGCCCTTGGATGATTTGGCCAGGGATCGAGCCTAACGTACCCGGGGGCACCTGAGATTCCTGTTCCACAACCTTATAATCGACAGCCCCTTAGGTACGACTGTCATGTTTTCCACGAAGCGGCACGCCAACAACACCCCTCATTCGGGCATCACCATGTCCTTGCCGGGCCGGCCCGGTCGATTGTGTTAGAGGCCCTCAGAAAGACGAGGAAACACCTTTGCTGCCAACCAGACCGTACGAGCACCGTGGAGGATTGGGCACGTTAATCCTGGCACTGCTGGTTATCCCGCTGGCCAACTGGCCGCTGGCGGCGGCGGATCAGCCGCAATGGGGCCAGCGTTTCACCCGCAACCAGGTCGCCGCGGAGAGTAACCTGCCCGATTCCTTCGATCCGGAGACCGGCCGGAACATTAAGTGGGCCGTCCCGATGGGCACCGAGACGTACGCCACGCCCATTGTCGCCGACGGAAGGGTCTATATCGGCACCAACAACGCCAAGCCCCGCGATCCGCGCCACCAGGGCGACCGGGGGATCCTACTCTGTCTCGACGAGGCGGACGGGCATCTGCTCTGGCATCTGGTGGTGCCCAAGCTGGTCGCCCGCAGCGGCCCGCCGGACCCCTACCTCGACTGGCCGGGCGGCGGGATCGTCTCGGCGCCAACGATCGAGGGCGACCGCGTCTACGTGAACACCAACCGCGGCGAGATCGTCTGTCTCGACGTCAAGGGAATAACCGACGGCAACGACGGGCCCTACCGCGACGAGGCCCGCCACCAGGCGCCCTACGACCAGGATCCCATCGAGCCGTCCGGGCGGGACGCCGATATCCTCTGGCTGTTCGACATGATCCGCCAGGCGGGGACCTATCCGCACGACGCCTCGCACAGCTCCATCCTGCTGCACGACCGCTACCTCTACCTGAACACCAGCAACGGCGTGGACAACACCCACCGCCGCATCCGGGCGCCGCAGGCGCCCAGCCTGATCGTGCTGGACAAGGACACCGGTGCCCTGGTCGCCCGCGACGACGAGGGAATCGGTCCCCGCATCTTTCACAGCACCTGGTCGTCACCGGCCCTGGGCTCGATCGACGGCAGGCCGCTCATCTTCTTCGGCGGCGGCGACGGCGTCTGCTATGCCTTCGAGGCCCTCGGCGATCCGCCGGTCGCCGGCGAGGTCCAGACGCTCCGACGGGTCTGGCGGTTCGATTGCGATCCCGACGGGCCCAAGGACGATGTCCACCAGTATCTGCGCAACCGCACCACCAGCCCCAGCAATATCAAGGGCATGCCGGTCTTCTACAAGAACCGCGTCTACGTCGCCGCCGGCGGGGATATCTGGTGGGGCAAAAACCAGGCGTGGCTTAAATGCATCGACGCCACCGGGACCGGCGACGTGACTGCCACCGGCCGGATCTGGTCCTGCGAACTGAGCCAGCACTGCTGTTCCACACCGGCGATCGCCGACGGCCTGGTCTTCATCACCGACTGCGGCGGCCTGATCCACTGTCTCGACGCGGAAACCGGAAAGACCTACTGGACCCACGATGCCGAGGGTGCGATGTGGGCCTCCCCGCTGGTCGCCGACGGTAAGGTCTACGTCGGCACCCGCCGGCGGGATTTCTGGATCCTTCAGGCGGCCAAGACCAAGAAGGTCCTGTTCTCCATCCGGCTGGACAGCCCGGTCTCCGCGACGGCGGTGGCCGCCAACGGCGTGGTGTACGTGGCGACCGACCGGACACTCTACGCCCTGCAGCAGACGGCGCCCTAGCACACTTTCAACTACCCCGCAAGCAAATGAACAGCCGGTCCATCATCCAGCGGACACCCAATCCGTATCCCCAATCGGAACTATGGTTCTTATCGGAAAAAGTTGATGGCAAGATCATGGCGATCAATCCTATGTGCTCTG
>JAFGFX010000007.1 GCA_016930855.1 Sedimentisphaerales bacterium | reverse complement strand
GTTTCTTCTTGGTTGGAATGTGGCTTAGAGCCATAGGTTGCTTGTGATTAAATTTAGCGATGGGATGTCAGGGGGCGGATAAAAGTGTCGCGCAGCCGAATATGCCGCCGGAGGTTTTGCGGAAATACCACAGCAGCCGGTCCGACTCCAGGTCGTGCAGGTATTGCTTGGTGAGGAGCATCGCGTCACGGAAGGTCACGTCCAGCAGGCGCACGTCTGACAGATCGAACGGCTCAGACGGCAGCGGAACCGCCTCTCGTCCGCTGGGCTATACCGCAGCCTGGACGACTAGGGCGGCGCAGGTCAACAAAAGGGCCGGCACAACAAATCGCATGGCGTTTCGAATCGACATCTCAGCGTTCCCATCCGGCCAAAAGACGTATCAGAACTTCTTGCGGTTTCGATGAGCGGCAGCGCGCCGGACAATGATTCTTTGCGTCTTGGCGCCTTTGCGTGAAATATATTTTTCGATCCGTGGCCGCATCAGTCATTTAGCGCGCCGCGTAAGGCCGTCCATCCTGGACCAAACCAGCCGGATTGTCAACACCATCCTGATTGGATGGTCGGATCCCGTTCCAGGCGGATTTTGCTGGACTTGGCGTAGGCCCTCGGATCGTGGCCTGCGTAAACTATTGTTTATAAGGTTCTTACAATGACTCCTCGCCTTTTTCTCTGGCGATTTGCCGAGATTCGATGGTATCATGATACGCTGATTGGCATCCCGGCCGGTGGGGCGACGCCGTGGCGTTGTTTTGTCAGACGCCCGAGGATTTCATACCATGCCTAAAACGATAGCTTGCCTGATTGTCGTCCTAGTGCTTGGGGGCGGGATCGTTTGGGCCGCCGGCCTGGAGCTGGAGGTGGATTGCGCCCGGCAAGCTGGAAGAATTCGGCCCCTGCACGGCCTGAACGACGGGCCGGTCAATTTCGGCGAGACGGTCGATCTGACGGCGTATTACCGCCAGTTGGACGTCCCGCTGGTCCGCCTGCACGACTGCGAGTGGCCGGCCGGGGACTTGGTGGATATGCACGCGGTCTTTCCCGATCCGGCCGCCGATCCGACGCTGGGAGAAAGTTACTGTTTCGCCCGGACGGACGATTACCTGCAGGCGATTGTCGCTACCGGTGCCGGTATCGTGTACCGCCTGGGCGAGAGCATCGAAATGACCCGCCGGAAATACTACGTCCATCCGCCGGAGGATGTCTCGGCCTGGTCGCAGGCCTGCCTGGGTATCATCCGCCATTACAACGAGGGTTGGAGCGACGGCTTTCAGTACGGGATCCGCTACTGGGAGATCTGGAACGAGCCGGAGAACCGCCCGAACATGTGGTCCGGTACCAACCAGCAGTATTATCGCCTGTACGCAACGGCGGCCCGGACCATCAAGGCGGCATTTCCCGACCTGCGGGTGGGCGGTCCCTCGGTGGGCGCCACCGGCGAGCTGGTCGACGGCAAGCTGATCCCGACGGACTTTGTCACGGGGTTTTTGGACGTTTGCCGCAGCGGCGACGTCCCGCTCGATTTTTTCTCCTGGCATACCTACAGCGGCGATCCCTACGTGTTTCGTCTCAAGGCGCGGGCCCTGCGGGCCCTGCTCGATTCCTACGGCTTTACGAAAACCGAGCTGCATCTAAACGAGTGGAACTACCTGCCGGATGACGACTGGACGCCGATGGGCCCAGCGGGCCAGGGGGCCCGCCGCCGGCAGTGGTATGACAGGATGGGCGGCGCCGCCGGGGCGGCCTTTGTCGTCTGCACCCTGATCGATCTGCAGGACAGCCCCGTCGATGTCGCCAATTACTATCGCGGCGATTCCAATCCCTTCGGCCTGTTCGACCGGCACGCCACGCCGAAAAAGACCTTTTACGCCATGAAGGCCTTCCGGATGCTGCTGGATTGCCCCCAGCGACTCGTGACGGTCATGAACCGTCCTGGTCAACCGGCCGTTTGTGCCGGCATGAATCCCGAGGCAAACGAGGCGATCGTACTGATTGGCTATTTTGACGGGGCGGACCAGCAGATCAGACTGCACATCCGCAATTTCCCCCGGCTGGCCGGTACCGCTTGGCAGTTGTACCGGCTGGATGGGCGCTATGACCTGGAGCAGGTGCGCTCCGGCCGGCTGGATGACGGTGCCGCTCTTGATGAGACGATCCAGGCGCCCGGCGTCCTGCTCTGGCGGCTGCGGGCGGGTCAATGATATTCGCCGGGAGGGCGGGATCCAGGCGGCCGGGACCGGGGCCGGCGATGGATCGATACTTATTCTGTATAATATTCATCCTTAATCTATGGCCTCCGATGGTACGAGCAGGGATACGGCAAGCCGACCGAGCCGCCGATGAATGCCTTTGACACGTCGCGCGGCGGTGCGTAGGATGGTGGGGCGTTGCCGAGGGGCTATATCGGCAGGGGGATTCGACGGATGCGAAGGGAATCGGTTCTATGAGATCCAGCCCAAAGATATCGATTCGAGGTTATGTCCTGCTCTGGCTGGCCTTGTGCGGCCCGGCGGCCGGCCGCCCCGTCAGCGGCGCCTCCGTGACATTCGTCCGGGATGCCGTAAACGGCGTGGCCATCCACAAGGCCGGCCATACGCTGCTGGTCTACGGGGATCCGACCGGACAGGTCGACAACGCCGACATGGTGCTGTTTACCCATCACCGCCGGGACGTCGTCTGGGCCGGCCGGTCGCTGGTGGATGGGGGAGCCGCCTCGGTCGTGCCGGCCGGCGAGGTGGCCGAATTCACCCGGGTGGCCGAGTTCTGGTCGGCCTTCACCCAAAAGCGGTTCCATGATTACCAGCAGCAGGGCACCAAGATCCTTGCCGAGCCGCTTGCGGCAATCCGCCTGGTCAAGGGCGGCGACGTGATAGTCTGGCAGGATCTGCCCATCCGGGTACTGGATACGCCGGGCTATACCCGCGGGGCCGTATCCTACCTGGTGGAGGTGGACGGCCTGAACTATGCCTTCGTGGGAGACCTGATCTACGGCGACGGCAAGTTGTTCGATCTATACAGCCTCCAGGACGCCATCCCGGAGGCCCAGATCGGCGGCTATCACGGCTGGGCCGGCCGGCTGGGGGATTTGCTCCAAAGCCTGCGGAACGTCAAGGCGCAAAGGCCGGACATCCTGATCCCTGCCCGCGGTCCGGAGATAACCAATCCGGACGAGGCGATCGATCGCCTGATCGAGCGGGCTCAGGCGGTGTACGCCAATTACCTGTCGATCAACGCCGGTCGCTGGTTTTTTCGAGAGCGGTACGATATCCTGGCCCGGCGGATCCTGGGCTCGGCCAACCGGATCGACTGGATGCCGTATGCCGCCGTCATCCATGACAAACCCCCCGACTGGATCATTCCGATCCATAACTCGCGTCTGCTGGTCGCCCAGGACAAAAGCGGATTCCTGGTGGACTGCGGTTCGCGGGCCATCATCGAGGCGGTTAAAAAACTGCTGGCCGACGGCACGATCCGGTCGCTGGACGGCCTGTTTATCACCCACTATCACGACGACCACACCGACCGGGCGTTCGAGCTGGTCCGGGATTTGTCCTGCCCGGTGTATGCCTGCCGCCCGTCGGCGGATATCCTGGTTCACCCGCGGCGGTATCGGCTGCCGGCCCTGACCGACAATCCCATTGCGAACCTGCAGGCCGTTGCCGACGGCGAGCAGATCCGCTGGCGGGAATTCGACCTGACGATGATCCATTTCCCCGGCCAGACAATCTACCACGATGCGTTGCTGGCCCAAAAGAACGGCGGCCAGGCCATCCTTTTCCTGGGCGATTCCTTTACCCCGTCCGGCATCGACGATTATTGCCTCTTGAATCGCAATCTCCTGGGGGAAGACCGGGGGTATTTCCATTGCCTGGATCGGCTGGAAGACATCCTGCCGCCGGAGGGCCTGTGCATCAACCAGCATGTCCTGGAGCCCTTTCGCTTTCGGCCGGACCAGATCGAGCGGATGCGCCGGACCCTACGGGAGCGGGAAATCCTGCTGGCGGACCTATTCCCTTGGCCGGAGGTCAACTTCGGCATCGACGAGCGCTGGGCCCGCTTCTATCCCTATGGCCAAACGGTCAAATCCGGCCAAGAGGCAACCGTCGAGGTCAGGATCCTGAACCATCTCGATACCGAGCAGACCTATGCCGTCAGGCTGCACGGTCCGCGGGATTGTCAGTTCCAGCCGGACCGGCGGGAACTATCGATACCAGCGGGACAAGAGGCGGCCGCCGTCTTTTCCGTCACCCCGCCGGCGGAGGACGGCGGGAAGGTGGCGGTAATAACCGCCGATGTTGCCTTTGGCCAGTGGGATCTGCGCTTCTGGTGCGAGGCCCTGATCGAGATCGAGACCGACCGGCAGTAACTGCCACAGGAGAGGAAGCCATGAATCGCCGAGAATTCTTCGAGACCGTTGGGTATTCCCTGGGAGCCCTTGCCGTGACCGGCAGGGCCGCCGGGCAATTGCCGGCCGCCGGCCGCCGAGAACCGAACATTGTTTATATCCTGGCGGACGACCTGGGTTACGGCGACCTGGGCTGCTACGGCCAAGAGAAGATCCAGACCCCCCACATCGACCGCCTGGCCGCCGAAGGCATGAAATTCACCCAGCATTATTCCGGCAATCCGGTCTGCGCCCCGTCCCGCTGCACCCTGATGACGGGCCTGCATACCGGCCATGCCCAGATCCGCAACAACAAGCAGGTCGGCGGCCAGGATGCCTGGCAACTGGGTGCCACCACCGGCGGCCAATGGCCGCTGGCGGAGGGCACCGTCACGGTGGCCAATCTCCTGCAGCAGGCCGGCTACGTCACCGGGGCCTTCGGCAAATGGGGGCTGGGACGGGTTGGCACCTCCGGTGAGCCCGCCAGGCAGGGGATCGATTACTTCTTCGGCTATATCTGTCAGCGCCAGGCCCATACGTATTATCCCAACCATCTCTGGCGCAATAACGAGGTCGTCAAGATCCCTGAGAACGAGAACGGTCAAGAAAAGGTCTATTCCCAGGACCTTATTATAGAGGAGGCGCTGCAGTTCGTCAGGCGCCATCATAAAGACCGGCCGTTCTTCCTCTACCTGCCGTTCACCATACCGCACGTCGCCCTGCAGGTGCCGCCAGAGTCCCTGGCCCCGTATCGGGGCCGCTGGCCCGATCCGGCCTATGACGGCAAGCGGGGCTACGTGCCCCATGAGCATCCCCGGGCCTGCTACGCCGGGATGATCAGCCGCCTGGACGGCGATGTCGGCCGGGTCATGTCTCTGCTCAAGGAGTTGAACCTGGACGAGGATACGCTGGTCATCTTCACCAGCGACAACGGCCCGACCACCGCCGGCGGGGTGGATCCGGAATTCTTCCAGAGCGCCGGGCCCCTGCGCGGCCTGAAGGGGTCGGTCTACGAAGGCGGCATCCGCGTGCCCCTGATCGCCCGCTGGCCCGGCCGCATCGAGGCCGGCTCCACCAGCGATCACGTCTCGGCCTTTTGGGACTTTCTGCCGACCTGCTGCGACCTGCTGGATAGGCAGCCTCCCCCGGATATCGACGGCGTTTCCTACCTGCCCACCCTGCGGGGCCAGCCGGACCGGCAGAAACGGCATGACTATCTGTATTGGGAGCTTAACGGCCGGCAAGGTGTCCGCCGGGGCAACTGGAAGGCGGTCCGCAACAAGCCCGACCAGAAGATCGAACTGTACAACCTGGCGGCGGATATCGCCGAGTCTCAAGACCTGGCCGGCCAGCGGCCCGAGATCGTCGCCCAGATGACCGAGATCCTGAAGAACGGCCGCACGGAATCCGAGGTGTTCCCCCTGCAAAAAAAGACCTAAGGGAACCTCAAAAGCTGCTTGTCCGGGGCAAAGTCAAGCAATAGTAAGGTAGAGTATCATTTCATGTGGCGGCACCTGGCCCTGCGAGTTTTGCTGTGCCCGATCCTGCTCTGGGCGATCTATACCATCACCTTCCTGATGGCCGTCACCGTTCCGGGCAATCCCTTCGTCGGCCAGAGCGAGCGCAACATCTCCCCGGAGGTCCAGCGGGCCATCGAGGCCCGCTACAAGGCGGATGATAACCTGGCATTTTATGAGGACTACCTGGTGAACCTGACCGGCCCGGTGCGCTTCCTCTGCGGCAGGGGGCAGCTGACGCCGCTGCTCGACTTTGGCCCCTCCTGGCAGTATCGCGACTGGACCTGCAACCAGATCATCGCCTCGGCCCTTCCCGTCTCGGTCTCCCTGGGTCTGGCCGCCATGTTCCTGGCCGTGGTCGTGGGCGTACCCGTCGGGGTGATCGGCGCCGTCAAGCGCAACGGCTGGTTCGATTACACATCCCTGGGATTGTCCCTGATCGGCATATCCCTGCCGACCTTCGTGACGGGTACGGCGCTGCTGATCTTGTTCTCCGTCATGCTCGGCTGGCTGCCGGTGGGGGGCTGGGGCACATTGTCCCAGCTTTGGCTGCCGGCGGTCACCCTGTCGCTGCCGTTCATGGCCTATATCGCCCGCCTGACCCGCCTGGGCATGCTGGACGTGCTGGAAAGCGATTATATCCGCACCGCCCGGGCCAAGGGGCTCCCCGAACGCCGGGTCATCTGGAAACACGCCCTCAAGAATGCCATTTTGCCGGTGCTGAGCTACCTGGGACCGGCCACGGCGGCGGCGCTGACCGGATCGTTTATCGTCGAAAGCATCTTTAACATCCCCGGCCTGGGCCAGCATTTTGTCGCCAGCGTCCTGAACCGGGACCGGGGGATGATCCTGGCCACCGTGCTGGTGTATTCCACGGTGATCGTAGTATTCAACCTGCTGGTGGATGTTCTCTACAGCCTGGTCGATCCGCGGATTGCGATGGAGGCCGATTGAGGCGGCGGTAAGCCGACGGCGGCGATTTAATCCGGCGAGAAATGCAGATGAGTAACGTGCGATTACAGACCGATCCCGCCGCGGAATCCGCGGTCGAATCCGCCGCCCGCTCGCGGGCCTGGCGCCGTTTCCGCCGCAATAAACCGGCGGTGGTCTGCCTGGTGATCATGGGCCTGATCGTGCTGGTTTGCGTGGCCACACTCGGCATCTCGGCCGATCAGTATCAGCTCCAAAGATTGGATTACAACCGCCGGCCGCCGACCCTGGGTCTAGGCTCCGAGAGCGTCGCCAAGTTCCGGTCCGAGTTCGCCCCCTTCGGTTACGACGTGCTGGGCCGCAACCTGCTCTGGCGCTGCCTGTTCGGCGGGCTGGTCAGTCTCGGGATCGGCCTGGCCGCCGCGGCCGTCTCGGTCGTGATCGGCACACTCTGGGGCGCCATCGCCGGCTGGTACGGCGGCCGCGTCGATAATATCATGATGCGGCTGGTGGATATCCTCTACGG
>JAFGFX010000399.1 GCA_016930855.1 Sedimentisphaerales bacterium | reverse complement strand
TTGGCCGCAAGAAGATCTCCCGGCAGATTCGCCGGCTTATCCGGCGGTTGACCGGGGGTGCCTACCTGCGGATCTGGCAAAACCGCCGCCTGTTCAACGCCGCGACGCTCTGCGTGGCCTACGACCGGTTTCTGCTGGGTCTAAGCTATCGGCGGATCGAGCAGAAACGGGGCCTAAGCCGCCGGCAGGTGCAAACCATCGTTCGCCGTCTGCAAGGCTGGCTGGATGGCTGCGGCCAGACGGGCATCACGACGGGGCCGGCTGGCATGAGCACCTCGCCTGCAAAGCAGCGGGCGAGGCCGCAACGCACGACAGGCGGCGGTCCTTAATATAAACACAATCCGGCAGAGCCAAGGCAATATCGCGGGCGGTTCGTCCGCCAATGATAAATGATACGGCATCCGGCCGCTCGGCCGGCGGCCTCAAACAACCAGCGGGAGAAAAAACCATGCCTACCTACGAAATCGAAAAGCACTTCGCTCGGCGGGTGATCTCGGCTCCGAAGCTCAATCTAATAAACGAATGGCTGGGCCTGGAACCACCGCCCGAATCGCAATCGGTGATCCAACGCAGTCGCATCCGGATCGAACCGGGCCAGGTGGTGTTTTTGACCGGGGCCAGCGGATCGGGCAAGACCCTCTGGCTTCGGGAACTCCAGAACCGACTGGATGGAGCCGTTGATCCGGCCCGGATCACCCTCTGCGAGGACCGCCCCGTCGTCGAATGCTTCGCGGGCGCCTGGCAGGACGTCCTGTACTGGCTGGGCGCGGCCGGACTGGGCGAGACCTCGGTTCTCCAGCAGTATCCCGACCAGCTCAGCGACGGCCAGCGCTATCGCCTGCGACTGGCGCTGGCCCTGGCGGCCAACCCCCCGGCGGTGGTCATGGACGAATTCTGCGACCGGCTGGACCGCGTCACCGCCGCAGTGGTGGCCCACCAGATCCGGGTGCACGCCGACCGCTGCCGGACGATCTTCGTGGCGGCCAGCGGGCACGACGACCTGCTGGAGGACCTCCAGCCGGACGTGGTGGTCGTCCAGCACCTGGGCGGCACCTGCCAGGTGCTCTATCCCGGCCAGATGCACCGGATATCCGAATCCTAATGAACCATTGCGGATTCAACAACCAAGTGCAACACAACGTAACATTAGGCGTGATAGAATGTTGGCGACGAGAAAAATCGCTCGGGGCCCCGGCCGGGAAAATTTCCCCCCCGCGCCCCAAATTTTACCCGGCCGCCCAAACGATTTTTCTCTGGATTTGGCCGCCAAGCCAACAAACCGACGGTGGCGGAAGTTGCACTTATCACTTGAATCCGCGCACCTAAAAAAGTCCGCCAAGCACAGGCAAAGCAACGGATTGAACAAAGGGATCGGCTCAACGGCCCATTCTACAGGGAGGACGACTGAGTATGTTGACCAAGCAGCAACAGCAAGTGGCACGGGCCCTCTACGAAGGGACCCTGACGAACGAGGAGATCTGCGAGCGGTTCGGCGTCTCGCGGCGCCGTCTGCAGCGCTGGCTGAGCCGGGAGGAGTTCCTGGCCGAGATGCAGCAGCTCCAGCAGCAATCGATCCAGGAGACCCGCAGCATCCTGGCCCGCTACGGCCCGGCGGCGGCCTGGAAGCTGGTCGAGCTGCTCCAGGCGGACAAGCCCGAGGTGGTCCGGCGGGCGGCGCTGGACCTGATCGACCGCTGCCGGCCGGCGACAGAGACGCCGCCAGAGAATATACCGGATCAAGAAAACCCCGATATGTCGGACGAGCAGGCCTGGAACATGCTGCGGATCCTCGCCCGCGGCCAATCCTAGGTGGCATCGCCACCCCTTGATCGCCGCGGTCGCTTGCCGCGACCGCGGCGATTTATGAGTGCGATTCGCACCTCGCCCAAGGGGGGAGGTTAAATGGGCGGGGTTTGGGGCAGAGCCCCAAGATAAACTAAACGTCGCCGCAGGCGACACCGCCATTTTGCATTTTGATTTTTGCATTTTGATATTCTTCTAGTGACGATTGGCATCGCCACACTTTGCTCACCTCGAGCTTCGTTGGCCGCCGGCAGAGGGACAAACCATGAAACACGGCATACGATTATCCCAAAAGAACCTACGCCCCCTGGTCCAGCGGCTGCGGCGGATGCGGCCGCGGACCCGCGCCCAGTTGGCGGCCTACGTGCAGGCTTTCTGGGGCTTAACGATCCCCGACCAGCGGATCTGCCCCGATCACGACAGCCCGCTGGACTACCTGGCCTACGCCTTTCTGGGCGGGACGCCATCCGATCGCGGCTCCAGCGACATGGCAGCCACTCCATCCGCCGGCGCCGAAACGGCAGAGATACCGGCACTCGGCTCGCTACACACACCGGCACCGGTCCCCCACGCCTGCCGGCCGGCCGGCCTGGGCCGCGACGCGGTGATCTGGGCCAATCGCGGCGGCGGCAAGACCCAGCTCGGGGCGATCGCCAGCCTGCTGGAATGCCTGTTCCTGCCCGGCTGTCGGGTGCGGATCCTGGGCGGCAGCCAGGAGCAGTCGCGGCGGATGTACGAGAACCTCACCGACGCCCTGGCCCGCGGCTTCGAAGAGAACCTGCTTGGTCCGCTGCGGACGAATGGCTGCACCTTTCGCAACCGCTCGGAGGTGCAGATCCTGTCCCAGTCCGACCGCAGCGTCCGCGGCCTGCACGTCCAGCGGCTCCGCTGCGACGAGGTGGAGCTGTTCGATCCCGGCGTCTGGCAGGCCGCCCAGTTCATCACCCAGAGCCGCCCGCACATCGCGGCGGGCGTCCAGGTGTTCTCCACCCTGCACCGGCCCTACGGCCTGATGCAGGAGATCCTCACATTGGCGGCCGAGACCGGGATGCGGACCTTCCGCTGGTGCCTCTGGGAGGTGATCGAGCGCTGCCGGGGCCGCTCCTGCTCGCAGTGCGGACTTTGGAGCGACTGCGGCGGCCGGGCCCGCCGGGCGAACGGCTATTACCGCATCGACGACGCCCTGGCCCAGAAGCGCCGCTCCAGCGCCGCGGCCTGGCGGACGGAGATGCTCTGCCAGCGGCCGCAGCAGCAGGACATCGTCTTCGCCGAGTTCGACGCGGCCCTGCACGTCCGGCCGCACGGCTACCGGGCGGAGCTGCCGCTGTACCGGGCGATCGACTTCGGCTACAGCAACCCGCTGGTGTGCCTGTTCCTGCAGGTGGACGACGACGGACGGGTGTTCGTGATCGACGAGCACATCAAGAGCCGCACCACGCTGGCCGAGCACACCCGGCTGATCGAGCGGCAGTACCCCTATCCGGTCGAGGCCACCTACTGCGATCCGGCCGGCCGGCAGCGCAACGAGATCACCGGGACGAGCGCCATCACGGAACTCAAGGCCCTGGGCATCCCCACCCAGTGCCGGCCGAGCCAGGTGCTCGACGGCATCGAGCTGATCCGCCGCTTTCTGCGGCCGGCGGTGGGCGGAACCAACCTGCTGATCGCGCCCCGCTGCCCGCGGCTGATCCAGGCGTTCCAGCAGTTGCGCTACCAGCGGCTGGCCGGCGGCTCTCTGAGCGAACAGCCGGAAAAGGACGGCGTGCACGATCATCTGATCGACGCCCTGCGCTATTTCTTCGTCAACCGCTTCGGCCGGCCCCGGCAACTGCGGGAGCTGCGATACTGACCTGCCGGGCCCGGGCGCGGCGGATGCCGCCGGCCAGTGCCAGACCAGCCGCAGCGCGGCGATTTTTTCAACCGGGAATCTCTGTATACTCGGCCGGTCTCGTGTTAGACTGGTTCGGGCGGTGGCATAGCCACCCCTGGTTCGCCGCGGTCGCTTGCCGCGACGGGCAATTCGCCGCGGTCGCTTGCCGCGACGGGCAATTCGCCGCGATCACGGTTGGCTGTTCGACGCTCCCGCTGGTCGCTGCGCCTTGCCGAGGTGGCAAAGCCACCCTTTGTTCGACGCGAGGTGGCATCGCCACCCTTTGTTCGACGCGAGCTTGATCGGCTAGGCGACGGTTCATTCTGAACCTGCCCTATAGGCGAGACGAGTAGCATCCATTAAGGAGCATGATATGACCGAGCAGCAGAAGATCCAGTACCTGGCGAACGTCTGGTGCGCCGCCCTGGCCGACGGCAACGCCGAGCGGATCGAGGACAAGGTGCTCGACGGGATCGCCAAGGGGATCGCCGCCGGCTACTTCGAGACGATCAAGGCCAAGCAGCTCGGCGGCCAGGCCGACTTCGCCGTCCAGCCGCCGCAGCGCCTCTCGGACCGCATCCGCAACGTCGAAGACATGCTGCTGATGGCCTACGCCGACAAGAAACTGGCCGGTCCGGAGAAGACCCTGCTCATCGAGTACGCCAACCGCCTGGGGATCACCAAGGACCAGCTCGCCGTCATCCAGCAGGAGACCAAGGCCCGCCTCCAGGAGATCAAGAAGATCTGATCGCGCCGGTGACAGATTCGCCGGCCAGTGAGCCATCCCCGTTGGCGTGGTTGCGGAGAGATGATCTGCGATGGAAATGCCGGCACGTTGGCCGGGGGCTTGAACAAATACACTCGTCGAGGCGAGACGGACGGCGTATTATTGTGCTGGGTCGTCAAGTTGGCCCACGATT